>JAMHUH010000725.1:0-9348 GCA_035904925.1 Nannocystaceae bacterium
CGGCACCCCGTTGATCCAGCGCGCGCCGGCCTGCTCGAGGGGCCGGCGATCGAGGCAGAGCACCCGCAGGCCGCGACGTGCCGCGAACGTGGCCGCGGCCGCACCCGCCGTGCCGGCGCCGACGATGGCGAGATCGACCCGCGCGGGCAGAGGCTGCATCGCCGCGAGCATAGCCTTGGCGTTCGAGGACACGAAGCGGCCGCGCTCGAACGCTCGAGCGCGGCCGGACGAGCTCGAACGCTCGAGCTCAGTAGCACATCGCGAGCTGCTCCTCGCAGACCAACACGTCCTCGTCGCTCTGGGCGAAGGCGAGGCAGTCGGCGAAGGCTGCGTCACAGTCGTCCGGGGACGGGGGCTCGCCGACGCACGACTCGAATTGGTCGAAGCAAGCCTGGGCGAGCATGGGATCGGGCGCCATCGCCAAGCAGGCGTCGAGCTCGTTCTGACAGTCGTCCGGCGGCGGAGGCTCGCCGACGCACGACTCGAATTGGTCGAAGCAAGCCTGGGCGAGCATGGGATCGGGCGCCATCGCCAAGCAGGCATCGAGCTCGCTCTGACAGTCGTCCGGGGGCGGCGGCGGCTCGCCGATGCAGGCCTGCAGCTGCTCGTCACAGATCTCGGGCGGGAGGCCTTGTTGCAAGCAGCCGTCGAACTCGATGAAGCAATCGTCCGGGGGCGGCGGAGGCTCGCCGACGCACGATTCGAATTGGTCGAAGCACGCTTGGGCGAGCATGGGATCGGGCGCCATCGCCAAGCAGGCGTCGAGCTCGTTCTGGCAGTCGCCGGGCGGCGGCGGTTCGCCGATGCAGGCCTGCAGCTGCTCTTCGCATTGCCACAGATCGGCGTCGCATTGCGCCTGGCTCACGCAGATCTCGTATTCGCCCCAGCAGGGCTCGGGATCGCAAGGGTGCGGGTCGGGCTCACCGGGATTCAGGCAGACCTCGAACTCGATCTCGCATTGGTCGAGCTGCATCGGGTCGTCGCCGGACGCCATCAGACACTCGCCGAACGCCGCCTCGCAGTCGCCGGGGTTGGGCGAAGGCTCGTCGGGATCGTCGCCCTCTTCATCGATGGGGTCGGCTTGCGGCGGCGTCAATTCGATGACGTAGTCGCAGCCCGCGAGCAGCAGGGTGGGCAAGAGCAGCCGAAGGAAAAGAGTGCCGCGATGTTGCATGTCGACTTGGTGCCGCGCGACGCTCGGATCGGGTCAATCGAATTTCTCGGTCGAAGAAAATGTTCGAGTCGACCTGCAAGCCGACTACACATTTTGCACGGTGCAACCACCCGGATCGGCGCACTCGCACGCGCTGCCCGGGCCGCAGAGGATCGTGCAACCGAAGGGGCAGACCTCGATCGAGCAATTGCTGTCCAGGCAGTAGATCGAGCAATTCCCGAGCGGGCAGCTCATGTGACAGGTGCCCGTCGATTCGCAGGTCATCGCGCAGGGCAGCATGCCCATGCATTCGATGCCGCAATCGGCGGCGCCGTGACAATCCATCACGCAGGCGCCGACGAGGCATTGTTCACTGCAGATCGAGCCCTCGAAGCAATCCGACGAGCAATAGTTCTGCTCGCACGATTGCGAGCAGAACGAGCCGGGCGGGCATTCCATCGCGCAGAACTCGGGGAAATCAGGCGTGCAGAACTGCGTGCACTGGGGCGCCGCGCAAGGACAGTCGCCCTCGCAGGTGGGCGGCTCGCTCCCGCTCTCGGGCGAAGGGTCGTCGCCGGTCGAGTCGCCGAGGGTCATGCTCGAGTCGGACTCGCTGCTCGACTCGCTCGAGTCGGTCTCGCTCGGTGGGTCGTCGTTCCAACTCGCCACCCGATCGGGCGCGAGCTCGCAGGCGGACGCAGCCACGAGCACGAGCAGCAGGATGGGCCTCGAGCTCATGGGCTTTTCCATGCCTCGAGCCGCTCGCGGTGGATGCTGTTCGGATGCGCGAGCAAGAAGCCCGCGATCGCCTCGTCGGCCTCGCGCGTGCGACCGAGCTCGCGCAGCGCCCGAATCCGACCGTAGTGGGCCTCCTCGACCAGCTCGCTCGCGTCGCTGGCGAGGTAGCGATCGAAGGCGGCGAGCGCCTCGTCGGCCTGACCGGCCCGCAGCAAGAGCCGGCCGAGCGAGACCGAAGCGGCCCGCGCCGCGCGGCTCTCGGGGTGCTCGCGCAGCAGCGCGTCGTAGCGATCGATCGCAGTCGCCGTCTCACCCGAGGCGAGCGCTTGCTGGGCGGCGGCGAGCAGCTCGTCGGCGCTCGCGGGCGGGATGGGCTTGCTCGGTGTGGCGGGCTTGGCCGGGGGGGGCACGTTCGGCTCGGGCTCGCGCGCGACCGCGAGCCCCTTCGGCTCCGACGCGAGCGCGCGCAGGCTCGCGCTCGCGCCCACGCCAAGGCGAAGCGGCGCCGCGTGACCGCCGAAGAGCTCGGCCTCGCCATCGAGCACCGCGACGATCAGCTCGCCGGTGGCCGGATCGAAGCGCAGCTCGACGAGGCCGCGCACCCACACGAGCCCGGCTGGCGTGTGGATCTCGATCGCGCTCGACTCCCCGGTCGCGTCGACGCGCAAGAGGCCCTCGTCGAGCTCGAGCTCTGCGTGATCTTGGCTGAGGTCTTGGCTGGCCTCGACTTGCCCGACCGGTCCGACACGGAAGCGGACCCGCTCGCGGGTACACAGCGTCGAGCTGCCGACCCGTCGACACTCACCCTCGCCGAGTCGGTGCTCGCCGGGCGTGGCGAGCAAGATCGTCGGACCCTCGCGGGTCATCGCCGCGCCGCCGAGCGAGGCGGCCTCGTCACGATCGATGGCCGCGTGCGAGCGGCCTCGCAGCTCGCCGATCGCGACCCCGAGCACCACACAGGCGGCGAGCGCCAAGATCCCGAGCGCGGGCACCAGCGCACGGCGGGGTCGGGCCGGCGCGGCGGAGTCGAGGGGCTCGGCCTTTGCCACGCGGATGGCCGCGAGCACGTCGTCGATCATGTCGGCGTCCTCGCGCTCGCGCGGGCGCGGCCGCTCGAGCTCGACGAACTCGGCCCAGAGCGAGGCCTCGGCGCGCAGCTCGGGCTGCTCGCGCTCGATCTGACGCTGCTCGGCGCGGGCGCTCGGCGTCAGCGATCGACCTCGCGCCTCGGCGACGACCCGCGCGGTCCAGCGCTCGAGTTCGTGCTCGGTCATGGCGTGGCTCCTCGTCGCGCGCGGCGACCGATCACGAGGTCTTGACGGATCTTTCGGCGCAGCTCGTGGGTGCCCAAGCGGATCCGGCTCTTGATGGTGTTGGGGCTCGACTCGGTGATCTCGGCGATCTCGACGATCGAGTAGCCGAGCGCGTGATGGAGCACCAGCGCCTCGGCCTGCTCGGCCGGCAGCTCGCCGAGGTACTCGCGCAGCGTGCGGGGCAGCTGCTCCTCGCTGGTCTCGGGCGCGCTGGCCTCGAGTCGATCGAGCAGCGCGTCGTCGCCCTCCCACACGTGGCGACGCAGACGCGCGCGATGCTTGAGCACCGCTCGGGTTGCGACGCAGCGAGCCCAATGACGCAGGCTCGCGTCGCCGCGGTAGCTCCCCGCCGCCTGCAAGAGCTGCAAGAGCGCGAACTGGGCCGCGTCGTCGGCCTCGTGGACCTCGTGGACCAGCGCCCGCGCGACGGCCCGAACGTCGGCGATCAACGTCTCGACCAGCCATCGCTGGGCTCGCAGATCGCCCTCGCCGGCCGCCCGGACCCGCGCCCGCAGACGCGCTCGCTCGTCGCTCGGCAGCTCGAGTGGGGTCTCGTCGCTCGAGAGCTCGAGCGTGGCGAAGCGGGCGACCATGAAGGGGTTCGGGACTGGGTGCTGGGCGAGGTCTGGATCGGGTCAATTTTTGTTTTGCCGCTGGAGGACCCGAGCTCAGCGCCAGAGCAGATCGAAGTCGAAGCCGGCCCACACCAGCGCGCGCAGGGGGCTGGGCGAGATCACGACCTGTTGGGCGTCGCCGCTGCCGATCACGGTGTCGCGGCGGACCAGCAGGGCCGCGAGCCCCAGCCCGAACGCGAGCCGGGCGCTCGGAGCCAGCCGCACCCCGAAGGCGAGGTCGAGCTCGGCGCTGGCCGACCAGACCACGCGCTCGGGCGAGGCCGTGAGCGCGAGCTGGGTGGACGTCGCGGTGGCGCTGCGGCGGGTGGGCTCGAGCGCGACGCGGCCAGCCAGCTCGACGTCCCAGTCGCGCGGGAGCGGCCACGCGTAGCCGCCCGCGACACCGAAGGGGAAGGGTTGCACGCGCAGCTCGAGCGCGTCGGTCGAGACCCTGCTGGGCACCATGATGTCGGCGAGCAGCTCGACATGCGCACGCGGGGCCGGACGCACCCCGATCGCCAGGGTCACGCCCGACATCCAAGCCAGCGTCGGGGCGTAGCTCTGCCCGCGATAGCCCGCCCGCGCGCGCAGCCAGGGCCGCACGACCGGCACCACCTCGCCCTCGAGCGTGAGCGTGAGCTCGGGTTCGGGCTCCAAGTCGATCGTCGTATCAGGTGGGATCTCGGAGGCGTCGGGCGAGGCCTCGGGCGTCGGGGCGTCGAGCTCGATGCTTCGACCCTCGCTCAGCGCGGTCGCGGCCATCGCCGCGACGTTGGCCAGCGTCTCGATCGCGACCGCCTCGCTCCATGGCTCGGCCGAGTCGCTCGGCGCGGCCGCGATCACCCGCCCGTGGATCTGCGAGCTGTCGCGCGCGACCACGTAGATGGCCAGGTCGCCGCCCGGCGACTCGGGCAGATCGATCCACAGGATCCCCAGCGCTTCGCTGCGTTCGAGCGCAGCTTGCGAGACCTCGACCAAGCTGCGCAGATCGAGGCTGGCGTCGTAGCGCTCGGCGACCAGCGCGAAGTCGAGGTCCTGGAGGTTGGCGGCGAGCGTGGCCAAGACCCGCTCGTCACGATCACCGGGCTGCTCGGGCACCATCAGCACGATGCTGGGTGGGTCCGGCTCGAGGTCTCGGGGTGGCCCGAA
Source organism: Nannocystaceae bacterium (assembly GCA_035904925.1). Classification (GTDB taxonomy): domain Bacteria; phylum Myxococcota_A; class Polyangia; order Nannocystales; family Nannocystaceae; genus Plesiocystis. The sequence continues at coordinate 4,968 of JAMHUH010000725.1, forward strand.
CGCGAGCGCGCCGAGCAGGGCCAAGCCGATCACTCGGGTTGGAGTACGCTGCGCGAGCGAGCTCGGCAAGCGGCCTGCGGGCGGGCGAATTCGGTGAAGGATCGATCCGCGATCCGACGTAGAGCGCTTTCGCCGAGCTCGACCGAGCGAGCTCAGCCCGACCCGGGGCTGAAGCGCGAGCGCCAGCCTCGCTTCTCGATCGTGCGCACGTTCGCAACCGGACCGAGCTCGATCAAGAAGCGCTCGAGCAGCTCGAGCTCGCGATCGTCGGGGTCGCCGACGAAGGGCCGAACCTCGACCAAGTTGCCGAAGCTGCGGGCCAACTTCTCGGGCGAGTCGTCGACGAAGAGGATCTGCGTGTCGTCGTAGCCGGCCTTGCGCAGCTTGGCGATGTCCTTGAGATGGACCGTCTCGCACAGCTCCCAGTCGACCTTCTGCACGCAGCGCTCGCGACCCCAGACGAAGGCGAGGCGGCTGCGATCGATCAGGCGATCGATCACCGGCTCGGCGTAGCTGCGGGTCGAGGCCGTCCAGATCGCGACTTCACGAAAATGCGCGAGCGCGAATTCCAAGAAGCGATCGACGCCGGGTCTACGCACGATCTTGTAAGGCCCGACTTCGAACTCGGCCGGTCGGGCGAGCTGCTCGTCGGCGTGGATCAAGGTCTCGTCGAGGTCGAGGACCAGAAGCTTGTCGAAGGGGCCCATCACAACCCCTCGAGCTTCTTCTTGAGCTCCTTGCCGAGCTCCTGCTCGAGCGGGGTGCCCTTGGCGTTGTCGCGGGCGGCCTCGTAGGACTCCTTGGCGCGATCCTTGCGACCAAAACGCATCCACAGATCGCCAGAGAGGACGTGGGCGAGCGGATCCTTGGGGTCGAGCTCGAGCGCCTTCTCGACGCTGGCCTTGGCCTCGGCCGCCTTGCTGGCCATCAACTCCGAGTCGGCCCGGATCCGCCACGCGGCCGCGATCTTGGGCAGGTGATCGGTCAGCTCCTTGCCGAGGCTCATCGCCGGCTTGGGCCGCTTGTCTCGCTGGAGCATCCGAACGGCTTGCTCGCCCGCGCGCAGCAGCAGCGCGGTCGGGGTGCTCGGGTCGGCGCGCAGGCGATCCCAGCAGGTCTGCGCGTAGGTGGCCGCGGGTCGGCGCTTGGCCCCGCGCGACATGATCGTGCTCCACTCGCAGTAGAAGCGGCCGTTCTTGGCCTCGGGCACGACCTGGATCCCGCGGCGGATCTCGGCGAGCGCCTTGTCGCGGTCGTAGCCGAGCGTGCGGATGTAGTAGACGCGCGCGTCGATGTCGGCCTCGTTGACGCCGAGCAGCGCGAGCAGCTTGGTCTCGGCGCTCTTGGTGTCGGCGTCCTCGTCGGTGAGCAGCAGCGCGCGGGCGCGGAGCAGCTCGACGTCGCGGGCGGGGGCGACCAGCTCTTCGGATTGACCGAGCCAAGTCTGGAAGTCGGGATCGAGCTGGGCCTGCTCGCCGAACTCGACCCGATCGATGTCGAGCTTGGCCAGCGCGAGCGGAGCCTGCCAGTCGATGCCGGTCCGCGTGATCACCTTGCGCAGCTTCTCGCTCGCCTCGGGATCGCCGACCTCGGCCATGTAGAGCGCTTGGCGCTCGGCGTAGCGGGGCAGGTGATCGTTGGTCTCGACCGCCTTGGCCAGCTGCTCGAGCACCTCGGCGATGACCTCGGGCTTGTCGGCGCGCTTGCGATCGGCGAGCAGCGCGACCTGAAGATGGGCCTCGGCCGGCAGGCGCTCGCGTTGGATCGCCAGCTTGAACGCCCGGCGGGCGTCCTTGAGCGCGGACTCGTCGGGCTTGTCCTTGCCAGCCTTGGCCGCGACCGCGAGGTTGGCCTCGCCGAGGCCGGTCCACGCCCGCGGGGCGAAGGGCTCTTCTTCGGCCAGCGACTCGAGCTTGCGCCGCGCGACCTCGGGATCGCCGGTCTGGGCCTCGACGCGGGCGCGCGCGACCTCGACGTCGATCCGCCCGGGCAGCAGCTTGTCGGCGCGCGCGAGCCAGGCGTCGGCCTCGGCGAAGCGACCTTGCTCGACCAGCGCGAGGCCTTGCAGCAAGGCGACCCGCGGATGCTCTTGCGGCAGCTTGGCCAGGTCGGCCAGCGCCGTCATGATCTCGCCTTCGACCAGCTCGACCCAGGCCTCGTAGATCTCGGACTCGGGCGCGCGCAGGCCCGCCTCGTCGATCCACCGGCGGGCCCGCTTGCCGTCGCCGGCCTCCATCGCCATCTCGAGCGCCAGCGCGCGCGAGAGCTTGTCCCAGCCGGGCAGCTTGGCCCAAGCGAGATCGACGGCCTCCATGCCTTTGTCGATCTCGCCGTTTTGAATGTAGACGACGCCGCGCGCGAGCAAGGCGTGGGCGCGGTCGCGTTCGCTGAGCACGAACTTGTCGCCGAGCAGCTGGTCGGCGACGTCGGCCACGCCGGGCAGCTTCTGCCGCAGCAGCGCGTTGTAGAGCGCTTCGTCGGCGGCCAGGCCGTTGTGCGTGCGGCTCTGCTCGCGGGCGCGGGCGAGCTCGGCCAGCGCGGTGTTGGAGTCGCCGGCGTGCATGTGGAGCACGACCAAGAGGCGCTGGATCGAGATCGAGGGGTCGTTCTCGACGGTCGTGCTGACGCGATCGATCGCGGCGTCGAGGTCGGCCTCGGGATCGGCGATCGCCAACATGCCGCCGACCCAGACCTCGTGGTTCGGCGCGATGCTGTGCGAGTCTTCCATGTCCTCGACCGCGACCAAGCGCGTGCGGGCCTCGTCGAGCTCGCCGCGATCGAGCGCCAGCATCACGCGGGCCAGCTCGCCGTCGTGGGTCGCGTGCTTGGGATCTTCGGGCAGCGCCGCGACGGCGGCCTCGGCCTCTTCGACTTGATCGCCGAACTCCGCGGCCAGCTGCGCGCGGGTCAAGGCTTGCGCGCCGAGCAGCTCGGGGTCGCCGCTGTGCTCGGCCAGACAGACCTCGAGGCCCGCCGTGACCGCGACGAGATCTTCGGAGGTGCCGCGAGCAAAGCCGGCGCGCGCGTCGGCCAGGCATGCGGTCCGCTCGCGCCGGTCGGCCAGCAGCTTGAGCCCGATCGCGATCAAGAGCAGCACGACGAACAACGCGACGACCAGCGCGACGCGGCGGAACAGCTTGCGACGCTGCTGGGCGTGGATGTCCCCGATCAGATCGCGGGGGCGCTCGGTTCGCGGATCCACCACGGGGACCTTACGACGATCCTTCGCAGGACAGATAGGGAGCGGCGCAGGTTCGGCGCGAGCGCAGCTCCACGGCAGCCCCGATCCAACTGGAGAAAAGTTCAGCCCGCACGAGCAGTGTCGACATTTTCTGGTCTTCCGGCGGGATCAAAATGCGTGGGCGGTGAGCGGTGGCGGCTTGCAGGTGAACGGAGGGTCAGTTCCGACCCTCAGTTGAAGCTCACCGGATGCTGGTTGGAGCGCACGCTCTCCAAGTTCTCGGTCCAGTCGGGTCCCTTGATGTCCTTGGGGTCCGTCTCGGCCGCCTCGGCCTCGCCAGCCTTGCGCCGCGCACGATCGTGCTTGCGCTTCTCCTTGTCGTCGAGCCCGATCGCCCACTCTTCTCGGTAAGCCTCGAGGCCCGGCAGCCAGGGGTGCTGCTCGCCCTCTTCTTGCTCGGCGAAGATGCCCAGCGGCTTGCCGCCGCTGCGGCGCTCGTCGACCAGCACCCACTTGCCCTCGTGCCACTGCCAGACGTGGTTCACGATCGTCTCGCGTACGACCAGGTTGTTCTCGGTGTGCCACGAGATGTGCACCTGCGAGGCCGCGATGCCGTTCTGCTTGTCGACCTCGATCCGCGACATCTCGTAGTCGATCACGACCAGCTTTTCCTCGACCGCCTGGTGGGCGTCGATGAACGCGTTGACCGACTGCTTGGGCAAGTACTCGGCCGCGCGGTCCCAGTCGCCCCAGCGCAGCGAGCGGTTGTAGGCCCGGGTCGTGTTGTAGAGCTTCTCGACCATCCCATCGCTCGCTGCACACGCGAGCAGGGGCGTGACGAGCAAGGCCAGAGCGAGCAGGGATCGGCCCGGAAGACGTAGCGCCATGCGATCAGGCTAGGCGCTCGGACCCCGAGTCCGCGAGTTTTCGGCGCTTTTGGGGTGGTGGGGGGCGGCGTCAGGGCGTGGTGCCGTCGGCGTCGAGCAGCGTGGCGAGGCGATCGAGTGTGGGGTGGTAGGCGGTCTCGAGCGCGTCGCGGGATCGGAGGTCGCGCAGGATCGCGTAGGCCTCGCGTAGTGCCTGCGTGTCGTTGGTCGCGTCTGCGACCTGGAGCAGGACGACGCCGAGCTCTCGCTTGGCGATCGCGTTCGAGGGGTCGCTCTCGCAGGTCGCACGTCGGATGTCCAGCGATTGCCCGAG
>JAMHUH010000726.1:0-2551 GCA_035904925.1 Nannocystaceae bacterium
CCGACCCCTCCAAATCGCCGGCTACCCCACCCACAGGCCGGCCCAGGCCGGGTATCGTCCGGCCCATGGCGACCGACCTCACCGGCGATGCTTCGGGCGTCTCCGACTTCGCCCACCTTCATCTCCACTCGCAGTACTCGCTGCTCGACGGCGCGATCCGGATGAACGATCTGTGCGCCAAGGTCCGCGAGCGCGGCATGAAGTCCGTGGCCGTGACCGACCACGGCAACATGTTCGGCGCGATCCAGCTCTACCAGCAAGCCAAGGCCCACGGCGTCAAGCCGATCTTCGGCTGCGAGGCCTACATGGCCGACGGCGTGGCCAAGGACAAGGCCGATCGCAAGAACTACCACATCGTGCTGCTGGCCAAGAACCGGGTCGGCTACCAGAACCTGCAGCGCCTGGTCAGCTATGGCCACCTCGAGGGCTTCTACTACAACCCGCGGATCGACCGGCAGGTGCTGCGCGAGCACAGCGAGGGGCTGATCGGGCTCTCGGCTTGCCTCGGTGGTCACATCGCCCGGCAGATCACCAGCGGCGACATGGATGCCGCGCGCGCGACCGTGTCGGAGTACCGCGACATCTTCGAGCCCGGCTCCTACTTCCTCGAGCTGCAGCCCAACGGCATGGCCCTGCAAGAGCAGGTCAACGCCTCGCTGGCCCAGCTCGGCCGCGACCTCGACGTGCCGATCGTCGCGACCAACGACTGCCACTACGTCGATCGCGGCGAGTCGACCGCCCACGAGGTGCTCATGTGCATGGGCATGGGCCGGACGATCAACGACGAGAAGCGGCTCAAGCACGACTGCTCGGAGTTCTTCATCAAGACCCCCGATCAGATGTGGAGCTACTTCCACCAGTACCCCGAGGCGATGGCCAACGCGGGGATGATCGCCAGCATGTGCAACGTCGAGCTCGAGCTCGGCAAGCCCGAGCTGCCCGACTTTCGGCCCGAGACCGGCGAGACCGACCTCCCGGAGTACCTGCGCAAGGTCGCCCGCGAGGGCCTCGATCGTCGCTTCGCCGAGCTGCGCGCGCTCGGTCGCAACGTCGACACCGACACGTATCGGCAGCGGCTCGACTACGAGCTTCAGGTCATCATCGACATGAAGTTCCCGGGCTACTTCCTGATCGTCTGGGACTTCATCCGCGAGGCCAAGAAGCTCGGCGTGCCGGTCGGCCCGGGCCGAGGCTCGGGCGCGGGCAGCCTGGTCGCGTGGTCGATGCGGATCACCGACCTCGACCCGATCCAATACGACCTGCTCTTCGAGCGCTTCTTGAACCCCGAGCGCGTGTCGATGCCCGACTTCGACATCGACTTTTGCATGGACCGACGCGAGGAGGTCATCCAATACGTCGTCGGTCGCTACGGCGAGAAGCGGGTCGGGCAGATCGCGACCTTCCACAGCCTCAAGGCTCGCGGGCTGCTGCGCGACGTCTGCCGGGTGATGGAGAAGTCGCCGGGCGAGGCCAACGAGCTGGCCAAGCTGATCCCCGAGGGGCCCAAGGTCGCGCTCTCGCTCTGCATGGCCGACCCGGCCAAGCTCCGCGCCGAGGTCAAGAAGGACCCCGACAAGGCCAGCAAGCTCGAGGACAAGATCGCGATCGCCGAGGCCGCGACCAAGCTGCGCCAGCGCTGCGAGGCCGAGCCCGACATCAAGAAGATCGTCGACATCGGCTGCTCGCTCGAGGGCCTCAACCGGCACGCGGGCATGCACGCGGCCGGGATCGTGATCGGCAACCGCGACCTGACCGAGCACGTGCCCTGCTTCAAGCAGGACGACAAGATCGTCACCCAGTTCACGATGTCCGACGTCGAGGCGGCCGGGCTGGTCAAGTTCGACTTCCTCGGGCTCAAGACGCTCACGGTCATCGAGCACGCGATCGCCCAGATCAACGGGCTGCCGCTGCCGATGCGCCGCGAGCCGGTCGGGGCCAACAACGCGCGCTTCGAGATCGCCGAGATCCCGATGGACGACGCCGGGGTCTTTCAGATGATCTCGCGCGGTGAGACGACCGGCGTGTTCCAGCTCGAATCTTCGGGCTTCAAGAAGCTGCTGACCAAGCTGCGGCCCGACAAGTTCGAGGACATCATCGCCGCCGTCGCGCTCTATCGGCCCGGTCCGCTCGAGGGCGGCATGGTCGATCAGTTCATCGACTGCAAGCACGGTCGGCGCGAGATCGAGTATCCGCACCAACTGCTCGCCGACATCCTGCGCGAGACCTACGGCGTGTTCGTCTACCAAGAGCAGGTCATGCTCGCGGCCCAGGTCTTGGCCGGGTTCACGCTCGGCGGCGCCGACTTGATGCGCCGGGCGATGGGCAAGAAGAAGGCCAAGGAGATGGAGCAGCAGCGCAAGCTCTTCGTCGACGGCTGCGTGAGCGCGAACGGGCTCGAGGCCAAGAAGGCCGACGAGATCTTCGACTTGATCGACAAGTTCGCCGGCTACGGCTTCAACAAGTCGCACTCGGCCGCCTACGGCCTGATCACCTATCAGACCGCGTACCTCAAGCACCACTACCCCGAGTGCTTCATGTGCGCGCTGATGAC
>JAMHUH010000727.1:0-24603 GCA_035904925.1 Nannocystaceae bacterium
ATCGTGGCGCTGGCCTCGGCGGCGGTCACGACGAGCGCGAGCAGACCCTCAACCAGCTCCTGGTCGAGATGGACGGGTTCGAGGGCAACGACGGCGTCATCTTGGTCGCCGCCACCAACCGGCCCGACGTGCTCGATCCGGCCTTGCTCCGGCCCGGTCGCTTCGATCGTCGCATCGTCGTCGGCCTGCCCGACGTGCGCGGCCGCGAGGCGATCCTCGCCGTCCACACCCGCAAGGTCCCGCTCGGCGACGACGTCGAGATGAACACCATCGCGCGCGGGACCCCGGGCTTCTCGGGCGCCGACCTCGAGAACCTGGTCAACGAGGCCGCGCTCAACGCTGCTCGCTACAACCGCGACCGCGTCGGCGCCCTCGACTTCGAGCACGCCCGCGACAAGGTCATGATGGGCGCCGAGCGTCGCTCCGCCCACATCTCGGCCGAAGAGAAGCTGACCACCGCCTGGCACGAGGCTGGCCACACTCTGGTCGCCGCTCTGCTTCCGCATGGCGCGGTCGACCCGATCCACAAGGTCACGATCATCCCGCGTGGTCGGGCGCTCGGCATCACCCACTTCCTGCCCGAGCAAGACAAGCTCTCCTACGATCAGAACAACGCCGAGGGCATGATCGCGGTCAGCCTCGGTGGCCGGATCGCCGAAGAGATTCGCTTCGACGGGCTCAAGAGCACCGGGGCCGGCAACGACCTCGCCAAGTGCAGCGAGATCGCCCGCAAGATGGTCTGCGAGTGGGGCATGAGCGAGCGGCTCGGCCCCATCACCTTCGGCAAGGAGCAGAGCGAGCCCTTCTTGGGCCGCGACCTCGGCCGCCAGGCCAACTACTCCGAGGCCACCGCGCAAGCGATCGACGACGAGGTCCATCGCATCATCACCAGCCAGTACAAGCGGGCTCGCCTCTTGCTCGAGGCCAACCTGCCGACGCTCGAGATCATCTCGATGGCGCTGATCGAGCGCGAGGTCCTGACCGCCGACGAAGTCCGCGACCTGATCGCCGGCCGCGAGCTGGCCCCGCTCAAGAAGCGCCCGCCGCTGACCACCCGGGCCGAAGACCCGATCAGCGAGGCCGCAGCCAGCAGCCGCGACCACGCCAAGGCCAGCCCGAGCGGCTTCCCGGTCCCCGACGCCGGCTGATCGACCGACCGTCCGTCTTCGATCCGAGCCCTCGATCCGCGCCGTCGATCCGCCGACCTCCGTCGCTCCGCCGACCTCCGTCGATCCGCTCTCGCGCTGTCTGTTGGCGACCGCGAGGGCCATCGAAGGCAAAGGCGCGCGGGGGGAAAGAGGGTCGCTCCGAGGCGAGTCGAGCCCCTGACTTCCACGCAAGAGCACCTCGATGACGAGAGCTCTCCAACCAGGGAGAGGGCACCCGCGATTCGAAGGGCGACGTGTCTGAGCCCGAGCGGGCGACCCTCTTTCCCACCGTAGAGCCTGCTCGTCGAAGCCACGATCATCCGCGAAGGATCCCCGCGTCAGCCTCCGCGAAGGATCCCAGTCAAATCCGCGCCAGAAAATGATACGAGCCATCTCGCATGAGCGAGACGATCACCTTCTATCACAACCCCATGTCGCGGGGCCGAATGGTCCATTGGATGCTCGAAGAGGTCGGCGCCCCCTAGGAGGTCAAGCCGCTCAGCGTCGAGACTCGCGAGCACAAGTCGCCCGAGTACCGGGCGCTCAACCCGATGGGCAAGATCCCGACGATCGTCCACCGCGGCGTCGTGATCACCGAGACGCCAGCGATCATCGCCTACCTCGCCGACGCGTTTCCGGCCGCTGGCCTCGCGCCCGCCATCGACGATCCGCAGCGCGGCACCTACCTGCGCTGGATGTTCTTCGGCGCCAACTGCCTCGAGGCCGCGATGATGGACAAGTCGCTCGGTCGGCCCGCGCCCGAGCGCACCGGCTCGCTGGGCTACGGCACCTACGAGGACACCCTTCGCACGCTCGAGCAGGCGCTCACGCCGGGCCCCTACTTCCTCGGCGATCGCTTCAGCGCCGTCGACGTGTTCGTCGGCTCGCAGATCGCCTACGGACTCATGACCAAGGCGATCGAGGCCAGGCCCGCCTTCGTGAAGCTGGCCGAGCTCGGCAAGGCCCGCCCGGCCTTCCAGCGGGTGCTCGGCGCGGCCTCCTGATTCGCGGATCGACCTATTCCGCGAGCGCCTGCTCGAGGATCGGCATCAGCTCGGGGTCGCCCGGGAGGATCACACCCTCGCGTCGCCAACGAATCTTGCCCTGGCGATCGATCAAGATCGAGGTCGGGTAGCCACGCACGGCGAACGCGACCTGGGCCTGGTTCTTGGGATCGAGCCAGATCGAGTAGGGCAGGTCATGCGCGTCGACCATGCGCTTGACCTGCAGCCGCTTGCTGGCGACGTCGGCGTTGAGCCCGATCACCGTGAACCCGCGCTCGCCGAGCTGTCGATGCAGGTCGGCGAGATCGGGCAGCTCGGCCACGCAGGGCTCGCACCAGGTCGCCCACACGTTGATCAACACGACGGTGCCGCGCAGATCGGCCAGCGCGACGTCTTCTCCGTCGAAGGTTCGAGCCGAGAACGGGGGCGCGTCTTCGTAGGCGACTGGGGCCGGATCGGACTTGCTGCACGCCGGGCTCGTCAGCGCGAGCAGGGCTGCCAGGACTGTCGACGAGCGGCGCACGAGGGCAGGGATCTACCAGAGCCCTCCGGAGTGATCCATGCCAGGCGCCTCCGCGCTCAGCCAGACCGCTTTGTTCCGAGCCCCTCATGCGGCCAGCGCCATCTCCATCGACGCCGACTCGCCGATCCCATAGTTGTGCGCGTAGCCGGTCAGGCGGTCGCGCAGCAGCTTGCGGGCGCGATGCAGGCGGCTCATCACGGTGCCGAGCGGGCAGCCGAGCTCGTCCGCGGCCTCCTTGTAGGCGAGGCCGCCGATGTCGACCAGCTCGACCACCTTGCGATAGTGGGGCGGAAGCTCGCCGAGCGCCTCGAGCACTTCGTCGGAGAAGTGGCGGCTCTGCCAGCTCGACTCGGCGTCGTTGGCTTCGTCGATGCGGTTGGGATCGAAGAGGTGGCCGAGCAGGTCGGGCCGGGCCGCGGTGGTGTCGACGACCTTCTGGTGGCGATGGCGGGAGATGAAGGCGTTGACCAAGATCCGCGAGAGCCAAGCGCCGAGGCTGCCGGTCCGCTCGAAGCGATCCCAGTTGATCCACGCCTTGGTCAGCGTCTCCTGCACGAGATCCTGCGACTCGCTGGCCTGGTGGGTGAGTCGCAGGCCGATCCGGAACAGCCGCGAGAGGTGCGGAGTGGTGAGGGCGGTGAACTCGGTGCAGGAGATGGCGGTCATGCCCGGGGACAAAGCAACTCCGCCGCCATCACAAAAAACAAAGCAATTTCATGTATTTTACGTGGTCGTGACCGTGCAGGATGCAGGCCAGCGACAAAACGTGACTCGCTTGCACGGATTCGTAGCGAAGCCGGCAAAGGTGGGAGGGAAGCCGAGTTTCCGCGTCCAGGACGTCGCCGCTACACTCCAGCCGTGGTCCGCCGACGACTGCCCGCGCTGCTCCTGGCCACGCTTCCGGTGTTCGCCACCGAGGCCGACGCGGCTCCGCCCCGCAAGAAGCAGGTCAAGTCCGAGCCGACCGAGCGCAGCCCGCAAGAGCTCGACGGTCGCTTCCCGATCTGGCCGACCGAGGTCGATCGCATCGCCGCCCCGCTGCGCGATCCGGCGACCGCGACCGAGAGCGTGCGGATGGCCGCGATGCAGGAGCTGCAGCAGTTCGCGACCGTGGTGATCCTGCCCGAGATCGAGCTCGCGCTGACCGATCCTTCGCCCGAGGTCCGTCGGCTCGCGCTCGAGCTGTGCGCGAGTCGACGCGTGCTCGCCTGCGTGCCCGAGGCCGAGCGGCTGTGGGAAGAGGGCGAGGCCAGCGTCCGCATGGTCGCGCTGACCTTGCTCAGCCAAGACCCGAGCGACGCCCACCTCGAGCTGCTCTACGAGGCCATGCGCGACCCCAACGACATGGTCCGCGAGCAAGCGATCAACTTGTTGGTCGAGGCGCCGCTCGACGTCGAGCAAGCGAACGCCGCCCGGCAAGAGATCGTCGCCCAGCTCGGCGACGTCTCGACGAGGGTCCGCGCGACCGCGGCCCGCGGCCTGGGCAAGCTCGGACCGGGCGAGGGGGCGTTGGCGCTGGTTCGCCTGCTCGACGACATCGATCCGATCGTCGCCGAGGCGGCCGCGGTCGGTCTGGGTCAGCTCGAAGATCCTCGCACCGTCCCTGCGCTCGAGCGCGCGCTCGAGAGCCCAGTCAACCCCAGCTTCGCCAACGCGGCCATCGCTGCGCTGGCTCGGATGCCGGGCGAGCGGACCGACGCGATGCTGCTCGAGGTCTTCGACGTGCCGCCTCGCAACACCCGCCGCAGCGACATCGCCAACGCGATCGGTGGCCGGCCGAGCCCGAGCGCGACCTTGGTCGATGGCTTGATCGATCGCATCCGCGATCCCGAGCTGCGCGAGTCGGCGACCCAGGCCTTGTTGCGCATGGGCGACCTCGCGGTCGAGCAGCTCGAGGTCGCGTCGCTGCGCGGGCTCGAGCCCGACATCGCGGTCGAGGTCGAGCGCTTGCTCGCGGCGCGCAAGCTCGAGCCGACGCCGGTCGAGGTCGTGTCGGGCGCGGTCGCGATCGCGTCGATCGAGGTGCTGCCCGAGCGCAGCGATCGCGCGGGCTGGTTCGAGGTGCTCGCCGATCCCGATCGGATCGACGCCGCGGCCGAGCTCGCCGAAGATCCGCCGGAGTGGTTTGCGGGCTCGCTGACCTGGCAGCTCGATCGAGCCGCGGACGCCGAACAGGCCCACGCCTGGCTGACCGCGCTCGCGCTCGTGCGCATCCCGGTGCTCGAGGGCTCGAGCGACGCCGTGCACTGGACACGGATCGCGGGCTGGGCCGCCGACGCGGGCGCCTCGACCGAGAGCCGTTGCATCGCCACGCTCGCGCTCGGCAGCGCGGTCGCGGGTCCTTACGAAGACCTCGCGCGCACCGAGCTGAGCGCGCGGGTCGGCGACGCCTCGCCGGACGTGCGTGGCTGTGCCGCGCTCGCCCTCGCTCGCTTCGGTGACGACCCCGTGTTCGAGGCCTTGCTCGCCGATCCTTCACCGCGGGTGCGAGCCATGACCGCGCTGGCGCTGCGAGGGATCCGTCGACTCGACGCGCAGGTGCGGGCCCGGCTGGCGCTTCAGTCCGAGCGCGACTACGAGGTTGCGAGCCGCGGCGCCGCGGCGCTGGCTCTGGCTGCGCCCGAGCACGAGGGCCGGCTGGTGTTGGTTCGCTCGCGAATCTCCAACCTCGCCAGCGATCCCGACGCGACGATCGAGTGGCAAGCCTTCGAACTCGCGGGTCGCCGGATCGAGGTGCCGATGTTCGGCAGCGGTCCGCGGATCTGGGCGATCGTGCCGATGCGCGGCGCGGTGGTGGCCGAGGTCGTCAGCACGCCCGTGGTGATTCGGCCCGTCTACGAGGGCTACTATCATGGGCCCTATTACTGACCGAAGACCAAGAACCCGCCGGCGGCCAGCAACGCGACGCCGAGCAGCGCGATGATGATCCAGAGCGCGCCGCGGCCAGCTGGCGGCGCGGGCGTCGGAAGGGTCGGCGGCGCGGTGATGGCTGGTCGCGGATCGCTGTCGCGGGCCTTGGCTTCGAAGAGCGGGCGTAGGCCCGGAAGATCGACGGCCAGGATCTTCTCGCCGCTGCTCTCGAGCTGGATGGTGTCGACGCTGAGCAGCTTGGCCATCGGGATCAGCCGCTCGAGCTGACCGAGGTCGTAGGGGCCGTGGGCCTTGCCGCGACGCAGGATCCAATAGTCGCGCGGACCTTTGGCGATCGCCGCGAGCACGCTGCCGTCGGGCGCGGGCATCATGATCGAGACCGAACCGACCGAGGGCGGCGGCGGTGGACGACCGGGTCCCGCCGTCCCCGGTGGCGGCGGCGGACCAGCGAACACCTTGGTCTTCGCTTGCGTGCGGCCAGCGGGGGGCGAGGCGTCGAAGGTGCCCTCGCCGGTCGAGCCGAACTCTGTGAAAGACGACGACATCGTTTCAGCCTTGGGAAAGTCTCGACCAAATGTCGGCGCGTCGCTGCGTTCGGGCGCGGGCGGCTGCGTGAGCTGAGGGACGGTCGGAGTGGGGCGGGGCGCGACGTCCCAACCTCCCGAGCCGGTCGTCGAGGTGGCGGGCGGCGGGTTGGCGGTCGCCGTGCCGAGGTTCCAAGCGCCCGAACCCGGCATGTTCCACGCACCGGATCCCGGCACGGGTGCGCCGACGTTCCAAGCACCCGAGCCGGGCATCGGCGCGCCGACGTTCCAGGCGCCCGAGCCGGGCGTCGAGGCAGCGCGGGCGGCCCAAGGCGGCGGTGCGGGAGGCGGGGGACGCCAGGGCTGCGCGCGAACGGCCGGGTAGCGCGGATCGGCGTGCTCGCCATGCGAGACCGGCTCGAGCACCGCGGCGGGTTCGGTCGGATCGTCGCCGAGGCCGACGGCGGCCTGAAGCCGACGCGAGAACATCAAGATGTCCTTCGGGCGATCGTCGGGATCGGCCGCCGCAGCGACGGCGAGCACCCGCGCGAGCCGAGGCGGAAGCCCAAAGGGTTCGAGCGGCGCGCCGGCTTGGAGCGGCCGCCCAGTCAGGATCTCGACGATCAACGCGGCCACGCCGAGCACGTCGGTCTCGACCCGCGGCTGGTGGGGGGGCTCGTAGAGCTCGCGGCTGGCGATCGGCAGGAGGCCCGCGTCGACGAAGCGCTGGAAGTTGGGCGCGAAGGGCAAGAGCACGCCCTCGCCAGTGCCCGAGAGCAGCGCCTGGGGCATGCCGCCGGTCGGGTACATGAACACGTTGTCGGCGGTCACGTAGCCGTGGGCCGAGCGCTCGTGGACCACGGCCAAGGCCTCGCAGAGCTGGACCGCGATCGCGACCGCGTTGAGCGGATCGAGCACGTGGCCGGCCGCCCAGACCTCGTGCAACCACTGGCGCAGCGTCGGGCAGCCGGGATCGGGCCGAACCAAGAAGAGGGTGTCGAACTCGTCGTCGCTGGGACTGTCGACGGCGATCAGCGGGAGGCGGACGAAGCCGTAGGTCGGGAGCAGGTTGGGGTGGGTGAACTCGCCGGCCTGCACGAGCCGATGCGCCAACAAGTCCCGCAGCTCTCGCTGCATCACGACCTCGGGGGTCAGGACCGTCAGCAGCAAGAGCCGCTTGCCCTGACGGGCCCGAAAGCGAGTCCCATGCGGGACTTCACCGAGGTCTTCGAGGACGACGATCGGAGTGCCCGGCTGCTCGCCGGGCACGCGAAGATCCTCGGGATCGACGATGGCGCCGGGGGCCAACACGGACCGCCAGCATAATGCACAGCGCCGAGTTCACACAGTATTGCGATCGCTCAGGGGGCGGCCGGACGATCGTTGCGCTGGTCACGGATTCCGGCCAGGAGGCTCTGGGCGGACTCGCGGAAGATCGAGGTCGTCTGCTCGTCGGCGATCAGGCCTTCGAGCCAAGGCTCGACCTCGGCGCGGATTTGCGCCGTCGTCGCGCGCATGCCCCCCATCGCTTGGAGGGTCTTCATGGCGTAGGTGTCCTGCGGCATGAGGATGTCCTCGCGGTCGTCTTCGAAGTCGGGCGAGCCGTAGATCGACTCGCTCGTGCACATCGTCAGCCGCTCGGCTGGCGTCAGGCCCGAGTAGGCGTGGATCAGGGCCAAGTTCGAGCGCTCGTCAGTCAGGACCCCGAGCGCGTGGACGATCGCGCACTTGGTCTCGATCGGCGCGGCCGGGAGCCGCTGCTCGAGCAGATCCGCCGCGTCACGACCCTTGCCGCTGTCGCGCTGCTGCGCGAGCGCCCAAGCGGCGATCCGCCGGACCCTCGGGTCGGCGTGATAGAGCGCCTCGTCGAGGACCGCGAGGGTCTCGGGGTGCTGGACGTATCCGAGCGCCCAGATCAACCGGATGTCGACCTGCTCGGCGTGCTGGAGCTCGTCGCGAAGCGCGTCTTGGACCTCGTCGGCGATCGCCTGGTGTTGGAGGCGGGCGAGGGCGATGATCGCCTCGCGTCGGACCTCGGGCGGGCCCTTGCGAACGCGGTCGTAGAGCGGGGCGATCCGGTTGCTGTTCATGACCGAGTTCTGCCGCTGACGACCCAGACCCCACGCGGCCCAGGCCGCGACCTGGGCGTCGGGATCGGTCAGCTGGCTCTCGAAAATATCGAGGACTTCCGGTCGGTTGCGCATCGAGAGATCACGAATCGCTTCAATCCGGGCGTGGCTGTCGTCGCTGGTCCGGATGAGCTGGGCTTGCTTGCCGATGTCCCGCCACCAGCGATCGAAGTCATGGTTGACCAGGTTGAACAGCCCGTAGGTCAACAAGGCACAGACCACGACGACGACCGGAAAGCCGACGGTCGGGCGCTGGAGGGTCGCGGCGACGTCCTCGATGTCGCGCTCGTCGCTCGCGCTCGCGCGGGTGCTGGTGCCGAGCCTGCTGCCGGCGCCCTGCAGGACCGAGCGGCGAAAGCCACCTTTGAAGAGCAGCTCGTCCAGCCACAGGGCGTCGGCGAGGCCGGCCACGACCATCAGCACGTAGTAGATCGGCAGCAGCAGGTCGGGGTTGCCGTCGCCCAGGCGCAGGGCGCCGGCGATGTAGACGGCCGCGAAGAGCCCGATCACGTTGACCACCACCACCCCCAGCCACAACTTCAAGGCCGTCTTGCGGCTTCGATTGGATCCGTACCCGGGGGGCAGCTTGGCGGCCATGGCTGGAGTCATAGCGCGTCGAGACCCGGCTAGGGCCGAATGGTTCCCGGGCCGCGTCCGCGCCGACATGCGGGTTTTTTGCTCGAAGCGGGCTGGGACCCTAGCGTGCGGATCCGATGAACCCTCGCTCCGAGACTGATGATCGGTCCAGCGGGCCCCTCGCGCCGCGACGAGGCGACTCCACGTGAACGCGCCCTCACCTTGGGCCGCACGGCCGATCTCCAACGTTCGCGGGCCAGCTCGGCGCGCGTCCTCGACCGGGCGCCGCCAGCAGAGCGCGCCGCTCGAGGCCGAGCCCACGCCCTCGAGCGATCCCGAGACCGAGTCGGATCGACGCGAGCCGCGAAAGCCGATCGCGTGGGGCTCGGTATTCGAATCGGGCGCCATGATCGCTGGCTTGGCGGCGGCGGCCTTCTTGTTGGTCGGGGCGCGGCAAGAGTCGCAGGCCTCGACCGAGGTGTTGCCAGGCGTGACCTTGGCCGGCCAGCCGATCGGCGGGCTCGACCGCGAGCGACTCCAGACCCTGGCCGCGAGCGTCGGCGAGCACACCCTCGATCACGAGCTGGTCCTGCGGGCAGGATCGATCGACACGACCACCAGCGCGCGCGCGCTCGGGGCCTTGCCGGTCGCCGACGACGTCGTCGAGCAAGCGTTGGTCCTGGGTCGCAGCGGCAACCTCTTGGTCGATCTCCAGACGCGCGCCCAGGCCCGCCGCGGCGAGATCGATCTGCGGGTGGGGATGCGCTTCGACGAGCGGCTGGCGCTCGATCAATTGTTGGCGCTCGCGCCCGACGTCGACGCGATGTCGGTCCCGACCCGCCTCGACCTCGAGCGGCGCAAGGTCTTGCCGGCGACCCGCGGGACCGCGCTGCTTCCCTATGACTCGCTCTCGAACGTGGCGATCGGGCTCGCGGCCGGGCTCGACACCATCGAGCTCGCGGTCGCCTACAAGCCGGTCGTGCCGCCGAGTCAGGATCCGCTCGGGCTGATCGCCGATCAGCTCGACATCGGCGTGGTCCTCGGATCGTTCGCGACGCCCTACTCGATGGATCTCGCGGTCGCCGATCGGACCCACAACCTCAAGGTCGGCGCCGCGGCGCTCGATGGTCACGTGCTGATGCCGGGCGAGACCTTCTCGTTCAACGCGGTCGTCGGCGACCGCAGCGTCGAAGCGGGCTTTCGCTACGCGCCTGGCATCGAGGCCGGTCAGGTCGTCGACGTGATCGGCGGCGGCATCTGCCAGATCGCCAGCACGATCTTCGGCGCGGGCTTCTTCGCCGGGCTCGAGATCGTCGACGCGCGCCCGCACAGCCGTCCGAGCGGCTACGTCGACATGGGCCTCGACGCGACCGTGGTCTGGCCGAGCGTCGACCTGGTCCTGCGCAACCAGTTCGAGTTCCCGATCGTGTTTCACATGACCGTCAGCCAGGGCCAAGTCCGGGCCGAGGTGCTTGGTCCACGGCGTCCCTATCAGGTCGCGTTCGAGCGGACGCTGAAGGAGTCGGCGCCCTACGAGTCGGTGGTCCGCGACGATCCGCAGCTGCGCCTCGGCAGCGACCTGGTCGTGCAGCGAGGCATGCGAGGCTTCACGATCGAGCGGGTCCGCAAGCTCTACCAGGGCGGCGAGATCGTCGAGACCCAGGTCGCCGAGCTGAAGTATCCGGCGACGCGCGAGATCATCCGTCGCGGCAGCAACCCGACCGGTGAAGCGCCCGAGCGCAAGCCCTTGCCAGCGCTGCGCGACCCGGTCGCGTCGATGCGGATCATGCAATAGCGCGGAGGGCTTTCGAAGCTCGGACAGCGCTCGGTGAACGCTCGCGGACCTGCGGTCCCGCGAGCGTTCGTGCGTTCGCAATTCGACGTCGACGCGCTGCACTCGCGAACGAACCAGACCCGAGCCGCTGACCAGTTTTTTGGCCGCACGACGCAATTGGCTTAGGCCAGAACCCAGGAGTCGAAACGACATGCGTGAGATGCACAAGTGGAAGGACAAGACCGAGTTCTCGCTCGACAACCGGCAGATTTTCTTCCTGTTCTTCGGGCTCTCGGTGATCGGCTGCTTCGTGTTCGCGCTCGGCATCATGACCGGGCGGCGACTGCAGTGGATCCCGGGGCAAGAGGCGGCCGCGCTGGCCGATGATGACTCGCTCGCGCTGCTCGACGAGCAGGACGAGCGAGCCACCGAGCCCGAGCGCTTCGCGTTCAAGGATGGACTCGCCGAGTCGGACGCCGCGGCGATCCCCGCGACTCGCGATCCCGCCGTCCCGCCGCGCGACGAAAAGGAAGTCAAAGCCGAGCTCGCAGCCGCGAAGGCGGTCGAGCAGGTCGAGCAGGTCGAGGACAAGCAGGCCGCCGCCGACGCCGTCGACGCGACCATCAACGAGCGCGAGCAGGTGATGGCGACGGTCAACCCGGCGGCCGCCGACGCGCCGCCAGCCGACGCCGCCGAGCGTCGCTTCACCTTGCAGATGAAGGCCTTCTCGCGCCGCGAGGACGCCGACAAGCTGGCCGCCAAGCTCAAGCACGACGGTCACGACGTGCGAGTCGAGAGCCACGACGTCCGCGGTCGGACGTGGCATCGAGTCCGGCTCGGCGAGTTCGACAACTGGGACGTGGCCTTGGCCGCCAAGCAGGAGTTCGAGAAGAGCGAGAAGGTGATCGCCTACGTCGTCAGCTTGTGAGCTGAACCTGGTCGATGCGCGCAGCGGCGTCCCTCGGGGCGCCGTTTCGCGTTCTGCTGCGCTTTCGCGGTCGGGCCGAGTTTCGCGGTCGGGCGAAGGTGGTAGAAACGCCCGCCGTGGTCGCCCCCCACAACTCCGCCGACAGCCCGGTCATGCGGCAGTTCCTCGACATCAAGGGTCGCTATCCCGACGCGATCGTGATGTTCCGAATGGGCGACTTCTACGAGATGTTCTTCGAGGACGCGGTCACGGTCGGCCCGGTCCTCGACATCGCGGTGACCAGCCGCGACAAGCAAGCCGAGGATCCGGTGCCGATGGCGGGCGTGCCCTGGCACGCCGTCGGTGGCTACCTGCGGACGCTGGTCGAGCGCGGCTTCAAGGTCGCGATCGTCGAGCAGATGGAGTCGCCCGAGGAGGCGCGCAAGCGCAAGGGCCCCAACATCGTCCACCGCGAGGTCGTGCGGGTCGTGACCCCGGGCGCGCTGCTCGACGAAGAGCACCTGCGCGGCGGCGAGCCCAACTTCTTGGTCGCGGTCGTGCCGGGGCCCGACGCTGGCGCGATGATCGACGCATCGCTGGCGCCGCCGGCCAGCCCGGGCCGCAAGTCGAGCAAGGCCAAGCCAGATGACGCTCCGCTGGCGCTCGCGATCGCGGCGCTCGACATCTCGTCGAGCGAGTTCGTGATCGCGAGCTGTCGAAGGCCCGAGCAAGTCCGGGCCGAGCTGGCCCGCCTGGCCCCGCGAGAGATCCTCGCGCCGCTCGAGTTGCATGGGTGGCTGCGCGAGCAGCTGGGCCCCGACGGTCCCGCGATCACCACCCGCGACTCGATCGACGGGGTCGCCAACCCGGCCCGCTTGCTCGCACGGATCCGTCACTTGCACGAGGCGAGCGGGGAGGGGAGCCAGGCCCTGCGCGCCGAGGAGGCCGAGGCGGCCGCGACCGCGCTGGCCTACGCCGAGGCCACGCAGCCCGGCCAGACCCTGCTCTTGCATCGCCTGCGTCGGCACGAGCCGGCCCGTCATCTGGTGCTCGACGAGACCTCGCTGCGCAACCTCGAGATCCTTCGGACCTCGCGCGACGGCCAGCGGCGCGGCAGCCTGCTCTGGGCGATCGACGCGACCCAGACGGCGATGGGCGCTCGCTTGGTTCGGGCTTGGATCGGCGCGCCCTTGCTCGACATCCCGGCGATCCGAGCCCGGCAAGACGGGCTCGAGGCGCTGATCGGCGAGGCCCGACTTCGCGCCGAGCTGCAGTCGCGGCTCAAGGACGTCCGCGACGTGATCCGCTTGGCCGCGCGCGCCCGGCTCGGCACGATCGCGCCGCGCGAGCTCGCGGCCCTGCGCAGCTCCTTGCAGGCGCTGCCGAGCTTGGTCGTGCTGCTCGCCGAGCTCGCTGCGCGCCGGACCGACCGCAAGCTCCCCGCTCTGCTCGCGCTCGGCGACGACCTGCTGATCGACGTCCGCGAGCGGCTCGAGACCATGCTGATCGACGACCCGCCCGCGCACTCGCGCGAGGGCGGGATGATCCGCTCGAGCGCCGATCCCCAGCTGGCCGAGCAGCGCGAGCTGGCCGAGGGCGGCCGTGGCCAGCTCGCCGCGATCGAGACCCGCGAGCGCGAGACCACCGGCATCGCCAGCGTGAAGGTCCGCCACAACAGCGTGTTCGGCTACTTCCTCGAGGTGCCCAAGTCGCACCTCAAGAAGGTGCCGAGCAGCTGGGTCCGCAAGCAGACCCTGGCCAACGCCGAGCGCTACGTGACCGAGGAGCTCGCCGGGCTCGAGGCCAAGGTGCTCGACGCCCAGTCGCTGGCGCTCGAGCGCGAGCTGCTGCTCTTCGAAGCGCTGCGCGGCGTGGTCAGCCAGGCTGGCGAGCGCTTGATCGCGATCGGCGAGCGGCTGGCCACGCTCGACGTCCTGACCGGCTTCGCCAGCATCGCCGAGCAGCACGGCTACGTCCGGCCGCAGATGGTCGAAGAGCCGGTGCTCGACATCCGCGAGGGTCGCCATCCGGTCGTCGAGCGGATGCTCGGCGCGGGTCGCTTCGTGCCCAACGACAGCGCGCTCGCAGCCGGCACCCACGGCGCCCACGACGTCGCCCGCCTGTGGGTGATCACCGGGCCGAACATGGGCGGCAAGAGCACGATCATGCGCCAGGTCGCGTTGATCACCATCCTCGCCCACGTCGGTTGCTTCGTGCCCGCCGCGTCGGCGCAGGTCGGCCTGGTCGACCGCGTGTTCACCCGGGTCGGAGCGGCCGACGATCTCGGCCGTGGCGACAGCACCTTCATGGTCGAGATGCGGGAGACCGCTCAGATCGTCAGCCAAGCGAGTGCCCGCTCACTCGTTTTGCTCGATGAGATCGGACGTGGGACGGCGACCTTCGACGGGCTCGCGCTGGCCTGGGCGATCACCGAGTTCATCCACGACCAAATTGGCTGTCGGACCCTGTTTGCGACCCACTACCACGAGCTGTGCGGGCTCGAGGCTCGGCTCGCCGGGGTTCGAAACGTCCACGTGGCCGTCCACGAGCAGCGTGGCGAGATCGTCTTTCTTCACCGGGTCGAGCCGGGTCCCGCGGGGCGCAGCTACGGCATCCAGGTCGGTCGGCTCGCGGGGCTTCCGGCCGGCGTGCTTCGTCGTGCGCAGCGGATCCTCGATCGCCTCGAAGCCCAGGAGCGCGCGGCCCCGAGCACGCAGCTCGACCTCTTTGCACCGCGTCTCGCCGACCCGGATGAACCGGCAGAATCGGTTCGCGGGCTGAACGAACACGAGGCCGCGCTGCTCGACGAGCTGCGCGAGTGCGATCCCGATCGCCTGAGTCCACGCGAGGCTCACGACCTGCTCTATCGCTGGGCCGCTCGCTTGCGATCGTGAGCTCGACTTCGCGGTCTATCCGCGTTTGTCGAGCCGCGTCGGTGCCGGAAATTCCCTGCGTCGCGGATGGGAGTCATGTTAGATTCGGGACCGCGACCGGAGACCCATGCGACGTTTTCACATCTTCTTGAGTGCTTCCTTGTTGGCCATGGCCGTGAACGTCGTCGCTTGCGATAGCGGCGACGACGGCAACAACGACGAGGCTGTGGGTGATGGTGACGGCGACACCACGGCGGACACCTCGACCACGGCGGACACGTCCACCGACACGACCGCCGACACCGGCGCGTGCAAGTACGAGCAGCCGGCCGAGTGCGCCCAGCTGATCGAGTGCCTCGACGTCATCTTGCCCGGCCAAGACCTGGCCAAGTTCGACGTCGACGGCAGCTGCTGGTGCGGCACCGAGGACGACGCGATCGCCTGCTACGACATCTGCAAGGACCAGCTCGACGCCGCGATCAAGCAGAACCCGACCGTCGGCGAGTGCCACGGTCGCTACTGCCCGATCGAAGAACTCGACGCCGCGCAGCCCTACGGCCCGCCGCCCTGCACCGCGCCCGACATGGAGCTGCAAGGCTTGCCCGTGCCCGGCACCTACTGCGCGCCTGGCTGCGGTGGCATTGCCCAGTACTGCGCTGGCCATACCCAGACGATCGCGGAAGGCGTCTGCTACTGGGGCGGCGGCGACAACGGCTTTTGTGCGTTGTACTGCTACGTCGATCCCTACGTGTTCGCGTCGGGGACCCAGTGCCAGTGCGGCGCCACCTGCCAGCCCTACGGCTCGCCCGACGGCGACGGCAACATGCGTGGCGTCTGTACCTTCGAGTAGCTGCTCGTAGCCCGACCTCTCGAAGGGCCCGAGGGCCCGAATGAAGCGGCCGAGCAACGCTCGGCCGCTTCGTCTATGGTTGGCCGGTGCGGCGTGTTCCGGCAGCCCTGCTCGTGGTGGCGGTGATCGGCTGCGAGGCCTCGCCACCCTCGGGCGTCCAGAGCGAGCTGCGATCGGGCCTGGTCCTGCGCGGCGGCGAGCGGGCGACGCCCAACGATCACTTGGTCGAGCTGGTCGTCCACGAGGGCCATGTCTACGTCGGCAACAGCAACTACGGGCTCTCGGCCATGCGCCTCGAGCCCGATGGCTCGCTGACGCTCACGCAGTCGAACACCTCCGACGTCGACTATCCCGACCCGCATCGCTGCACGAGCCTGGCGATCCACCGCAGCTCCGACACGCTCTATTGCGCGAGCGACTGGGGCTGGCCCGACAGCGACTTGCCGGAGGATCCCAAGCTCACCGTCTTCGATCTGAGCGAGCCCGGCAATCCGATCGTGCGCCAGCGATTCGCGCTGGGCAGCGGGGTCACGCGCGACCTCGAGGTCGTCGGCGATCGCCTGCTTCTCCACCACTTCGACGAGGGGCTCTGGACGGTCGCGATCGAGGCCGATGGCTCGCTCGGGCCCTTCGAGACCAAGACCGCGATCGAGGGCAACGCCCGGGTCAGCGTCGGGCTCGCGGGCGGCGCTCGGATCGCGACGCTCTTCTCGAATGCCGGCGGCGCGTCGAATGCGGGCGGCGCCGAGCAGCCAGGCGGTGGCGCCCAGCTGCGCTTGTACACCGCGGACTTCGTCGAGCTCGATCGGCTCGACCTGGCTGGGCCTGCGCTCGGGCTCGGCGGCGACGAGTCGGGCACGGCCCGATTGGTCGCGGCGCTCGGATCGGGCGGGCTCGCCCTGATCGACACCGCCGACGATCACCTGGTCGTGAGCCAGATGTTCACGCCCCCGGCCGTCGTCAACCATGCCGTGCTCGACGGCGATCGACTCTTTGCGATCACGCTCAGCGGCGCGTTCGCTTGGGTCCTCTCGGAGTCGGGCGAGGCTCGGATGATCGGCTTTGGCCCCTCGGGCGACGCGGGCCCCGATCGAGCCGGCAACATGCTCCACGGGGTCGTTCACGAGGGTGAGCTGATCACCTCCGACTGGCTCTACGTCGAGCGATGGGCGATCGACCCCGCCGGTGTGACGACCACCCTCGATGTCCCGCGCGGGCTCTACGTCGGGCCCTCGGGGCCGATCCAGTGGCAAGCGCGAAACGTCGGCAACGAGCGCCTGCGGGTCGAGTTCAAGCTGCTCGGCAAGTACGACGTGATCGCCCAGGGCGAGCTCGAGCCGGGGGCGACCGGCTCGTTCGAGATCGCGGCCGACGCCCGCGCGGGGCTGCTCGGCGACGAGCCCGTGACGCGCGTGGTCGGCTACGTCTACGACGGCGAGATCGAGGGCCCGAGCGCGCCGCTCTCCAGCACGCTCCTCGTCATCGTCGTGCGTGGCCCCGACCAGGATCCCGCGCAGGGTCGGCCCGCGCCCGGCGATCGCTTCCCGAAGGTCGCGCTCCAGTCGAGCCCCGAGACCACCTTCGAGGTGCCGACGCCCGAGGGCGGCCAGACGGTGTTCTTCTCGCCCGACTGCGCGCTGATGTGGCCGCAGCTGCAGGACATGGCCTGGCTGAGCCGGATCGGCCAGCTCCCGCGCGAGGGCCCGGCGATCTTGATCAGCCAGTACGACGTCGCCCACGACGGCTTCGCCGAGCGCTACGGGCTCTGGGGCGCGAGCTTCGGCTACTACGGGCCCTACGCCTCGGCCGAGGTCGCGGAGCACAACGCGGGCTTCGCCGCGGACGTCTACGAGAGCTTCTTCATCCAGCGAATGCCGGGCGACGCGATGCCGACCGACTACAGCATCGGCGCCGATGGGATCGTCCGCTCGGTCGAGCGGATGTATCGCGGCCCCTGGACCTTGCGCGTGCCCTGGCAGCCCGACTGAGGAGATCGGGTACCATCGCGCCGATGGCCCGCGCCCGACGCTATTGGCTGATGAAGAGCGAGCCCGACGCCTACTCGATCGGGGATCTCGAGCGAGCGGGGGTCGGCAGCTGGGACGGGGTTCGCAACTACCAGGCTCGCAACTACATGTGCGAGATGGCCGTCGGCGACCTCGTGCTCTTCTATCACTCGAACACGCAGCCGCCCGCGGTCGTCGGGGTCGCTCGGGTATGCCGTCCAGCTTACCCCGATCACAGCGCGTGGAACCCCAAGTCGGACTACTTCGACGCCAAGAGCGATCCCGACGAGCCGCGCTGGTTCATGGTCGACGTCGAGTACGTCGAGACCTTGCCCGAGCCGGTCACGCTCGAGCTGATGCGCCAGGATCCCGAGCTCGGGGGCATGCTGGTGACCAAACGCGGCCAACGGCTCTCGGTCCAGCCGGTCGAGCGCCCGCACTTCGCTCGCGTGCTCCGGCTCGGGGGCGCGCAGACTCGCGTTCGGGCCTGAGGCAATTGCTCTGCGGCGACTGGCGTCCGCGTGGTAGCATGCGCCGCGGAGGCAGCATGAAGCGGTTCAGCAGTGCACTGGTTTTTTCCCTCGTCGGCGCAACCTCGCTCTTTGGTTGCAAGCCCCCCGAGAACACCGACGACCCCGATCTCAGCAACGAGGAGAGCCTGATCGGCGCCCGTCAGGACTATGACAACGGGGTCGACGAGGAGAGCACCCTCGACGAGCAGTACGGCGCTCGCTCGGAGCTGCCGCCCATGTCCGAGCCGGCCGAGAAGTGCACGGGCAAGGGCAAGAACCGCGAGTGCAAGATCGTCGATCCCAAGCCCGACGTCACCGCGGCCTACGGCGCGCGCAAGCTGATCGGTCGCTTCCGCTGGAACATGGATCCCAAGACGGTCCAGACCCAGCTCGAGAAGGAGATCGAGGAGGAGTACGCCGAGAAGCAGGCCAAGACCAAGGACCCGCTCGAGCAGGATCGCAACCGCGAGTGGAAGCGGCAGCAGATCGACGAGCTCGCCCGCAACCGGGTCAAGTTCGAGAAGGCCGCCCACCATCGTTGGGGCGTCTCGCTGATCGCCCACGAGTTCCAGGACGACGAGGGCGAGGAGATGATCTGGGTGAAGACCCCGACCCTCAAGAAGTTCTACTTCTTCAAGGACGGCGAGCTCTACAAGATCGTCTATGCCTACGGCACGCAGGCGTGGCCGGGCGAAGACTTCAAGACCATCGTCGAGACCAAGTTCAAGAAGTGGTTCGGCATGAGCCCCGAGGACAAGGTCAAGATCGACCCCGAGACCAACGCGCCCCTGGTTCGCTGGGTGCAGTGGAACTCGGCCGACAACGATCACATTCGGGCCTTCGACATGACCGCGGTCCACGGCGCGCTGGTGCTCTCGGTCGTCGCGGGCGAGGCCGAGAAGCGCTACGGCGAGCGGCTGCCCGAGACCCAGGACCACGACAACTTCTCGGAGAGCGTCGACGACGTCCTCGGTGGTAGCGACATTTGCTACGACGAAGAGGGCAACATGATCGAAGACGCCGAGAAGTGCGCCAAGATCAACGGGGGCTAGCAATAGGCCCCTCCCCACGGTCGCTTCGCTCTCGACTGTTTTGGGCCCGCGTCGCGGGCCTTTTTTTTGCTTCGGCAGACGTATGGCTTCGGCAGACCGCTCGTCGTCAGCCCCAGCGGTCGATGCGGGCGGCCCGTTCGTAGAGGGCGGCGCCGAGGGTGAGCGAGCCGACGGTGAACACGGCGAGGGGCATGGCGGCGAGGGGCCAGAGCCAGCGGCCGATGGGGGTGTCGACGAGGATCAGGCGCAGGGTGAGGAGGCTGGCGAAGCCGAGCAGGGCGGTGCCGATGGCCAGGGTGGCGCGGATCCGTAGCTCGCTGGGGGAGAGCAGCTGCAGACGCTGAAACCACTCGCGTTGGTGCAGCCAATGCCTCGCGGGTCCTCGCTCGGCCAAGGTCAGGGCGACGAGCAAGGCGAAGGTCAATGTGACGAGGACCAGGAGCGGGGACATGGGGCTGCTACTCGGCGGCGGGGCTACTCGGCGGGCGGGTGGCGCCCTCGTGCCGGAGATCCTCGCGATAATAAATCTGCGCGGTGGGCATGCCGGGGACGGGCGGGCCGCCGGCGGTCGCGTCGATGATCTTGCTGCCGATGCCGGCCGGCTTGTGCTGGGGGATCGGCTCGTAGTCGCGGCCGACCACGAGGTCGGCCATGAACTCGGTCCACAGCGGCACGGCGGTCGTGTAGCTGGCGTCGAGGTCTCCGAGCGAGCGCTCGTTGCGATCGTCGAAGCCCATCCACGCGCTCGCGGCCTCGCGCGAGGTGTAGCCGACGAACCATGTGTCGGTGGTGAGGTCGTCCCAGCGGCCGCCTCGGCGATAGCGTCCGGACGCGGTCCCGCTCTTGCCGGCTGCCGGCGCGGGCAGGCGGCTGGCCTTGGTCGAGGTGCCGGCGGTGACGACCTCGCGCATCAACCGGCTGATCAAGAAGTTGGTCCGGGGGTCGAGCAGCTGGACGGGTGGATCGTGGGCGAGCGCGGCCATGCGATCGATCCGGCCCGCGACGTCCATGGCGGCGTCGTAGGGGTGACGGGCGTCGAGGCGCAGCTGGCCGCGCTTGTCGACGATCCGGCGGACGTAGATCGGGTCGCGCTTGCTGCCGCCGCGGGCGAACACGCCGAAGGCCCGCGTGAGCTCGTCGGTGCGCACGCACGAGGCTCCGAGCGAGAGGCCTTTGTCGGGGACCAGCTCGGTCGTGAACCCGAGCTTGCGCGAGAACTCGATCACCGGCGCGACGCCGACCGAAATGAAGAGCCGGATCGAGGGGGTGTTCAACGACTTGATGAAGGCGGTCCGGAGCAAGACCTTGCCGTCGATGGTCTTGTCGATGTTGCGGGGGTTCCACTCTTCGCCGGGCTCGGGCTCCCAGGGCTTGGCCTCGAGGACCATGTCCATCTGCCGGCCTTGGTCGAGCGCCAACGCGTAGTAGATGGCCTTGAACACCGAGCCGGGCTGGCGGCAGGCCTTGGTCGTGCGATCGAACTGCGAGCGGTCGTAGTCCTCGCCGCCGACGAAGGCCGGGACATAGCCGGTGCGGTGATCGTAGACGTAGAGCGCGGCCTCGACCTGCGGGGTCTGGCCGAGTTCGAATACCCGTGAACCATCGTCGGCGAAGAGCGGCTCGGCCGGCGCCGCTTCGGACTCCGGCTCGCCCTCGTCATGGGGGTCATGGGGGTCATGGGGGTCGTGGGGGTCATGGGAGACCGGCGCGGGTCGATTCGGCCGTTGCCGTTCGAAGCGAGGCCGGACCCAGACCACGTCGCCGACCTCGAGCACATGCAAGAGCGAGGTCGCCTTGACGTCGTTGAGGCCGCTGCTGGCGTCGTAGGGTGAGGCCCAGTCTTCGTAGCGCAGCTGGAGCTTGCCACCGAAGCTGCCGAGCGAGACCTCGGCGGAGGCGCGCTCGACCTCTTCGACGAGCCCGAGTCGCCAGGTCTGCGCCGGCCAAGCGTCGAGATCGTCACCGTACTCGGCGTGCATGCGATCGAGCAGGACGGCCCGGTCGGCCGCGTCGGGCAGGTGCGCCTCGGGCCCGCGCCAGCCTTGCCGATGATCGAGCTTGCGCACCGCGACATCGACCGCGTGATCGGCCGCGGCCTGAATCGGCAACTGCACGGCGCTCTCGATGAAGAGGCCCTCGGTCACGACCGCGTCCTCGCCGAGCCGCTCGGTCACGACCTGGCGGACTTGCTCGGCGTAGAAGGGCGCACGAAAGCGAAAGGGGTCGCGGGTCTCGGCCAGGGTGATCGGCTCGGCCTCGGCGGCCTCGGCTTGGGCGGCGTCGATGTAGCCGAACTCGACCAGATCGCCGAGCACCTGGGCGCGTCGGCGAAGCGCTGCGGCCGGATCGACGACGGGCGACCAGCGACTCGGCGCTTGGGCGAGCCCGGCGATCAAGGCACATTCGGCCAAGGTCAGCTCGTCGAGCGACTTGTCGAAGTAGCGACTGGCGGCGGCTCGGACCCCGTAGGCGCCATGACCGAGGAAGATCTTGTTGAGGTAGATCTCGAGGATCGTCGCCTTGCCCAGCCGCGACTCCATCCGAAGGGCGAGGATCGCCTCGCGGAGCTTGCGGTCGATCGTGCGCTCCTGATCGGCGAGGAAGCTCTTGGCGACCTGCTGGGTGATCGTCGAGCCGCCTTGGACGACCGTGCCCGAGCGGAGGTTGGCCCAGGTCGCGCGGGCGAGCCCACGATAGTCGAGCCCGCCGTGGGTCAAGAAGCGGCGATCCTCGGCGGCCATGAACGCGGCGACCAAGGGCTCGGGGATGTCGGCGAGGGCGGCATAGGACCGATGCTCGCGGGCGAGCTCGGCCAGCAAGGTCCCATCGCTCGCGTAGATCCGCGTGACGCCAGGAGCCTGATCGACGTAGTCGCCGACGCTGTCGAGCGAAGGCAGGTCGCTGGCAAACCAGCGATAGGCGGCCCGACCGGCGAAGCCGATCCCGAGCAGCAGCACGAACACGAACAGAACCAAATAGCGAAAGAGCCAGCCTACCAGGCCGGCTCTCACTGGGTTGGTCACCCAGACGCGAGGTTGGACTCGCTCAGCCATCGACCTGAGGATCGTCGCCGAGTGCAGCGGCTCCCTCGGCAGCCTTGTCGCTGTTCTTCTTGAGGTCGTCGGCCAGCTTCTTGAGCGTGGCGATGCGGAACATGACGTCGTCGACCACGACCTTGTCGGGGTTGGTCCCGATCGCGAAGGTGTAGATGCCGTTCGGGACCAGGATGCTGGCCTCTTCGGCCTTGACGATGCCGGTCTCGCCACCCATCTCGGTCCGGATCTTGTAGGCGGTCGCCTTGGACATGTCGCCCTCGCAAGCCTTGAGCTTGGACAGGTCGGGGGCCGGCTCGCCCTCGGCGGCTTCCGGGATCTCGTCGCAGATCGCCGAGACGATCGCGGCCATGACGACCTGGTTGCTCTCGGGCACCCGCAGGATCAGGTAGCTCGAGGGCGCGCCGATCTGCGAGGTGAGGGCGTCCTTCTTCATCTCGACCAGGGCCTTGAGGAACCCGGCCTGGAAGATCATCGAGTTGTAGCCATTGGCGAGCTTGAAGAACGCCTTGACCGCCTCGGGATCCATGGTGGCGAGCTGCCAGCCGAAGAGATCCGCGATGTCGACGGGCTCGTCGTTGAGCTCGGCCAGGGCCTCGCTCATCTTGGCCCCGTCCTTGGCGGCGATGGCTTCTTCGGCGTCGCCGATCTTGAGGGCCACCTTGGCGCGGGCCTCTTCGATCGAGGTGACGCGGTCGCCAATCTCCTTGGCCTTGGCCTTGGCCGCGTCCACGCGAGTGGTCGCGTCCATGACCTTGTGGCCCATGAAGCCGAGGCCCAGACCGACCACGATGCCGAGCACGCCGGCGAAGATCGACTGACCGACGCTGCTGCGCTGCTTGATCTCGCCGATGTCGTCGATGACGCCAGCGTTGGGATCGAAGGCGCGGCCGCCCGAGAAGAGATCTTCGCTGACCGCCTCGCGCTCGACTGGAGCGGCGGCGACCGGAGCGGGAGCCGGACGGCTCACCTCACCCGGGGCAGGGATGTCGACGGGCTTGCGGACCTCGCCCGGCGCGGGAATGTCCGGCATCGCCGGCCTCACCTCGCCAGGGGCGGGAATCTCTGCCGCCGCGGCCCGGAATTCTCCGGGCGGGGGGAGATCGACCGCAGCTGCCGCCTCGGGGGGCGGAGGTGCGTCATCCGATCCATCCCCAGCCGCAGCCTTCTTGGCAAGACGCGCCTTGAGGGCGCTGAGGTCCTTTCCTTTCTTCGGTTCGCTCAAGACCGGCTCCCTTGGGCCATGCTGCGGGCTTTTTCAGCCAGGGGTGGCTGACTCTGGTTTCCGCCATGGGTGGCGGACTCGGTTTTCGTTCCCACGAGCAGGCGACGCGCAGGATAGAGACAAGGGCGTTCGAGTGTCAACGTCCGCGAACCTCGATCACGCGCTTTCATGCGAGCTTCGTCGCCAACCAGCGACTTTTTGACCCGACCAGAGGATCTCTCGCGCAGCTCCCGGAGGGTGTCGAAGTGCGAGAGATCGCGCATTTGACTACAGTGTGCGTCGACCGGATACGATGCGGGCAGGCCGTGCTCCAGCACCCTTGGACTACAGTCGAGATGGTCGAAAATGCACGCCTTTTGTCTATATCGACAGCTTTGGTAGGACAGTTTTGTGTTGCCTTGCGCTTGGCAGCCATGTAAAGGTACATCCCAACACTGGCAGCCTGCTCAGGCGCCGTTTCCGCAGACGCGACTCCACCCCCAGCTCACAGAACTTTCCGAGGGACGACGAACATGAAGAAGACGCTTGTACTTTCGATGATTGGCGCGATGGCGTTCGCGCTTCCCGGTTGCGGTACCAAAGACGACAATCCCGGCGACACGTCGACGACCGTCAACGACGACGTCGGCGATGGCGACGGTGATCCCACCACCGAGACCGGTTCGTCCAGCGAGAGCACGACCGACACCACCAGCGCCGACTCGGCCGACACCCTGAGCTTCGTCCCGATGGACGACTTCGCTGCCGTGTCGGAGTGCGATCCCTTCATGCAGGACTGCCCCGAGGGTGAGAAGTGCGTCCCCTATGGCAGCACCGGCGGCAACTGGGACGCGAACAAGTGCGTTCCGGTGACCGGCTCCGGCGCCGTGGGTGACACCTGCACCTGGGGCGGCATCGTCGAAGCGACCGACGACTGTGGCGCCGACTCGATCTGCTGGGACGTCATGGACGTCGACGGTCAGCTGATCGGCGTGTGTACGCCCTTCTGCACCGGCACCGCCGACGCGCCGGTCTGCGATCCGGGCAGCTCGTGCATCATCGCCAACGACGGCTCGATCACCTTGTGCCTCGGCACCTGTGATCCGCTGCTTCAGGACTGCGGCGACGGTCTGGCTTGCTTCTGGGCCAACACCGACTTCAACTGCATCTTCACCTCGCAGGACATCCCCACGGGCGAGCCCTGTGGCTTCATCAACGACTGCATCGCGGGCAACTTCTGCGCCGATGCGGCTGCGCTGCCCGCCTGCAACGGCTCGGCTTGCTGCGCCTCGTACTGCGACCTCACCGACCCGGTCTGCTCGGTCATGGGCACCGAGTGCGTCTCGTTCTTCGAGGAGGGCATGGCGCCTCCCGGATACGAGGACATCGGCCTGTGCATCCTCCCGGCCTGATCGGCCTCGAGCCGAGTCAGCCGCACGGCTGAGAAGGGGACTGCCTTCGGGCAGTCCCTTTTTCGTGGACCAATCGGCGCGCTAGAACTGTGTTCTCAGGCACATATCCCGACTGAAGGTTGGGAATGTGCCTTTTGTGTTGCATTAGTTGCGGTAGGCATGTAGGTTTTTGGTGAGTAAGATCC
>JAMHUH010000728.1:0-10368 GCA_035904925.1 Nannocystaceae bacterium
ACCGAGACGCCGCCCGAAACCCGTGAACACGCCCAAGACGCCGTCATGAACGAGCGAAGCGAAGAGGCCCAAGACGCCGCCCGAAACCCGTCATGAACGAGCGAACACGAAGTGAACAGGCCCAAGACGGCCCCCGAAACCCGTCATGAACGAGCGAACGCGAAGTGAACAGGCCCAAGACGCCGCCCGAAACCCGTCATGAACGAGCGAACGCGAAGTGAACAGGCGCGAAGCGCCTGCGAGGAGGGGGGCCCCAGTTGGACTCCGTCCAACTGGGGGGAGGGCGGCGGAACGCCCTCCCAAAGGCCTAATTCTTCCCCCAGAGCTGGCCCGTGAACACGAAGGCCAGCGAGACGGTCGGGTAGCCGACGCTGACGTCGCGACCGGTGCGCCAGCGATGCAAGATGTTCCACTGCGGGATCAAGAGCAGGGTCGGCCGGTTGAAGCGTGGCCGCTTGTCGGGCCGATCGTAGAAGATGTAGCCGATCTCCGGCCCGAGCTTGAACATGGGCCCGTTGGGATCGGTGTGGGCCTCGCCCTCTTCGTAGACCGAGTCGGGGTAGAAGGCCTTGACGACCGTGGCCCGGGTGCCCGCGAGCAGGGTCGAATGGCGGGGCCCCTTGAAGTCCTGCGCCCAGAGCAGGTCGGTGTCGTTGAAGATCAGCCAGCCCTTGTTGGGGACCAGCGCGTCGACGCGGATGTCGTAGTAGACATCGTCGTCGCCGCGCAGCTTCATGACGTTGTAGTCGGCGGTGAAGGTGTTGCGCAGGACGATCTGCTTGAAGCGGACCTGGAAGAGCAGCTCGAGCTCGGTCTGATGACCGGTCGTGGCATAGTTCTCGCCCCGGTCCTTCTGGGCGCTGAGCCGAGTGTCCGAGAAGTCGTCCCAGGGCGACTGGTAGGACTCCATGTAGCTGAAGGTTCCGAACCAACCGACGTAGCTCCACGTCGCGCGCAGGCGCAAGATCGCGAGCGGCTGGATCTGCACGGTCGGCCCGACCAGGCCGATCGCCGGGCTGAGGATCGGCCGCAAGAAGATGCCGATGTTGCTGCCCTTCCAGATGTCCCCGGTCTTGTCGTAGAGCCGATATTGGTAGCCGATCCACAGCCGCTCTTCGAGTCCGAGCGGGTTGACCCGCGGGGCGAGCAAGTTGGTGTACGTGATGCTGTGGCGGTCGCCGACGTTGACCGGCAGCTGCATCTTTTCGTCGGGCGGCGTGGCCTCGTCGGCCACGAGCCCAGGCTTCGCCGCTTCGACGGGGGCAGGCTCGGCCGCTTCGACGGGGGCAGGCTCGGCCGCTTCGACAGGGGCAGGCTCGACCGAGTCGTTCGCGGTCTCGCTCGCTTCGGCCTCGGGCTCCTCGCTCGGCGCCTCGCTCGGCGCTGCGTCGGTAGCGGGCGCTTCGGTGGTGGATTCAGGGCTGGGAGGGCTAGCGAGGGCCAACGCGGGCCAACTCAGCAGCGAGATCAACCCAGAGGCGAGGGCCATGCGGAACACCAGCACATCGATAGCATCCGGGGCTCGCCGCCCGCTTGTCAACCACGGCATACTCGCAGCAGTGGCGACGATCGGTTTCGCGAGTTCCCTGAAGACCCTCATCAAGGCGGCCAAGACGGTCATGGTCGTGGCCCCGGCTGCGCTCTTCGGCAAAGCCAGCAAGCTCCCGCCGCTGCTCGGCAAGAAGAACGACGAGCTGCTGGCCGAACTCGCCCGCGAGCTCAAGCCCGGAGATCTCGGCTCGGCCGCGACGACCTTGACCGGACGCGAACCGAGGAGCTTGGCGATCGGTCTGCTGCCCGACACGCTCTCGCGCTACAACGCGCCGAGCCGGGCCGAATGTGTCCGTCGGGTCGTCGGCCAGGTCGCCCGCGGCAAGGGCAAGCTGGGCATCATCTTGGTCCTCGACGACCCCGAACACCTGCTCCCGCAGGCGATCGCAATTGCCCGGTGTTTCCCGCAGTTCAGCGGCAAGAGTCAGCCGGCCGAGGCGCGGCGCGTGCAGATCCTCGCGGTCGATCGTGAGGGCCAACCGATCAAGCCGCCGGCTCGGACCGCCAGCACCATGAGCGCGGTGCGAGACAGCGCGGAGTTGGTCGACATGCCGCCCTCGGACTTGAACCCCGATGGCCTTTCGGCGCGGGCGCGGGCGCTGCTCGAGCCGCTCGCCAGCCAGGGCGTGACGATCGAAGAGATCATCGGCGACGACCTGATCGCCAAAGGCCTCGGCGGGATCCATGCCGTGGGTCGCTGCGCCCTGGCGCCTCCGCGCATGCTGCTGGCCCGCTACGAACCTCGAAAAGCGAGCGGGCGCCATATCGCGCTGGTCGGCAAGGGGGTCTCCTACGACACCGGCGGGCTCCACCTCAAGCCGCGCGGCGGCATGGAGGGCATGAAGGGCGACATGGGAGGCGCGGCCGCTGTGCTCGGGGCCTTCCGGGTCCTGGTCCAGGCCGACTGTCCGCACGCGCTCACGCTGGTGCTCTGCATCGCCGAGAACGCGATCGGTCCGGCCGCCTACAAGCCCGACGACATCCTGACCATGCACTCGGGCAAGACGGTCGAGATCAACAACACCGACGCCGAGGGCCGCTTGTTGCTGGCCGATGGCGTCAGCTGGGCGGCGCGGGTGCTCGAGGTCGACACGATCTTCGACGCCGCGACCTTGACCGGCGCGCAGATGGTCGCGACCGGGCTGCTCCACGCGGTGATCGTCAGCAACGACGCCGAGCTCGAGACCCACCTGATCGCCTCGGGCAAGCGCAGCGGCGACCTCGTCCACCCGCTGCCCTTCGCACCCGAGCTCTATCGCGCCGAGTTCTCGTCGGTCGTGGCCGACATGTGCAACTCGGTCCACAACCGCAACAACGCGCAGGCGGCCTGCGCCGCGCAGTTCATCTACAACCATCTCGAAGGCACCGACGTGAAGTGGGCCCACGTCGACCTGGCCGGGCCCTCGTTCCCCAAGGATCGTGGGACCGGGTTTGGCGTGGCCTTGCTCGCCCAAGCCGTGCTGGATCTCTAGGAGCCTCATGCACGACTACGGCTCCCGCTTCGCTTGTCTCGCCCATCATCGGCACGCCCACGGTGACTTCACCTTGCCGGGGGCCGAACCCCACTATCCACCCGACCTCGGCATCGAGCCGATCCACCTCGACATCGATCTGCAGATCGACATCGACGCTCGCTCGGCCGCCGGCACGGTCACCCACACGCTGATCTGGCGACGAGCCGGCGCGCGCAAGCTCGAGCTCGACGCGGTCGCCCTGCAGATCAGCGCCGTCGAGGATCTCGACGGCCACGAGCTGCGCTGGCGTCACGACGGCAGCAAGCTGCGCGTCACCTGGGCGTGCGGGGCCGAGCGCGACGCGACCCGACGCCTGGCCCTGCGCTACCGCGTCGACGACCCTGCGGCCGGGCTCTACTTCAGCACCAACCCCCGCTACGCGATCACCGATCACGAGACCGAGCGGGCCCGGCATTGGCTGCCGACCATCGACTTGCCCTCGGTCCGGCCGACCTTGGCCTTCCACCTGCGGGCCGCGAGCGACCTGACGATCCTGGCCAACGGCTTGCTGATCACCGAGGACAACCACGACGACGCGACCAAGACCGCGCACTGGCGGCTCGAGCAGGCCTGCCCGAGCTACCTGACTTGCTTTGCGATCGGCGAGTTCGTCCGGGTCGACGACGGCGACTGCGAGGGCGTCGAGCTGGCCTACTTCTGCACGCCCGAGCACGGCCCGGCTCACCTCTCGCGCAGCTTCGGCGGGACGGCCGAGATGATGCGCTGGATGACCGAGAAGCTCGGCGCGGCGTTTCCCTTCCCCAAGTACTATCAATTCGCGGTCCCGCGGATCGGCGGGGCGATGGAGAACATCTCGCTGGTCAGCTGGGACGATCAGTTCTTGCTCGACGAGTCGCTCGCGGGCGAGTGGGGCCGGCTGGTCGATCAGATCAACGTCCACGAGATGGCCCACAGCTGGTTTGGCGATCGCGTGGTCTGTCGCGACTATGCCCACGCCTGGCTCAAGGAAAGCTGGGCGACCTATATGGAGGTCTGCTGGTTCGAGTATGCGCTCGGCCGCGACGAGCAGCTCTACGAGCTCTGGCTCAACGCGCAGAGCTACTTTCGCGAGGCCGACACCCGCTACCAGCGGCCGATCGTGACCCGCAAATTCCACAGCTCCATGGAGATGTACGACATGCATCTCTATCCGGGCGGCGCGGCCCGGCTGCACACGCTGCGTTGCATGCTCGGCGACGAGCTGTTCTGGGAGGGCGTGCGCGCCTACTTGCGCGACAACGACGGCAAGCTGGTCGAGACCGACGACTTTCGCAAGGCGCTCGAGCGGGTCAGCGGACGCTCGCTCGGGCAATTCTTCGATCAATGGTTTCACAGCCCGGGCTATCCGATCCTCGAGGTCGAATTCGAATTCGACGACGAGGCCAGCCTCGGCCGCTTCACCATCAAGCAGACCCAGGTCGACGCCAAGGCCGGGATCGGGGCCTTCGCCTTCCCGCTGACCTTGAGCTGGACGATCGACGGGATCACCCACCATCGCAGCGTCGACATCGAGCGCGAGCGGCATGGCTTCGCCTTCGACATGAACGGGGATCCCGAGATGGTCCGGGTCGACGGCGAGGCCGAGGTCCTGCACAAGCTCGACTTCGATCCGGGCACCGACAAGCTCGAGAATCAATTGCGCGACGCACCGGACGTGATCGGGCGAATCTTGGCTGGCTGCGAATTGGCCAAGCAGGGTCGGCCCTCGGCGATCGCGATCGTGCAGCAGCGCTGGAAGGCCGAGCGCTTTTGGGGCGTGCGGGTCGAGTGGGCGCGCGCGCTCGGTCGCTCGGGCTCGAGCGCCGCGATCGCGGCCTTGATCCACGCGATCGACCACGAGCAGGATCACCGCGTGCTCGAGGGGCTCGTTCGGGCCTGCATGGACATCCGCGACGTCGGGCTCGCGGCCGCGATCGAGTCGCGGCTGACTCGCGGACTCCCGCATCGCGCGGCGACGGCCGCCTGGGAGCTGCTCGGGGGCCAGCGCGAGGCGGCGCCCTTCGAGGCGATCGCCGCCGCGAGTGCCCAGCCCAGCTACAATGGCTTTGTTCAGAGCGGCGCCCTGCGAGCCTTGGCCAGCACCCGCGACGAGCGAGCGCTCGAGATCCTGCTCGAGGCGACCCAGGCTGACGGAGTCTCGGATCGTGCCCGACCGGCCGCTGTGTCGGCGCTCGGCCAGCTCGCGCGACGGCTCGACAAGCGGGCGCGCGAGCGGGCGATCGAGCGGCTCGGCGATCTGCTCCGCGACCCGACCGAGCGCGTCCGGCAGACTGCTGTCCACGCGCTGGGCAGCGCCCGCGCGAGCGGGGCGATCGATGCGCTCGAGCGCTACCGCGGGCGGGTGGCCGTGCAAGAGGCGGTCGGCGTCGACCAGGTGATCGCCGACCTGCGCAAGGGCGACGAGCCGCGGATCATCGCGGCCGAAAAAGAGCTCGAGGAGCTGCGCGAGAAATTGCGCAAGCTCGAAGGGCGGATCGAGAAGCTCGACAGCAAGTCCCACGCCGACGACTGAGGTCGGGTCGCTGCTGTATCCTGCGCGCCATGACGCCGCCGCGAAGCGCCCTGACTGGTTTGCGCGTGCTCGAGCTCGGCCAGCTGATCGCGGGCCCCTTCGCCGGGATGATGCTCGCGGGCTTCGGGGCCGAGGTCGTCAAGGTCGAGCCACCCGAGCACGGCGATCCGCTTCGAACGTGGCGCAAGCTGCATGAGGGCACCTCGCTGTGGTGGCGGGCGATGGCTCGCAACAAGCGGTCGGTGGTCATCGATCTGCGCCGCGCCGAGGGCCGCGAGCTGGTTCGCAACCTGGTTGCGACCGGCACGATCGACGTGCTGATCGAGAACTTTCGACCGGGTCGGATGGAGGCGTGGGGGCTCGGCTGGGAGGCCCTGCATGCGCTCGATCGGCGGCTGATCATGGTGCGGATCTCCGGCTACGGGCAGACGGGGCCGCGGGCGAGCCAGCCTGGCTTCGCCAACGTGGCCGAGGCGGTCGGCGGCATGCGCTACTTGAGCGGCGAGCCAGGGCGTCCGCCGGTTCGCGCGGGGGTCAGCCTCGGCGACTCGATCTCGGGCATGCACGCGGCCTTCGGCGCGCTCGCGGCCGTGCAGGCGCGCGACGGTGGGCCCGGCCGGCGAGGCACGGGCGAGGGCCAGGTCGTCGACGTCGCGCTGAGCGAGAGCGTGTTCAACATGCTCGAGTCGCTGCTGCCCGAGTACGATTTCTTTGGCCACGTGCGCGAGCGATCGGGCAGCAAGCTCGAGGGCATCGTCCCGACCGGGACCTACCCATGCAAGGCGGGGGCGCGCGGTGAGGAGCGCTGGGTCGCGATCGGGGCCAACTCCGACAGCATGTTCGTGCGCCTGATGACCAGCATGGGCCGGGCCGACCTCGCCGAGGATCCCGAGCTGCGCCACAACGAGGGCCGAGTCGCGCGCGAGGCCGAGATCGATTCGGCGATCCGCGCGTGGACCTCGAGCTCGAGCGTCGAGCAGGTCCTGGCCAAGCTCGACGAGGCCGAGGTCGCGGCGGGGCCGATCCAGAGCATCGCGGACATCGCCGCCGATCCCCAGTTCATCGCTCGCGCGATGTTCGATGCGGTCACGCTGCCGGATGGTCGGCCCTTGAAGATCCCGGCGATGGTGCCTCGATTGAGCGACACGCCGGGGTCGACGAAGTGGATTGGGGGCGAGCTCGGGGCGGATACATTGGGGGTGCTGCGCGAGCTGCTCGGGTATCCCGACGAGGATCTGCAGGCGCTCGCGGAGGTCGGCGTGATCGCGGGTGCTGGGCTCGGCGAGGAGGCCAGCGACGCGGAGGTGGGCGAGTGAAGTGCTCGACCGCTTACAACTCGAACACTCAATCCGACGCGCTCGAATCCCAGCCCATGAGCTCGGGCAGGCGATGGACCGGCGGCGCCCCGTGGCTCAGCGCCGCGCGATGAAACTCGATCAAATCGAAGTCCGCGCCCGCGCGGGCCTCGGCCTGCTCGCGCAGCGCAAACCAGGCTTGGGCACCGACGAAGTAGGTCGAGAGCTGGGTCGAGCCGAGCTGGGCGCGGGTCCACTTGCCTTCGGCCTCGCCTCGCTCTTGAAACGATTGCTCGGTCATCAAGGCGATCGCTTGCTCGCGGGTCATCGTGCCGGCGTGGATCTGGTTGTCGAGGATCGCGTTGGTCACGGTCCGCAAGAAGAACTTGAGGCCGAAGAGCGCGATGGCCTTGGCGCGCAGCTGGTCGTTGGTCTGCACGCTCCACAGCGCCTTGCTGACCGACTTGGGCCGGGCGCTGCCGGGCTCGGGGCCGGCGCCCGCGTAGCCGGCTTCGACCATCAGGCGCTCGGTGTAGACCGCCCAGCCCTCGACGAAGGGGCCGTTGGCGAATACGCGGCGCAAGGCCGAGGGCTCGCGCTTGCCCCAATAGAGCTGGACGAAGTGGCCCGGGATCGCCTCGTGGATCGAGAGAATCTCGAGCATGAAGGTGTTGTATTCGCGCAAGAACGACTCGCGCAGCTCGGGCGTCCACTCGTCGGGCAGCGGTTGGACCAGATAGAAGCTGGTCAGCCCGGGCGAGGCGTCGAGCGGGGCCGGGGCCGCGAGCCCGGCGATCGCGACTCCGCGGGCGTGTTCGGGCGTCCAGATGACCTCGAGCCGCTCGGCCTCGTCGACCGGGACCAGCGACTTGGCCCGGACGAAGGCGTCGAGGCGAACGAGGTTGGCCTCGGCGGCGTCGCGCAGCTGCTCGGGCGCGGGGTGATCGGCGGCGAGCTCGGCCAGGACTTTGCGGACCAGCTCGTCGTCGCCGAGCCCACGCTTGCGCGCCTTGGCCAGCGCGTCGACGCCCCACATCGCGGCATAGAGCTCGCTGGCCAGCTCGACCATCGACTTGCGCACGCGCGCGTGCTCGGCCTCGGCCAGGGCGAGCAGCTCGGCAGCCGACAAGGGGGTTTGCAGGGTCAGGGCGAGCTTGCGCTCGAAGGCCGCGGGCCCGAGCCGCCACTCGTCGGAGGCGACCGGCAGGCCATGCTCGACATGCACGCGCAGCCGCTCGATCGCCGCGATGGCCTCGGGCGAGGCGAGGGCGATCCGCTCGCGCAGCTGCGGGCTCGCGCCCGAGATCTTGGCCGGAATCTCGCGCTCGATCAGCGCGACGATGCCAGCGTATTGGCGGAGCGCGACCTCGGCGTGGGGCCGCAGCACCTGCTCGGGATCGTCGAGGTTGGCGATGGCCTGGTCGATCAGCTCGGGCAGCGACTCGAGCCGCGCGGCGAGGTTGCTGGCGCGCGCGTCGATCGGGGCGAAGTCGCGGCTGATGAGGTCGTCGAGGCCGGTCGAGATCAGGCCGCTGTAGGCCAGCGGGTTGCGCTGCCAGGGCCGCTCGACTTCGTCGGAGAAGCTGGCGAGCTCGAGCTGATCGCGGAGCGTGTCGAGCTCGAGTCGCTGGTCGGCGTCGAGCCGATCGCGGGGGATGGTAGCGAGCTCGATCCGCTGACGCGCGAACCATGCCGCGGATTCGGCCCGACCCTCGGCCGAGAGGTCGGGCCAACGCGCGTCGTGATCGTGCATGCCGGCCGCGGTCGCGTCGACCGGGCTGCGGGCGAAGAAGCCGGTCAAGAAGGCCTCGCTGGCCGCGGCCACGCGCTCGCCCGGCGAGCTGACCCGACCGATCGCGTTGTCGGCGATCGGGGGCGGACGCGAGGGCTCGGGGTGGCTGGCGGGCACGCAGCCGAGCCCGAGCAGCAGCAGCGCCGACGCGCGAGAAAGCTTGGCGCGGGTGATCATGCGGTGATCAGGTGGGGCGAGAGGTGGCCGGTCTCGTTGAAGCAGATCAGCGCGGGCACGTTGCCCGGGAACACGCGGATCTCGGTGATCGAGGCGTGACAGATGGCCACGCGCATCCAGATCTCGTAGGGCAGGCCGAGCGTGTCGGCCAAGAGGTAGCGGATCAGGTTGCCGTGGGTGAAGATCAAGAAGCTGCTCGGCTGCCGCGACGAGCGAAAGAAGCGGGCCAGCACGCGGCGAACCTGGTTGACGGTCGCGAGGCGATCGATGGCCGAGGTGACCGGCAGCTGCGGGTGGACCGAGCGGACGCCGTCGGGCCCCGCGGGGACCAGCGCGGTGGTCTCGTGCAGGTAGCTCTTGAGTCGCACGCGATCGAGGCCGAGCTCGTGGGCTGCGATCTGGGCGGTCTGGAGCGCGCGCGGCCAGGGGCTCGAGTACACGCCCTCGAGCTTGCCGGGGTAGCGATGGAGGATCCGCGCGAGCCGGCGGCCGGTCCGGACCGCTTGGCGCCGACCGAGCGGCGAGAGCCCCCAGACTTCGTCGCCGAGCTGATCGACGCGCTCGTAGTGACCGTGGCGGATCAGCAAGATCCGGCGGCAGGGCGGCTCGTCGGTCTGGGTTTGACGCAACAGCTCGGCGCTGGGCTGCAAGTCGTCGGCCACCGCGACGCTCATAACACGGCCGCTGCCAGCGGTGGCGGAGATCCGGGTTGTGTCGCTGCGAGCTCTCGGCGATGGTCGAGGTCGTGCTCCGCCGCGCGCCAATTCGCTCGGGCAAGATCGCGCTGACGCTCGGCTTGGCGCTGGGGCTGACGCTCGGTTGCCGCGGCGAGGGCCGTGAGCTCGGCAATTTCGAGGACGAGGTCGGGGACACCGGCAACGCTCCGCCGGATCTACCCAAGCTCGAGTGCCTGCCGCGATCGAGCGGCTTCGCGGGCGAGTGCGAGAGCGACGAGAAGTGTCGCTACCTGGTCGACGCCGAGTTCGGGCCGACCGGTCACTGCGTACCGGTGATCAGCGAGGGTGTGGCGGGCGAGCCCTGCACGGTCGAGGGCGAGACCGACACCTGCAAGGCGGGGGCGGTCTGCTGGGCGATCGATCTCGAGACGGGCGTGGGCGTGTGCATGGACTACTGCACGGCCTTCTTGACCTGCGAGGACCCCGACAAGGTCTGCTTGGTCGGCGAAGACGGGCTCTTGGCGCTCTGCCTCGATCCTTGCTTGCCGACCGAGCCCGAGGCGTGCCCGCCTGGTTGGGGCTGCTACGACAGCCCGGCGGGCCGTTGGGGCTGCGATCGCGACTACTCGGGCGAAGGCGGGGCGCATGGCAGCCCCTGCGACTGCGTCAACTGCTGCGACCCTGGCTTGATTTGCCAACAGATCGGGCTGGTCGACGCGCCCGATTGCGTGGACTCGGGGGCGCTCGGTTGCTGCACCGAGGTCTGCGAGCTGGCCGATGGTACCCAAGAGGGCGAGCCGGAGCCGATCTGTCCAAGCAGCGAGAACGAGACCTGCCGACCCTATTATGG
>JAMHUH010000729.1:0-6316 GCA_035904925.1 Nannocystaceae bacterium
GCCCGCCCCGCCCCGCCGCGAGGTCGAGGGCCTCGAGGGCCAGGGGCCGCAGCTCTCGCTCAAGCAGAAGCTCGAGGGCTACGAGCGAGGTCTCTTGATCAGCGCGCTCGAGGCTGCGCAGGGCAAGCGCAGCGAGGCGGCGAAGGCCCTGCAGATCGGTCGCGCGACCTTGCACGACAAGCTGCGCAAATATGGACTCGAGCATGTCGGGCTCGGCGGCGACGACGAACTCGACGACTGATCGCGACTGGGAACACGATGCCCTCGGCGGCGCGAGTCGATTTCGCGCCTGTCGACCGAATTGCGCATAGACTCGCTCGCCTTCATGACGAAGATCCCGGAACGCGAGCGTGCGAGTCGAGTCGACCGAGAGCCGCCCGCGCGTCGAGGTGCTCGCTTGGACCCGCCGCCCAGCGGGATCCGCTTCGTCGATCGCTGCGTCGACGACGACGCGCCGATGCAGCGAAAAGCCCTCGAGCACAACGGGATCAGCGTGCAAGAGAACCTCGCCGTGCGCGACTTGAGCCAAGGTCGCGTCGACCTGCACGGGATCGGGGCGAGCGTGGAGCGGGTCGCGAGCAGTGACGCGAGGCTGCGATCGATCGGTGCCCACTCGCTGGCCCAAGGTTCGCGCGCGCTGGTCGGCCGCGAGCAAGACCGCGGCCACGAGATCTGGCACCTCGCCCAGCAGGCCATGGGCCGCGTCCAACCGGACTCGAGCATCGCGGGTCAGCCGGTCGCGCGTCACCCTCGGCTCGAGCGCGAGGCCGATCGCATGGGCGAGCGGATCGCCGGGTTCCGTCCGCGGGACGCGGCGTCACTCGGCCCGCGCGCGCCCGCACGGAGCCCGAGCCCGAGCGCGCCGATTCAAGCTCAGTTTGGCGAGGAGGAAGAGGACCCCTGGGCGCATCGCAAGGCTCAGTACAAGCCGACCATCGACTTCGAGCAGGCGCTGGAGAATCGGCGCGATTGGACGCTCGAGCTGCGGCGAGAGAAGCGACGCGAGGCGGTGAACAAGCGACGCTTTGCGAGCCCGCCGAGCGCGACATGGGCGAGCCCGCCGAGCTTCGCCTTCGCCTCTGCAGCCGAACCCACGGTCAGCGCGAGCGCCACGTCGGCGACCGCGACCGCGACCGCGACTCCGGTCGCTCGCGCGGCTCCGGTCGCTCGCGCGGCTCCGGTCGCGACCGCGGCTCCACCCGTACTCTTTCCAAGCCCCTACACCGCCGCAGCGGCGACCTATCCGAGCCCCTACGCGCCCGCGCTCCCGAGGCCGCTCGCCTATCCGAGCCCCTACGCGCCAGCTCTGCCCACGAGCTCGCTCGCCAAGCCCTTGGTGTCCGACCCGATCGAGGAGCTGATCGCCGCCTTCGCCAACTTCCATCTCTCGTTCGCGGACGCGGCCGGCCAGCGCCACGAGATCTATCCCGACCTCGTCAAGGCAGACGCGATCGTGCAGTCCAACCCCACGCCGCTCGAGACGATCATCGACGACGAGCGCTGGGAGAAGATTGCGATCTCGAAGGCCACGCTCGCGCGACTGCAGACCGCCCAAACCGCCATCGCGACCGAGATCAAGGCGTTCGGGAAGAGCCGATCCAAGACCGCGGGGGGCAAGCTGCGCCAGGCGCTCGAGGACGCCAAGGACATCCTCGAGACGATCAGCAAGATTCCGATCCCGGCGACCGACCTGAGCACTTCGACCAACCATGGCAGCAACGCGGGGAAGACCGAGGGGTCGCACGTGATCGCGAGTCCGCTCTCGATCAATTCCGCGAAGCCGGGCTTCGGACCAACCAAGGATGGTCGGCTGATGACAGCAATCCGGGCCGCCGCACCGGGGACGCAAGGGAGCTCGTACATTCAGATGCACATGCTCAACGACAACGTGTTCGGACCCGGTGAGCTGTGGAATCTGACCCCGGGACCGAGCCAGAGCAATCACGACATGGAGCGCGAGATCGAGCATGACCTGAAGAAGGCCATCGTCGACATGGGCCTGGTCATGACCTTCGAAGCCACGGTCGACTACAAGAACGACCCGATCGGCGCCAGCCAGGCCGAGCTCAACGAGAACCCGGACAAGTTCCGATTCAAGCAGATCGATTTCGAGGCCACGCAGTGGTTTGCCGACAGCAAGAGCAAGACCTACGCGCCCGGTGCGAACAAGGCCCAGGAGATCGTGAGCATCGACGGCAGCCACGTCAAATGGAGCTGGGGGTCGCTGACGCCGCTCAAGGCCAAGCCGCTGATCTTGTCCACCACCGACCAGCAAGAGCTCGAGGACATCGGGATCGACAAGACCTCGGCCAAGAAGATCGTCGACTTCAACGCGGCCAAGACGGGTTGGGCTCTGGCGGGTCGAGGACAGAAGCAGGGCCAACTCGCCGACGCGATCCATGCCTGGGAAAAAGACACCCTGGGCAAAAAACGCCCTCGCCGCATCTCGCTCGCGTGGGACTCGAATCTGGTGCTCTGGCGCTGAGCGCCCATTTCTTTGGATTTATGTGTCAGCCGGCTCGCGGAACTCGCTGAGCCCATCGCGTCCACCGCATGCACTCGATTGCCCAAAAAACTCGCGACTCGTGATCGAATTGGCTTAGAGTCGGCACCTGGATTTCGCCATGACTCGATTTCGCCCCGTCCACGCAATCCTCCCCTTGGCCGCGCTGATGGCTGCATGTGCTGCCAAGGACGACAACGAGGGCCTTGGTGACGACGAAGGTCTGACCCTCGAGAGCGATTCGACGCTCAGCTCGACCGGAACCAGCGAGGACACGACCGCGTCGACCGACGAGAGCGCGAGCACGGATCCCACGACCACGGCCACGAGCACGACCAACGGCGACGGTGACGGCGACAGCGGCTCGGGCACGAAATTCGATCTGGGCGCCTGGGGCGACGGCGCGGGCGCGGGCTTTTGTAGCGCGCCGATTCACAACCCTTGCGACGACGCCGACAACGATCCCTGGCACGCGATCGGCATCAATTGCCCAGGTGGCTACGCGCTGACCACCCAATACACCGGCGATCCGAC
The DNA here is from genome assembly GCA_035904925.1 of Nannocystaceae bacterium. Lineage (GTDB taxonomy): Bacteria > Myxococcota_A > Polyangia > Nannocystales > Nannocystaceae > Plesiocystis. The sequence continues at coordinate 3,038 of JAMHUH010000729.1, forward strand.
CGCGCTCTACGTCCACACCGCGCCGCTCGGGACCTACAACCCAGCCCCCTATCCCTCGCTCGAGGGCGAGAAGATCGTGATCATGTCGAGCGGCAACGCGCAGCAGCTCACGGTCCCGGGCGCCTATGCGTCGACGGCTCAGCCTGGCAACGACCCGCTCAATCTCCCGCCGCCGATGGTGACCAACGCCGTCGGAGCCCAAGACTGCACCGCCAATCCGGCCTTGGTCGGCACCGGCGACTGTTCGAATACCATCCTCGACCAGTGGTCGCAGGGCAGCGGCGCCTATGACTACGCCGAGATGCGGATCACCGGCGAGGTGCCGACCGGCGCCAGCGGCTTCGCCTACAACCTCGCGTTCTTCTCGACCGAGTACCCGGTCTTCTATCAGTCGTCGTTCAACGACATGTACATCGCCTGGCTCGAGAGCGATCTGTGGACGGGCAACGTCTCGTTCGACGAGATGGGCCACCCGATCTCGCTCAACGCTGGTTTCCTCGACTACAAGGACGCGTCCAACCCCTACGACTGCCCGGACCCCTGCACGGCGCCCGAGCTGCAAGGCACGGCCATGCAGGGCCACGCCGGGACCAAGTGGCTGACCACGACCGCGGGCGTGATCCCGGGCGAGGACTTCACGTTGATCTTCGCGATCTTCGATCTCAGCGACAACATCCTCGACAGCGTCGTCATCCTCGACAACTTCCAGTGGAACTGCGACGGCGGCCCGCCGGTGACCATCCCCGGCTGAGGGCGGGGCTCAGGGCTGATTCGGGATCGCCCGCTGCGAGGCGATGTGCGTGCCGACGGCCGCGGCTGCGGGCACGCCCCACAGCACGTTGCCGCGGAAGCCGATGAAGACTTGCCCGGCCGACGAGATCCGAACCTTCTCGGCCAGGTCTTCGCGGGCCAGCGGGGTGTCGTACTGGGCCCCGAAGATGATCGCTCCCCAGCCGCCGATGTTGAGGCCGATGTCGGCCGTGATCCCGACCGGCGATCGCTGCGGGACGATCATGTCGTTGCGCTCGCGGGTCAGCCGGAAGCTCAACGCCGAGCTGAACTCGAACGCGGGCGACCACGCGCCCCGGCCAAACCAGTAGCGCCCGGCGATCCCGAAGTTGCCCCACAGATCGCGGTTGTCACTGGCGATCACGCCGCCCTTGGGCCCGAGCGTGAAGCGAGTGAATTTGTAGCGACCGAAGGTCTGGGTGTGGACCGGGAAGTTGACCCAAACCTCGTAGGCGACCCGGGCCGAGTTCCAGCGGAACACCTGGTTGGCGCTGCTGACGTCGCCCTGGCGCAGTCGGTAGGTGTAGGCCGAGGTCGCGAGCAGCTCGACGCCGAAGCCACACGAAGGATCGGCGATCAAGCAGCGCCACTTGGGCTTGTTGGGCTCGAGCGACTCGATCGGCTGCTCGAGCGGGATCTCCCAGCGCTCGCGCAGCCGGGCCATCTCTTCGGGCGTGTAGAAGGGCGGGCCCTCGGGCTGCGTGCTCGGGGCGACCGGACCTTCGATGGGCTGCTCGACCGCTTCGTCGACCGCGGGGTTGGACTCGGCCTCGGGTTGGCCGAGCGCGAGCGCGAGCATCAGCGTGATCACAGCGCGACCCCTCCGGCGACCAGGCCGAGCACGACCAAGGCGATCAGCGGGACCGTGACGATCCCATGGCCGCGAAAGCCGACCACGAAGCGAGAGTCGCGATCGAGGAAGTCGCCGCTGAGCGCCAACGCAGCCCAGCCGCCGAAGCCCAGCGCGAGCTCGGCGTGCGTGCCCCAGTAGCGACCGGGCGCGTCGAGGACCGTGCTGTTGGCCGCACCGAAGGAGAGGTCGAGGTGCAGCGCGTTGCGACGCTGGCCCAGCCAGAGCTGGTTGACCACCGCGATCCGCCAGGTTCGCAGCGGCTGGAGCTCGGTCACGTCGTCGGTCGCGAGCACCGAGCCCGAGCCGAGCGACCAGCTGCCGACCAGGCCCAAGCCCCACATGTGCCACTGCTTGCGGGCCAGCTTGATCGGTCGCAGGGTCAGGCCTCCGCGCACGCGAAACTGCGTGTAGGGGACGTCGAGGCCGTTGCCGTTCTCGACCACGTTGACGCCGACGCCGACGTCGGCGTCGGCCAGCAGCGAGATGTCGCAGGCGCTGTCTTCGATGAAGCAGAACATCCCGCCCGCGACCGAGGCGAAGGGCTTGTCACGATCGGGCCGGCGCGCGTCGCCAGGGAAGCGGACCTCGCTGACCGGCGCGGGCACGAAGAAGGGGCCGTAGTCCTTGGGCTCCTCGAAGCCGATCGGCTTGGGCTTGCGATCGATCTTGCTCGGCGCCACGGTCGGCGCCTTGTCGCGGGCGTTCGGGTCCTCGTCGTAGTTGGGCAGCGGGGCGACGGCTCCGTAGCCGCCCGAGGCGTCCCGCGGCGGCTCGGCGGTCTCGTGGGCCTCGAGCTCGCCGAACTCGCTCGACTCGCTGTTGGCGTCGGCCGAAGCGGCGTCGGGCTCGGGCGGTGCCGACTCGGGCGGAGCGAAGAGCAGCAGCGCGATGAGTGGAGACTGGATCAAGGCTGAACCTGCAATGGCCGAGGCGGCGCGATCTTACAGCACTTCTGCGCGCTTGCGAGCCCCGGCATGCTAGTGCGGGGATCATGAGGCTGGATGGCGGTAGCCGCAGTACCCGAACCAACCCATCGCGTCCTTGGGTCGGACCGTGTACAACGACCGCCTCATCGTCTCTCGGTACATCTGCTCGAGCTCGGCCTGGAACTCGTCGTCGAAGAGTTCGTGTCGATGGTCGCGCAAGAAGCCGAACAGCTTGCGCTTCTTCGCCACGCGTCCGTGGACGCGGGCTTCTCGGGCGGTGAGAGCGACGGGAGGTTCCAGCGTGGGCTCGTCATGTGGACCTCGTGAGGACCACCCGATCACGAGTGCCGGGGCTTGTCGATCCGGGGGCTATGGGATCGGAATTGCTGACTTTCTAAACCGATCGGCGCTCCAGTGCAGCGATCGAGCAGCTCGTGCAGGATCTTCGTCGTTGACAACTTCCGGGACGTCAGGGCGGCGCGACGCAACACATGACGTGTTCGTTCTGGCCAGGTGTCCATGGCAGGGGCTCATCGCAACCGAGCGTCAACTCGGCGGTGGGCTCCGTCGTGAAGCAGGTGCCTCCCAAGTCCATCTCGAGATGCCAGAAAAGCGCTGTGGCGTCGGGAATCGTCGCCGGGCAGCCGGACGCACAAGTGAACCCCTCCGCCTCCACGAGCTCCCGGCACGTGGAGTCAAACTGGTACGAGC
>JAMHUH010000730.1:0-2628 GCA_035904925.1 Nannocystaceae bacterium
GGCGGGGGTAGTTGGGATGCCGATGATTCGGCACCCGACGTCTCGGTGACCATCTCGGTCGATGGAACGAAGGTGCGAACCACGCCCAAGCGCGAGTCGACCTCGATCTCGTTGCCGATCGATCCCGCGTTGACCGTCACGGTCGGCTCTCGTGTGAAGCTCGACGCCATCGACATCGACCTCGCAGAGCACGATCAAATCGGCACGTTCGAGGAAGAGGTGCCCGGGTCGCTCGTTGACGGTCAGCTCGGCTTCGGATCCGGGGCAGCGACCCTGAGTGGTCGCTGCGTCGAGCGGTAGCTAGCCGCCCATGTCCGGGATGTCGGGCATCTCGCCCTCGGTCTCGCCAGCAGTCTCGCTGCCGGTCTCGTCGTCCGGATCGCAGCCGGACTGCTCGCTCTCGCAGGCCTGGTTCGGTGTGCAGTTCCAGCTGACCTCGGCGAAGAGCAGGACCGCGAAGAGGATCCGGGACATGCTCCCAACCTATCGAAGTCCGTCTGGTCCGGGACACGCAGGCTTTGCTGATCGCTTCATTTCGGTGGCTGTCGTTTGGAAGAAAGAACACCGAAATATCAGTGATGCTAGCGAGGGAACCAGCCGAGCCGGTCGTCGAGCTTCTGCGAGGCCCAGATCGTGTGCTGGGTCTGGGTCATGATCGCGTCGCGGGTGTCGTCGGCCAGCGAGGGCGGGATCCGAATCTTGTGCTCGGCCCCTTCGAGCAACACTCCGCCGGTGAGCATGTCTCGCTTCACCGCCCGGACGTTGCGGAAACCAAGCCGATCCGCACGGCCTCGATGGTCGAATCCAATCACCGAATTATCGGTGACGACCAGCGCTCGCCGGCTGAACCACTCGCGCGCAAAGAGCAACATCGAGGGCAGCAGCGCCGGCAGCACGGTCTTCCACAGATCCTCGAGCGGCTGAAGCCAGAGATCCGGGACAATCGCGGTCGCGGCGCCAAGCAGCACCAGGGCCGCACCGAGGGTCCAGAGCACCGGCGCCCAGCTGATCGTCTCTTTGTGGTTCCACCAGATCGCCGCCTCGCCGACCCGCAGCTCGCGTGCGTACTCGAAGGGCATGGTCCCCGGAGATTTCGGTGCACCGGGAGCGAGGCTTCGCCCCGAAATATCGGTGTCCTCGTGGCTGGTCTCGCGACCGGCGACGGTGAGCACCGGGCGCTCGGGCTTCACCGATTTATCGGTGTCCCGATCTTCGGGCGCTGGGAGGAGGCGAAGGTGGCTCATCCCTCGAGCTCTCCGATCCGCGCGCCGAGTCGGCGCAGCATCGCGTCGCAGAGAACCAGCGCGCTCATCGCCTCGACCATCGGCACGGCTCGGGGCAGCACGCAGGGATCGTGGCGGCCCTTGGCTGGCGAGAAGGTCCGCGACTCGCCGCTGCGCGTGACCGTCTCTTGCGGCCGAAAGATGGTCGCGACCGGCTTGAACGCGACCGCGAAGCGCAGCGCCTCGCCGTTGCTGATCCCGCCTTGGATCCCGCCGCTGTGGTTGGTTCGCGTGCGGACTCGAAAGCCCGCGGCGGTGTCGGGATCGGGCTCGGCGAAGAAGGGGTCGTTGTGGGTCGAGCCACGCATGCACGTCGAGGCGAAGCCCTCGCCGATCTCGAACCCACGGCTGGCCGGAAGACTCATCATCGCGCCCGCGAGCTCGGCGCTCAGCTTGGCGAAGACCGGTTCGCCCCAACCCGAGGGCACGTTACGGACCACGCAGCGCAGCACGCCTCCGAGTGTATCCCCATCCTTGCGCGCCGCTCGGATCGCCGCCTCCATGGCCTCGGCGGCCGCGAGATCGGGGCAGCGGACCGGCGTGGCGTCGACCGACGCGCGACTGATCGTCGCCTCGTCGATCGGCCCGGCCTCGAGCCCGGCGATCTGCTCGACCCAAGCGACGATCTCGATCCCATGCAGGCGCGCGAGCAGGTCCTCGGCCAGCGCCCCCGCGGCCACGCGCGCGACCGTCTCGCGCGCCGACGAACGCCCACCGCCCGCGACCGCCCGCAAACCAAAGCGTGCGTCGTAGGTGTAGTCGGCGTGCGAGGGCCGATAGAGCGCCGCCATGTCGTCGTAGTGACCGCTGCGCGCGTCCTTGTTGCGGACCAGCAGCGCGATCGGGGTGCCGAGCGTCAGGTTGCTCTCGGGGTCGACGCCCGAGAGAAGTTCGAAGCGATCGGCCTCGTCGCGCGCGGTGGTCAACGCCGACTGACCGGGTCGCCGCCGCGCGAGCTGATCGGCGATCCGCTCGCTCGGGAAGGGATGCCCCGCCGGGCAGCCGTCGATCACGACCCCGAGCCCACCACCATGCGACTCGCCGAAGGTCGTGACCCGAAAGCGCTCGCCCCAGGAATTGCCCGGCATCGTGGGCGCGAGCGTACGCGAGCGGGGGCGGGGGAGCGAGCCCCTCGATCGGGCACAGCGGGCCCAAAATGCCGCAGTCTTGCGCCCAAGGGGCTTCTGAGTGAGGCTCGCAAGCGTGAGCGAGGACGCGCACCAGCCAACCGAGCCCGTCGTGGACGAAGATCCGCGTCTGCCCCGACTCGAGTGGATCAAGATTCACCGATTCCGGAAAGTCGAGCCGGGGTCGACCCTCGTGTTAGGCTCGAACTACAACGTCG
>JAMHUH010000731.1:0-4578 GCA_035904925.1 Nannocystaceae bacterium
GCTCGACGTCGTCAACACCGAGCGCGATCGCATCGACACGCTCTTCAAGATCGCCCGCGTCCAGGAGGAGCAATTCCTCAAGGCCGATCTCCAGGCCGTGCGCCTCGAGCAGATCCTCGAGATCGATCCCAACCACGAGCCTTCGCTCGAAGGCTTGGCCCGCGCGTACCGTCGTCTGCGCCAGTGGCTCGACCTCATCAACGCGTACGAGCGCCACGAGCAGGTCACCTACGACCGCGCCAAGAAGGTCGAGCTCTGGAGCAACATCGCGGTGGTCTACGCCGACGAGGTCGAGGACATCGAGCGCGCCATCGACGCGTACCGCAACGTCATCGACATCGACGGCGGCTGGATCCCCGCGCTCGACGCGCTCTCGAAGCTCTACGAGAAGCAGGGCGATTCGGCGCAAGCCATCGACTACATGACGCGCGTCGCCGATCTCACGGCCGACGGTCGTCAGCGGGTCGAGATGTACTACCGCATCGGCAAGGCGCTCGACGAGAAGCTCGGCGATCGGATGTCAGCGCAGGATCGCTTCGAGCAAGCGCTCGATCTCGACCCAGCTCACTTGCCGACTCTGGCGGCCATCCGCCAGATCGCCATCGAGAGCGCCGATTGGGATCGAGCCGCTCGTTACCTCGACCAGGAGCAGTACAACACCCAGGTCCCCCGCGCGCGCGCCAAGCTGCTGGTCGAGCTCGGCAAGCTCCGCGACGTCGAGCTCGGCGAGCACGAGCTGGCCGTCCAATCCTGCGAGCTCGCGCTCCAGTGCGATCCCGACAACGAAGAAGCCGCTCTGCCCGTCGTCGACGAGTATTGCGCGCAGCAGCGTTGGCAGGAAGCGCAGCCCTGGGCCGAGCTCCTCGTCCGCAAGTCGGGCAAGCGCGAGCGCACCGAGCAGCAGCGTCTGCAGAAGACGCTGGCGAAGATCGAAGCGGCCCTCGGCCGTGACGACAAGGCGCTCAAGGCCTTCACCGCGGCGCTCGCCCTCGACCTCACCGATCAGGAGACGATCCGCGGCCTCGCCGAGGTGAACTTCCGCCTCGGTGATTGGGCAGGCTCCTTGACGAACTTCCAGAAGGTCCTCACCGCCCTCGGCGAGGACGAGACGGCAGAGCGCGCCGAGGTCTACTACAAGCTCGGTTGCATCAAGCGCGCGCAGGGTCAGGCGAAGCAGGCCATCTCGAACTTCGACAAGGCCCTGCAGCTGGTCTCGGGTCATCGCCCGTCGCTCGACGCCCTCGTCTCGCTGTACGCCGAGGTGAAGGACTACCGTCAGGTCGCCGAGTACAAGCGGCAGATCCTCGACAACGTCATCGACGGCGAGGAGCGCTACAAGATGCTCCACGAGATCGCCGACGTCTGGGCCGATCAGGAGAAGAACCCGGCCAAGGCGATCGAGGCGCTCGAAGAGGCGCGCGACATCCGCCCCGACGACCACAAGCTCCTGCACCGTCTGATGGAGCTCTACCAGACGACGCAGAACTGGGAGCAGGTCATCAATACGGTCCAGACCATCGCGGACCTCGAGACCAGCCCCAAGCGCAAGGGTCGCTACCTCAACACGCTCGGCCAGCTCTATCGCGACGCGATGAAGGATCCGATGCAGGCCGTCGCGTACTTCGACAAGGCCCTCGACGTCGATCCCGACTACCTCGAAGCCTTCGAGCGCATCAACAAGGTGCTCACCGGCCAGAAGGACTGGAAGGAGCTCGCGCGCGCGTTCCGCCGCATGTTCAAGCGCGTCGCTGGCAAGGGCAACGACGACCTCGAGTACAACCTCCTGCACAGCACCGGCCTCATCTACCGCGACCGCCTCGAAGATCCGACGACGTCGATCGAGTACTTCAAGGCAGCCGTCGGCAAGAAGCCGGACAGCGTGCAAGACCTCCAAATCCTCAGCGAGCTGTACGAGGCGAAGGAGCTCATCGAGGAGGCCGTCGGTGTCCAGCACACCATCCTCGCGAAGGATCCGATGCGGGTGGAGCCGTACCACGCGCTCTACCGGCTCTATCAGCGCCAGTACCTCTACGACGAGGCTTGGTGTCTGAGCGCTGCGCTCGCCTTCCTGCGCAAGGCCGACGAAGAAGAGCAGAAGTTCTTCGACGACTACCGCCCGACCGAGCTGCTCAAGCCCAAGTCGCGCGTCGACAACGAGAGCTGGCGCCGCCTGCTCTTCCACGAGGACGCGAACCTCTACACGGGCCTCATCTTCGAAGCGATCGCCCCCGCGGCGTGCGCGGCCCGTGTCGAGCTCCTCAAGTCCCAGGGCAAGATCCCGCAGCTCGATCCGCGCTTCCGCGCCGATCCCGCCACGTCGACGGTGCAGTTCGCCAAGACGTTCGGCTGGGCCGGCAACGTGCTCGGCATCGTCAGCATGCCCGCGCTCTACACGCACCAGCACCAGGACGGCGGCCTCGCCGACGTCCCGGGCGATCCGCCCAGCATCGTCGCGGGCCGCAGCGTGCTCTCGGGCTTCACGCAGACCGAGCTCTCGTTCCTCACCGCCAAGAAGCTCGCGAGCTTCCGCGGCGAGTTCTTCATCCGGAACTTCTTCCCGACGCAGACGGAGCTCGAGATCTTGCTCTTCGCCGGCATCAAGCTCGCGAAGCCCGATTTCGCGCTGCCCGCCGACAAGCAGGCGCAGGCGACCCCGATCATGGCGGCCATCAGCAGCAAGATGACCCCCCAGCAGATCGACCTCCTCCGCCAGGCCGTGAAGCTGTTCTTCGACACGGGCGCCAAGGTCAACCTCAAGCGCTGGTCGCAAGGCGCCGAGGCGACGGCTTCGCGCGCGGGTCTCTTGCTCTCGGCCGACCTCGACGCGGCCAGCAAGATGCTCCGCAGCGAGCCGCAGCAGCCGGGCGATCTCGCGGCCACCGAGAAGATGAAGGAGCTCTTGGTCTTCTCGGTTTCGAAGCAGTACTTCCAGCTGCGCAAGACCATCGGCATCGCGATTGGCTAGCGGTCGCGCCGGGACGGCCCGGACGGCCCGATCTCGGGGTTTGGGGTGCTCACCGCCAGTCGGCGGCTCCGCTCCCGCAAACCCCGACCTCGGACCGCCCTGACCACCCCGGCATCGACCGCTACGGTGGTGGCCTTGGTCGGGTCGGGTGAGGTTGGTGGGTTGGATGGAAAGCGAAACGCCGGCTCCCTTCGGGGAGGCCGGCGTTTTGGCTTCGTACGGGCCGTCAGGTCGCTATCCCGATCGGGATAGATCGTTCAGAACGAAGCGAACGGGGACAACACGCCGCGGACGCCGAACGAGAAAAACGTATGGATGGCGCCGACGCGATCGTCGCGGAACGGGCCCGGATCGCGCGTGGTGGACTGGCCGAAGCTGAGGTCGGCGTAGAGCCCGAGGCCGAGCTGCGGGATGACGTAGCGGTCCATGCCCATCGCGATGCGGACGGGCTCGAGCCCGCTGTACGTGTAGCTCTGGCGCCCGTCGAAGGTGACCTTGGTCGTGCGGTAGCCGACGCCGAACGACAGCCAAGGATCGAGCGGTACGCCGTCGAGCAAGTGGTACACGACGCCGCCACCGAAGAGCGTCGTGCCGAGCGAGCAGGTGGGGCAGAGCTTGGTGCCGCCCTTGAACTGCCCGAAGTTGCCGAAGCCTTCGAGCGAGACGTTCCGCGAGATGGGCAGCCGCACCTCGAAGCCGGGGAGATACCCCCACGACGCCGCGTTCGGCAGCCGCAAGCCTTCTTCGGCACTGCCGGCCGGCCGTCCGACGCCGATGTGTCCACCGAAAGTGGGCCGAAACGCGCGAAAATCAGGCGGCGTGGGGCGCGGCTTGGGCGCGGGCTCTTCGATTTCGTCGTCTTCGGCCTGGGCGAGCCGCGTCGTCGTCAGAGAACAAGAGACGAGCGCGGCAACGAGACCCAGGCGAAGCGACAGGTGATTCAAGGCGTCGGGAGAAGCCTACGAAACGGACGCCGGGTCAACTCAGAAGGAGCCGAGAAGGCCGATGCCGATGCCGATGTAAGTCGTTTTGGGCGAGGGATCGGGCTCGGTGGTGATGGTTCCCGACTGCTTGTTCGGATCAGGCCGGGTGTCCTTCGCGGAGGCCGACAGGGGGAAGTCCAGGAACGGGCCCGCGGTGAAAGCGAAGTGGTCGGAGGGGGCGAGGACGAACGGCACGTCGAGGGTCGCGAAGATCTGCGTGTTCGACGTCTCCGTGTCCTCGCGCGCCGCCTGGTTGGGGCCCGGGTTGTCGGGCGTGCTGGTGGACGTGCGCTGGATCGTGATCCCGCCGCGCGGCCAGATGCCCAGGATGTCCGAGAAGTCGATCAGGTAGCCGACGCGGGGCGCGAGGAGGAACGACGTCGCCGTGCCCTCGTCCACCTTCGTCTCGGTGCCTCCGGACTTCGTGGTGCTGGTCCCCGTGCCGTAGCCCAGGCCGAAGGCCGCACCGATCGTGAGTTTGGGGATCACCGTGTAGTCCAGCCGGACGGGGGGGATCGTGCCCTGCCCGCTGCCGGAACGGATGAGGATGCCGGTTGTCCGAGAGGTCCGCTCGACCCGCGGGGTCGGCTCCGAGTAGGTCGAGCTGATGAGGAAGCCAAAGAGGCGGTC
>JAMHUH010000732.1:0-2440 GCA_035904925.1 Nannocystaceae bacterium
CACCGCGCTTGGCGGTGGGTCGACCTCGGGGTCCCGCAGAGGCACGCCCCAGAGCGCCTCGCTGAGCGCCACGCAATAGCCAAACTGATCGCTGCGCGCGTCGACCTGGCCACCCGCGAGTTGTTCGGGCGCCATGTAGCGAGGCGTGCCGGCTCGCTGGTTGCTGGCCTCGGCGTTGGGCAACGCGAGCCCAAAGTCGACGATGCGCGGGCGACCATCGACACCCACCAAGATGTTGTCGAGCTTGATGTCGCGGTGCACGAACCCGAGCACGTGCGCGGCGCTCAGGCCATCGCCGGCCGCGCGGAACACCGCCAGGATCCTCGCCCAGCTCGGTCGCTGCTCGGCCAGCCAATCGCGCAAGCTCTGGCCCTCGACGTACTCCATCACGAGGTAGCCACGCCCGCCGTGGCGCCCGAACTCGTACACCTGCACGACGTTTGGATGCGAGAGCTTCGCCAGCGCCCGAGCCTCGCGCTCATGCAGCGCGCTCGTGTCTTTGCGAGTCAGCTCGCTGCGCAGCAGCTTGAGCGCGACCGGACGATCGAGCACCTCGTCGTGGGCCAAGAATACTTCGCCCATGCCACCCGCGCCGAGCTGGCGGAGAATTCGATAGTGAGCGACACGCAGCAGCGGCAGACCAAAGAGCGCAGCGGCTGCGGCTGCGAGGATGCGCTGCTGCTCGAGGTCGTCGTCGGGCAACGCGGGAAAGCTGGGCTCGGCCACGTCCTTCGCCGGGGTTGCGCTGGGTTCCGCGTCGGTCAGGAGTCGGTTCCTCGGCACCTGCGACCAAATCGAAGCCAGGGATTCCGAGCGCTCGCGCGTGCGTTTGCTCGGACGTCTTTCGTGGACGTCCATCGAGCAGGCCGCACTCCGCTGGCAGAGACTCTCGAGCATGGAACTCACGAATCGCCGAACCACCGAGACCACGACGTCCGAGTTGACCTCGGTGAAGTTCACCGTCCACGCCCGGCCACCCGCCATCCATCTCGAGGCCAGCGCCATCAATCTGCATGGGTGTGAGTGGGTCTACGAGTTCGGCGAGGACCAAGATGCGCTCATGCTGGTGTTCGCCAGCGATCCAGTCCTGTCGCTCGCGGGCTGTGCCGTCGAGCTCGACGCCGAAGGCCGAAGGCTGGAGAAGAGCGCGGTCATCTTGACGCAGGGCGAAGACAGCGTGATCCGCCATGTGTGGTCATGCCCGCTGTCGACCGAGGCGCCACGGATCCAGATCTGGTTCTACGAGCCGACCGCTGCCGGGCAGGGAGCCTTGCCAGACGACCCCACGATCTTGGAGCCCAACCAAGCGAATCCCACGATGACGCTCAAGCCGAAGCGGACCAGCCCTGCGGGCGGAAAGTCGGGCCCGCAGACGGGCGACACCTGACCTTCGATCGAGGCCATCACTCCGCCGCGGCCGGCCTTCGTGTTTGTACGGACACGGTAAACTCGTCGCGTCGGCGATCTCGACGCTGTCAGGTCCGGGCTCTGGTGCTTCGTTGAGCCGCTCATGCACCGCACGCCCCGTCTCGCCCTCTCGCTGCTCACGCTCGCCCTCGGCTTGGCTTGCACGGCGGCCTCCGAGCCCGTCAAGTCCGAACCCGCCAAGTCCGAGCCGAGCAAGTCCGAGCCGAGCAAGTCCGAGCCGGCCAAGCCGCTCATCGGTGATGGGCCCGTGCTTTCGCAGCCGACCGAGATCCTCGGGTTGATGCAGACCCGCGCGGGTCTGACCTTGCAGATCGAGAGCGGTGGTTGCCGCAAGACCGCCGACGTCGGCTTCGCCACGGACGCCGGCAAGCTCTCGATCGCATCCTTGGTGCCCGACACCTGCGAGGGCGACGTCGTGCTCGGGACCAAGCTGCTCTTCGCTTGGGCCGACCTGCCGGCCTTCGTCACGCTGGGGATCGAGCTCGGCCCGGTCGAGGTGCTCGAGCCGGGGACGAACGTAGGCCTGAGCATCCCGCCCGAGGGCGCCCGCGACGAGCCGATCTACGGCGTGCTCGTGAGCGCGGATGGCCTCGACGTGCGGGTCGACTCGGGCGGCTGCACCCAGCCCGAGCACTTCACCGCCTTCGTCGAGCCGGGCGAGACCGCGCTCGTGCATCTCGTCCGAACCCAGCCCGACATGTGTGAGCTCTACGTGGCCGAGGGCGAGCTGATCCACTTCACCTGGGCGCAGCTCGGCGTGACCGCTGGCAAGGCCCGCGTGGTCAACCCCTTCCGCAAGCTGGTGATCAAGCAGTGAGCCGGGTATGCATCCGCGTGCGATCCACCTTCGTGCTCCCGACCTTGCTCGCGCTGATGGCCTGTCACCCGAGCCCCGGGCCCACGCCCGGCGACTCGGGCAAGACGGATCCGGTGGTCGAGCCCGACCAGGGCGAGCCGATCGCCACGAAGGACGACGTCGAGCTCTCGCCGCTGCATGGCAAGGACGTCGCGG
>JAMHUH010000733.1:0-1962 GCA_035904925.1 Nannocystaceae bacterium
GGCCGGGATCGGCCGACCCAGGACGTGATTCAAGATCACCCACTGGCAAGGCAGCATCGGGTTCCAGATCACCTCGCCCGCCCACGCGCCGTTGGCCCGCGGGTGGGCTCGCTGCGCGGCGTCGAGCTGGACGAGGGCCCGACGGTAGGCCGCGAGCACTTCGTCGGGCGAGAGCGGAGATTCGGTCGCGGAGGGCTCGAGCGGGGTGGCGTGCATGCTCAGGGCTCGGTCTGGGGGGACGCGTCGGGCTGGGACGCGTCGGGCTGGGACGCGTCGGGCTCTGGCATCTCGGGCGGCACGGGCTCGGGCTTGGCCTCGCGTTCGGCGATGTCCTCGGTCCGCTCGAGCAGCACGAAGTACTGGTAGGGCAGGACGTCGAAGCGCTCGATCACCGTGAAGCCGGCGCGGGCCAGCTCTTCGCGGGCGAAGGCTTCGGGGATCCGTTGCTTGGGCCGCGGGCAGCCGGTCGCGCGTGGGCAGTCGACGTCGGCACGCCAGTCGATCACGGCCAGCTTGCCGTCGTGGCGCAGCGCCTTGTGCACGGCTTTGAAGTAGGTGACGCGATCTTGCAAGAACGAGTAGGTGTTCGAGATGAACACGAGGTCGACGCTGTCCTCGGGCAAGAGCGGGTGCTCGTAGACGGCCAGGCGCGTGACGATGTTGGGCGTCTGCCAGGCCTCGAGCTCGGACTCGATGTGGTCCTTGAAGTCGGCGTCGACGTCGATCGCGTAGGTCGTGCCCTTGGGCGCCTCGGTCGCGAGCCGACGGGTGAAGTAGCCCGAGCCCGCGCCGATGTCGGCGAGGTCCATCTCGGCCGTGATCCCGAGCTCGGCGACGACCTGGGCCGGCTTGGCCCAAGCGTCGCGATCGGGCTCCTCGAAGCGCGCGAGCGCGGCCTCTTTGTCGTCGTAGTGGTGCCGGGTCCCCCCGAGCTCGGCGCCGCGAGGACAAGCGGTGAGCCCGAGCAAGACAGGGAGCACGAGGAGTCGGGGGCTCACGCGGGCACCATAGTCAGGCAGCGGCAGGTCTGCAAAGCTCTAGTCGATCGCCTGTGCGAGCGGTTACACTGCGCCGCCGCATGCGACCGCGCCCAACCTCGACCGGCGAGCAGTGTGCACGCTGCGGCAAGACTTTCGCGGGTCTCGCCGATCATCGCGCCCAAGTTCGCGGCGGCGATCTGTGCCAAGCCTGCCACCTCGATCCGCGCTCGCGCTCGCTGCCGATCGAGGCCGAGCGCGACGGCAGCTGGCTGCGGCGCTGCGCCAAGACCCTCGTCCAGCTGCTCAGCTCGCCCAACGCCAGCTTTCGCGCGGTCGAAGAGCCGGTCTCGCACTCGCGGGTGCTGCTCTTCTTGGCCACCTTGCGGCTGCCGCTCTGGCTGCTGACGGTCGGCTGGTTGGCGCTCGACGCTTGGCTGACGCGCGGCGAGTTCGGCCCGATGAAGCGACCCAGCGTGGTCGGTGAAGTGCTCGGGGCGCAGTTCGCCGACGTGATGCGGCTGTGGCTGCTGCTGATGATCCCGCTCGGCCTGCCGATGCTCTACTTCTTCGGCGGGATCTTGGCCCACGCCGCGATGGCGATGACCGGCGGGGCGCGGCGCTCGATCGGCGCGAGCATGCGCGCGGTCGGGCTGGCCCTCGCGCCCTCGCTGCTGGTCGTCGGGATGCTCGACTTCGCGGTCATCGTCTTCGACGCCGAGCCCGAGGTCTGGGCGGGCACGGCCGCGTTCGCGGGCCTGCTCGGGTTCGGGCTGATTGCGATCGGTCTGGCGCGCACGCACTCGACCTCGCTGATCCGCGGCTTGCTCGTCGCGCTCTTGCCGGCCGCGTTCTTCGTCGCGGTGATCGGCGGTCGCGGCCTGCTCGAGACCTACCGCTTGCCCTTCATGGCCGCGCCGCCGCTCGACAGCGGCTACGTGCCCTATCCGATCGAGTGAGCATGGCCCACGCGCTCGACGATCTG
>JAMHUH010000734.1:0-5708 GCA_035904925.1 Nannocystaceae bacterium
GCTCGAGAGTGATCCGGACGAAGCCGGCGAGCCTGGTGAAGCGAGCGAGGCGAGCGAGCGCGGCCTGACCCAGTGCATCAGCTCGCAGATCGGCTGCGCGGTCGATTGTCGGTTCTGCGCGACCGCGAGCCTGGGCTTTCGTCGCAACCTCGACACCTGGGAGATCGTCGACCAGGTCGAGCGAGCCCGCGTGCTGCTGGCCGACGAGGCCCGAGAACGCGGCGCACGGTGGCCGCAGCGGATCACCAACGTCGTCTACATGGGCATGGGCGAGCCGCTGCACAATTTCAATCAGGTCGAGCGATCGATCGCGATCTTGACCGACGAGCGCGGCGACCCGATCGCCGGCCGCCGGATCACGGTCTCGACCTCCGGCTTGGTCCCGGCGATTCAGCGCTTCGCTCGCGAAGGTCTGGGGCTCGAGGTCGGGCTCGCGATCAGCCTCAACGCGACCACCGACGCCATTCGCGATCAGGTCATGCCGATCAACCAGCGCTGGAACATCGCCGAGCTGCTCGCGGCGCTGCGCGAGGTGCCGA
The DNA here is from genome assembly GCA_035904925.1 of Nannocystaceae bacterium. Classification (GTDB taxonomy): domain Bacteria; phylum Myxococcota_A; class Polyangia; order Nannocystales; family Nannocystaceae; genus Plesiocystis. The sequence continues at coordinate 540 of JAMHUH010000734.1, forward strand.
CCTCGCGCCGCCGCCACCTGACCTTCGAGTACGTCCTGCTCGGTGACGTCAACGACAGCAACGCCGACGCCGAGCGCCTCGTCGAGCTGCTGCGCGAGTTCCACTGCCACGTCAACGTCATCCCCTTCAATCCCCACCCGCACGCGCCCTTCCGGCGGCCGAGCCGAGCCCGGACCGACGCGTTCATGGCCATCCTCAGGAGCGCGGGTGTGCAGTGCTGGCTGCGAACGCCTCGGGGTGACGACATTCAAGCCGCCTGTGGCCAGCTCGCCTTGGACGACGCGCCCGCCGACGCACCAGGATGATTGGGATGCTGAATCCCTGCACATGTGCAGCGACGAGCGACTCCGAGCATGAATGGATACCCGACCGCACAGCCTGCACCCGAGGTCGGGGTCGGGTGGTGTGCACGTTGTCGGGTCCAGGGTGAGCCTGCGCGAGCAAAGGTGATAACGTGCGAGCGCGATGGTCTCTGCTTCGCTCTTCGCGACCCTGCTCTCGTTCGCCCCGCTCGCGCTGGCTCCTCCAGCGAGCGAGCCGGCGGGGTCGACGGCGGCGCGCGACGACTATGCAGACGCGGTCGCGCGAGTCCGGCAGGCCCAGTCGATGGCCAACGACGACCCGCAGCTCGGCGCGACCCAGCTGCGCGACGCCTTGCAGCTGCTGCAGAGCTTCGGCACGCAGCTCGCCAAGGACCCCGAAGGCCAGAGCGTTCGAACCATGGCCCAGCTGACGCTCGCGCGAGCCTTGCTCGCGATCGGCGACGCCGATGGCTCGCGGGCCGTGATGGACGAGGCGATTCGAACCAGCCGCGGTGACCCGCTGCCGACCGACGAGTTCGGACCGGGCTTGGTCGCGCTGCACCGCGAGCGCGCCCGGGTGCTCGCCGAGGCCGGCACCGCGACCCTCGATGTCGAGTGCAAGTCGCCCTGCCGCGTGTACATCAACGAGCGGCCGACCGACGCCCACACCGAGGGCCTCGTGCTCGGTCGCTATCGCGTGTCGGTCGAGTCCAGCGACGGGAGCGAGCGGCCGCTGCAGAGCACGATCGCGTTGACCAAGCCCGAGCAAGTCGCGGCCCTGATCTTCGGCAGCGCGCCGATCGTCGATGGCCCCGACGAGCAACCAAAACCCTTCAAGCGGATCATGCCGCGCGGGGCCGAGATTGCGCTCTTGGTCGTCGGCGTCGCGACGATCGGCGTGGGCGCGAGCCTGTGGGCGATCGACGAGCGCTGCCCCTCGGGCCTCGCCGATCCCCGGACCACGCCCTGCCCGCAGATCTACATGACCAAGGCCGCCGGGATCGCGACGCTCGCGGTCGGCGGCGCCCTCGGGCTGCTCGGCGGCATCACGCTCGCGGTCGACGAGGTCAAGCTCGGCCAGCAGCGCGGTCGCCAGGTCGGGCTGACCTGGACCTTGCGTTTCTGAAGCTGGGTTAGGCTCGCGCGGGCATGCGCGCGCTCGTTCGACTCTGGTTCGCCCACCCTGCGCTGATCTTCGCGCTCTTGCTGGTGGCGGCGATCGGCGTCGGGCTCGTCGCCTTCGTGATGGCGGAGCGGCGCGCTCGGGCGATGGCCGAGCTCGCCGGTGACGATCGAGCGAAGTCGGGCCAGCGGCTTCGCTTGTTGCTGGTCGGGATCGGCGTCGTGACGGCTGCGGCCGCGATCGGCTGGTGGAAGTTCGCGCGGGTCCATACCGAGCCGCAGCGAGTGGTCGTCGCGGTCGCGCTCGACCTCGGCGATGGCCAGCTCCTCCCGGCCTGGCAGCAGGCGCAGGGCAGCCTCGAGCTCGCCACCAAGCTCTCGGACGAGCTCGAGCAGCTCGGCCTGACCTCGACCCCGATCGACGCCGAGGCAGCCGAGCTCGCGCGTGGCGACACGCAGGGATTCGCCGACGCGACCCTGGTCGGGCTGGCGCAGGGCCACGAGGCCCGCTGGGTGATCCGGGTCGTCGTCCGGGTCGACAAGACCCTCCCGCTGATCGGCGCCGACTTCTCCGACTACGTGCTGAGCGTCGACGCCAGCGTGATCGACAGCGAGACGAGCGAGCGCTGGTCGGCGACCGAGCCGGCCCTGCGAGCCTTCTTGTGGGGCGAGAGTCCGGCCGAGGCGTTGACGCTCAACGCCGAGTACCTGAGCGATCGCCTGACCATGCCGATCGTCGCGCGGCTCGGCGAGCGCGAGCCGCTGCAGGCCTTCGTCGACCCCCAAGCGATGAAGGGCGTCGATGAGCAGCTGCTCGCACGCAAGCTCGTCCCCTTGTTCGATCGCAGCGACAACCTGGCCCAAGGCCTGGCCCAGCGCGAGCACGATCGGGCGCTCGCGCTCGAGCGCGAGCCCCAAAACCGGGCCCAGGTCACTCGCACGCGGCTCGGAGACGTTCTCGCCGAAGAGTACATGCTCGGCACCGCCTTCGATGGTCGGCCGATCGTGCTCGTCGATCGCAAAGAAGTCAGCGTGGTCCCAGGCAAGCTGGGCTACGTGGTCGGCAGCGAGGGCGAGGCGCTCGAGCTCGTCGAGGGACCCAGCCGCGCGCTCTTGTTCGAGCACTACAATTTTTATGGCGCCGCGGACGTCTCGGCCGATGGCCGCGTCGTCTGGGCGACGCTCGCCAACCATGGCTCGAGCAAGACGCTCGCGACCATCACGGTCCCCGAGGGCGTGTTCACGCCGGTCTTCACCGATCCGCTCGAGTACATGACCAACCCGACGCCGACGCCCGACGGCAGCCGGGCGGTCTTCCACGCTCGACCCGAGCGCTACTCCGAGACCGCGCTCGACATCATCGACCGCGACGGCCAGAACCGCCGGCGCCTGGTCGAGGCCGGCGAGGTCTTCGGTCGTCCGGCGTGGGCAGCGAAGGGCCCGATCCTCTACCTGCCGATCGACGAGTGGTCGCGGATCGTCGCCATCGACGTCGACACGCTGAGCCGTACCCACCTGCTCGGTCAGCCGCCCGAAGGCGCGGCGATCCTGGGTCTGCAAGTCGAAGCGCCGCCGCAGCTCCCCGACGCCGAAACCGACGCCGAGCTCGCCGACGCCGAGACCGACGCCGAGGATCCGCGGACCACCAGTCGCTTTCCCGCGCTCGCGCTCGGTCACGACGGCAGCTACCTGTTCGTGCTCGAGGACGCGCTCGATGGCGTCCGCTGGGTCGGCCGCTTTGGCCTGCACGAGGGCAGCTACACCCGTCTGGGCGCCATGGATGCGGAATGGTTGATCGCCAGCCCGACCGCCGAGCAGGTCGCCGTGCAGGTCCGGGGGTTCACCGGGCCGACGAAGCTCGACGATCCGCAGCCCGGCGACGACGAGATCCTGATCCTCGGATCGCAGCCCGACGAGGTCTCGCTCGTGACCCTCGACAGCGAAGACGATGAGCTGATCGGCTGGTCGCGCGACGGAGTGAGCGTGTTCGCGCTGCAACGCGACGTCGACCCCGGCGCGCCGAAGGCTCCGGTGGTTCGCGTGTACCGCTACGATCTCCAAGCGGATCCGACTACCCTGGGTCGATGAATTTCCGACTCTCGTGCGGGTTGCTCGGCGCGCTCTCGCTGGTCGCCTGCGTGAACGATGGCACCGATGACGCCGCCGACGAGATCGGCAGCGAGACCGCGACAGCCAGCGAGTCGGAGTCCGGCTCGACCAGCGAGAGCTCGTCGAGCGACACGTCGAGCGACGCGTCGAGTTCCGACTCGAGCGACACGTCCAGCTCCGACTCGAGCGCGACCGACTCGACCGACTCGACCGACTCGAGCGGCGCCGACTCGACCAGCTCCGACTCGACCGACACTGGCGACCCGCCCCCCGACTGTGCGGCGCTCGAGTACGCCCCGCCCGCGACCACGATCGACGGCCTCCCAGCCGTGCCGATCGACATCCTCGCACTCGAAGCGTCGATGAACTTCGACCTCGCCAGCAACCAGGCCCAGGTCGAGGTCACGATGACTTTTCAGCTCGGCCCCGACGCCGGCATGCCGATCTTCGATCTCCGCCAGACGATCGGCGAGGCCGAGCTCGACGGCCAGGTCTTCGACACCGCGATGATTCAGTCGCACTCGTTCGGCAAGGGCGAGATCTACGGGTTTCGGATCCTGGCCGAGAACCTCGAGCCTTGCTCGGTCCACACGCTCTGGCTGAGCTACTCGCTCGGGCTGCCCAACGCGCCCGCGGCTGGCGGCTTCAGCTGGGCCGAAGGTCCCGATCGCGTCTACTTCGACACCTGGCTCTCGGACCTCAACCCTGGCCGCTACCTCGAGTCCTGGCTGCCGGCCAACCTGCCCTTCGATCGACATCCGCTCAGCCTCGGCCTGACCCTCGTCGGCGCGGGCGCGGCCCATACCCTGATCACCAACGCCACGTTCGATGCGCTGGCCGAGCACGACTGGCAGCTCGAGTTCCCCGACTCGATGAGCGCGATGGCTCCGCTGATCGTCGTGGTCCCGAGCGAAGAGGTCAGCGTGGTCTCGGGCATCCACGCCGCCGCGAACGGGCAGGACATCCCCTACTCGGTCTATCGCCACCAGTCGGTCGCGACTCCGATCGCGACCTTCGAGACCAACCTGCGCGCCTACATCGACGAGTTCGTGCTCTCGACCGGCGACTTCGAGCACCCCGCGATGACCGTCTACATCGGCGCTGGGCTGCGCTCGATGGAGTACGACGGCGCGCTCACGACCAAGCCCAGCGACCTCGAGCACGAGGCCTTCCACAGCTGGTGGGCGCGCGGCGTTCATCCGGCGACCTACGCCGACGGTTGGATCGACGAGGCCTGGGACATGTACAACACGACGATCGGGCTCTCGTTCACGAGCGAGCCCTTCAACTGGAACGACCCGCCACAAGAGCTCTTCGATCCGCACCCCTTCGCCCGCGACACGCCCGACATCGCCTACACCGTCGGTCGTCGGGTCTTCGCCGGGCTCGGGGCGATCCTCGGGGTCGCACAGCTGCGGGCCTCGATGGCCGACCTCTACGCGAGCATCCCTCCGCTCGGCTCGCTGACCACCGCCGAGCTCGAGCGCCACCTCTACTGCACCGGCGGCGAGTCGGCCGAGGTTCGTCAGGCGTTTTGGCGCTTCGTCTACGCCAACGCTGGCCAGGCTCCGGCGCCGCCGCTCGACTACTGCGGCTGACGACTCGGTTCAGCGGCTGCCCGGGAAGGGATCCGCGG
>JAMHUH010000735.1:0-3670 GCA_035904925.1 Nannocystaceae bacterium
ACGCCTTCGCGGCTCAGCGCGCGCTCTGGTTCGGCGTCAACGGGCTCTGCCTCGGCTTTGGCCTGTGGTTCGTGGGCGCGTGGATCGGCGAGCGCGAGGGTCGGGCCGGGCTGCGGGCGCTGCTGCTCGGACCCTTGGTCTGGTCCTCGTTTCCGGTCCTCATCACGCTGCAGGTCGGCAACGTCCACATGGCGATCATCACGATCGCCGTGCTCGGCATGATCGCGTTCGAGCGCCAGCGCCCAGCGCTGGGTGGCGCGCTGCTGGCCTTCGCCATCTTGGCCAAGATCTCGCCCGGGTTGCTCGGGATCGTGTTGTTGGTCCAAAAGCGCTGGCGCGACGCGCTGTGGACCGCCGGCTTCGGGCTCGGCTGGAGCCTCGCCGCGCTCGTGATGTTCGGGGCCGCGCCCTTCGAGGCCTTCGTCGACTACGAACTACCGCGCTTGAGCTCCGGCGAAGCGCTCGAGTTCTTCAGCAAAACGACCCAGGACATCTCGTTCAACATCGCGCCCTTCGGCCTGCCCTTCAAGCTCGAGGCGCTCGGCGTCCACTTCGACGACGTCTGGGCCAGCGGGGCGCGAATCGGCTCGATCTTCACTCTGCTCGCGCTGGTCCTGACGATCCTCGCCGGGTTGCGAGGGGGCAAAGCCGGGCGGCACGGCGGCGCGGGTGCACGCGAGCGGTGGATCGACGTCGGCCTCTGGCTCGCGGTCCTGACCTTGGGAGCCCTGCGCAGCCCCTTCGCTCCGCTCTATGTCGGCTTCTCGGCGCTCTGGCTGCTGTGCCTCTGGACGGTCGAGATCGAGCGAAAACGCGGCATCGTCGTGCTCGCGCTCGTCGCTTTACCGCTGATTGGCTTGCCGCCGCTGCCCGATGCGCCCGCGCTCGTGATCTCGATCATCATCCAGCTGCAGGTGCTCGGCGTGCTGGTGTGGTTCATCGTCCGCCCGCGTCAGGCGTTTGCCGTGCGCAAGGACGCGCGCGGCGGCTCGTAGCTCTGCACCGAGAGTCCCTTCGGCCGCGCGATGTCGTGCTGATCGAGGATCTCGAAGCAGCGGGCGATGGCGGCCGCGCTGGAGTCGACCAGATCCACGTTGGCGAACTTGTCACCGACCACCCATTTGATCGCCGTAATCCCGCCACGGATGAGCGGGTTGGTCACGACGACGACCGACTTGAGCACGAGCGAGGCGTCTGGAACCTCGAATTCGCTGAAGATCTTGCGCACGCTGGGGCTCGGTCGTGTCGCGTGGGTGCCATCGTTCAATGAGACCAGCCTCGTCCCGCTCGCCTTGGCCCGCTCCCGCTGCTCGACCTCCCACCTTTGATAGACATGTGCCAACCCATGCGTGGGTTCGCCGAACCACGTGACAATCAAAATTGGATAGTGGCTGTCATCCACCACCAGCTCCGAGTTTCCGTCCTGATGTCGCTGTTGAACCATGTCGATGCTCCGGTCTCCGCGCCAGGAACGACGTCAGGCGGTCGCGGGTGCCCTCGTGCGAGCGGCCGGTGGCTCGTAGGTGGTCGGCGAGAGCCGGCTCGGCCGCGCGATCCCGTGCTGATCGAGCGTTTCGAGGCAGCGCTCGATTGCGATCGCGTTGGACTCGACCAGCTCGACGTCGCCGAAGCTGTCGCCCATCAGCCAGCGCACGGCCGTGATCGCGCCACGAATCAGCGGGTTGGTCACGACGACGACCGACTTGATCATGATGTCGTGCCCAGGGATCTCGCCGTCGGCGAAGGCCTTGCGCACGTTCGCGCCCGGCCGCGTCGCACGCGAGCCATCGGTCAACGAGACCAGCTTGATCCCACTCGCGCGCGCTCGCTCGGCCTGCGCGGTCTGCCATTGCTGGTATGTGCGCACCAGCGGCACCGTCGCTTCGCCGATCCAGGTCACGATGAGGATCGGATAATGGCGGTCGTCCATGACCACTTCCGCACCAGCGTCTCCATGTCGCTGCTGAACCATGACTTTCTCATACACCGGGTCGGCGACGATGAAAACCGAGAATCGCCCTGCGTTTTAGCCGCTTGGACGATTCTCGATTTAGGTCATACCCGCGCTGCGATGGTGTGGCGATTCGACCCGAACGCCCCCAAGAGCAGCACCCTCAGCCGTAGGTGCTGGTCAGCACGAGCACGTAGTCGCTCATCACATCGCGCATCTCGACGACCTCTTCGTCGTCCAGCGCCTCGACCGCCAAGTCGAGCCACTCGACCATCGCCTGCGCGGTGCCGATCGCGTCGGCGGTCTGGCCGAGCCCGATCAGCGCGTCGATCACGATGAAGGCCTTGGCGTAGCCGACCACGACGTCGCCCTTGTAGAGCTGCGTGGCGTCGGCTTCGACCAGGTCGCCGAGCGCGACCTCGAGCTCGTCGAAGCGAGCCTCGCCGCTGAAGGGATCGAGATAGTCGACGCGGGCCTTGATCACGTCATTGGTCAGTGGCGCGGCAGGATCGCAAGACTGAATGATCTGATGGAAGCTCATCGCGTCATTGTTGGCCAGGTGCTGGGGCTCGACCTCTTCGGGGTTGGCCGAATACTCCTCGCCGTGGAACTCCTTGATGCCGAAGTACCAAGGCATGGTCAGCTGCATTCGCACGTCGCGGGCCGCGACCGTGGTGTTGGCCAAGAAGCGCTCGCTCTCGCCGAACATCCGATCGGCCTCGCTCGGGCTGTCGACGTAGAGGTAGGCGCCCTTGCCCGCGTCGGTGACCTGGTCCATCAGCTCGTCGTTGTAGAAGCTCGCCTCGCTGACGCCGACGCCGATCAAATAGATGCCCTTGCCGTTCGACTCGTTGGCTTGCGCGGCGATCAGCTGAATGTCGGTCACGCCCGCGTTGGCTCCGCCGTCGCTGACCATGAACACGCGATTGATGCCATCGGCGATATAATGTTGATTGGCCAGGTCGTAGGCCGCGACCAGCCCGGCGTTCAGATCGGTCGAGCCGTCGGCCTCGATGCTCTCGATGATGTCGATCAGGCCCGGATCGTTGGGCCCCTCGACCACGTAGCCGTCGAGCAAGACGCTCTGGTCGGAGTTCCACTGGACCAGCGAGATCACGTCGCCCGCGCGCAGCTGCGAGGTCGTGGCGAGCACGACGTCCTTGAGCAGCTCGATCGGCTCGCCGCCCATCGAGCCCGAGCGATCGAGCGAGAACACCAGATTGTAGGCGGGGCGATCCTCGGCCCGCAGCTCCTGGCCCTGGGCGTAGAGCAGCAAGGTGAACTCGCCGGTCTCGGCGTCGGTCCGGCGCATCTGAATGCCGACCTCGGCCGGCTTGTCGCTCGGGTTGGCGTAGCTGAGATCGTAGTAATTGAGAAACTCGTGGATCCGCACCCGACCCGCCGGGACCACGTAACCCTCGCTGACGACCCGGCGCACGAACGCGGGCGAGGCCTGGGAATTGCTGTCGTCGTTGCTCATGTAGAGCACGACCGGATCGGTGGTCGCCGGGCAGCCGGCCTCGTCGGCCGGAGCCGGCAACGCGCAGCTGTCGAGCGCGCAGTCGGGGTCGCTCTGGAGCGGGCAATTGCAGTCGCAGTAGCCATCGGCGACGCAGGCGGTGTTGGTGCACAGACCCGCGAAGCAGCCACAGTCGCGGTCTTCACAGCAGGCCATGATCGACATCGGCGGCTCGTTGCCCGTGTCCGTCGTGCCCGTGT
>JAMHUH010000736.1:0-25425 GCA_035904925.1 Nannocystaceae bacterium
ACGGCGAGGCGATCATCACCTCGGATCACATCGGCAGCCTGCGCAACTTCCCGCGCTCGCTGGTGATCCTCGGCGCTGGCGTGATCGGCTGTGAATTCGCCACGATCTTCGCCAACTTCGGCCGGACCAAGGTCTATCTGATCGATCGCGCGCCGCGGATCCTGCCCTTCGAAGACGACGACATCGCCAACCTCTGCGCGGCCAACCTCGAGACCAAGGGCGTCACGATCCATCGCCAGGCCAAGCTGGTCGCGATGCGCAAGATCGAGGGCGAGGTCGAGTACACGATCGAGCACGCGACCGGCGGCCGCGAGACCATCCGGGTCGAAAAAGCGCTGGTCTCGATCGGTCGGGTGCCCAACACCGAGCGGCTCGGGCTCGAGCTCGCCGGGGTCGAGCTCGACAGCCGCGCCCACATCGTCCACGAGGACACCCAGACCAGCGCCCCACACATCTACGCGGTCGGCGACGTGACCCTCGACATCGCGCTGGTCAACGTCGGCGAGATCGAGGGCCGCCACGCCGCCGAGCGGATCTGCGTCGCCCACGATCGCTCGCTCAGCTACGCCAACCTCGCGACCATCATGTTCCTCGACCCCGAGGTCGCCGCGATCGGCTACAACGAGCAGCAAGCCCAAGCCGAGCGGATCCCCTATCGCGTCGGCGTCTACGACTACTCGCTGGTCAACCGAGCGATCGCCATGCGCGAGACCGAGGGCTTCGTGAAGCTGCTCGTCCGCGACGACGAAGAGATGACCATCCTGGGCATGCGAGCGCTGGGCGTCCACGCCTCGACCACGCTCGAGGCCGTGTCCTTGATGATCCAGCACAAGCGATCCGCCCGCGAGCTGGCCGAGCTCTATCACCCCCACCCCGCGATCACCGAGGGCCTGCAAGACTGCGTGCGGATGCTGCTCGGCAGCTCGATCTACAAGCCCTGCGTGTTCCAGTCGCAGCTTCGACTCTCGCGCATCCACTACGCCGACGACGGCACCGCGACCACGCAGTCCGGCTGAGTCGCGAGCGAACGCGAACGCTCGAGACGCCCCCGAAAACCATCACTAGCAGCCTCCTCGCTCATCCAAGACGGCCCGAAATCCGTCATGAGCGAGCGGACGCGAAGCGAACAGGCGCGAAGCGCTTGCGAGGTGGGGGCCCCAGTTGGACTTCGTCCAACTGGGGGAGGGCGGGCGGAACGCCCTCCAAAAGACGAGCGTAGCGAGCGAACGCGAGCGAAGGCTAGTTGCCGAAGGTCTGGGTCCAGTACGCGCCGTAGCTCGAGCCCGCGTCGTAGGCGTAGCCGACCCCCGTCAGCGTGAAGCTCGAGTTGAGCATGTTGGCGCAGTGGCCATCGCTGTCGAGCCAGCCCTGCACGGCCGCGTTCGGATCGGGGTAGCCGGCCGCGATGTTCTCACCCCAACCGCCGCCCGCGTAGCCCGCTTGACCAAGCCGCCAGCCCGGGTCCTTGCCCTGCAAGTTGGTGTGGCTGAAGAAGTCGTTGACCGCCATGTCCTGCGAGTGAACCCGCGCGGCGCAGGTCAGGTGTGCCTCCCAAGTCAGCGGCCCCGAGGGCGGGAAATTGCCGTTCGCGCCGCAGTTGCCCCCTTGCGCGCGAGCCTGGTTGACGAGCTCGATGACCTGCAGCTCGTAGTCGATCCACTGCGCGCTCCAATTCGAGACCGGAGTGCAGTAGGCGTTGTTGGGCATGTCGCCGGCCATCGGATCGTTGCCGGTGTCGGTCGTGCCGGTGTCGGTCGTGCCGGTATCGGTCGTGCTCCCCGAGTCCGTCGTGCTCCCCGAGTCCGTCGTGCTCGTGCTCCCGGTGTCCGTCGTGCTCGTGCTGCCCGAGTCCGTCGTGCTCGTACTCCCCGAGTCCGTCGTGTTCGTGTCGCCGGCGCTGGTGTCCGCGCCCGTGGTGCCCGTCTCGCCCGAGTCGCCCGTCTCGTCCGTGCCGCCAAACTCGTCGCCGAATTCGGCGACGCCATCCTCGTCGATGCCGACGTAGCACCCCCCTGCCAAGGTGACGCCGAGGGTCAGGACAATCAGGCTGCGTGAGAGGAACGCGGTGCGGTCGTTCGTGGCCATGGCGGACTCCAGTCCGCCGGAATGGTAGGTGTCCGCGCTTCGGCGCGATTGAAAATCGACCTTGGTGGAAACACGAGCAATCGAGCCCACGCAACCTGCTGTCAGGTGCGTGGGCTCGACTACGTCAACGATCGAGCCGCCCGTTCAGAGGTTGCAGGCACAGTTCACGTGGCACGAAGGATGCGTGAAGCTGGGGTCCGGGGCCGCCCCGGTGGCGCCCCAGTTGGTGTTGTTGTCGGTCGACGAGCACTCGACCGACATCCAAGTGCCGCCGCTGGTCTTGGCCGGCCACAGCTGCATGCCGACTTGGTTGCCGGTGTGCTGCGAGGCGGCCCCGTTGAAGCCGCCATGGTTGGCGCAGACCTGGTTGCAGGACTGGCTGACGGCGGGCGAGGTGTACCAGCAGCCGGTGATGCCGTTGCCCGGGTTGAAGAGCAAGCCTTGGCAGGGCGGGATCTGGCAGTTCGCCGAGCAGGCGTCGCCGTTCTGCATGTTGCCGTCGTCGCACTGCTCGTTGGCTTGCTTGATGCCGTCGCCGCAGAAGGGCAGCTTGCAGCCGTTCGTGCAGTTGTCGTTGTTGACGAAGTTGCCGTCGTCGCACTCCTCGACCCCGGCCACGGTCCCGTCGCCGCAGTCGGCCGGCACACACATGTTGTTGCACTCGTCGAAGTTGTTGGTGTTGCCGTCGTCGCAGAACTCGCCCTGCTGGATCAGCCCGTCGTCGCAGACCGGCAGGATGCAGCTGTTCGAACAGGCGTCGTCGTCGACTGCGTTGGCGTCGTCGCACTCTTCGCCCTGCTGGATCAGCCCGTCGCCGCACACACCCGGCACGCACACGTTCGAACAGGCGTCGTCGTCGACCGGGTTGCCGTCGTCGCACAGCTCGTTGCCCTCGAGCACGCCGTTGCCACACTCGGGCATCACGCAGACATCGGCCACGCAGGCCAAGCCGGCCTCGCAGCCGCCCTCGCTGTCGCACGCGCAGTCGAGCGAGCCCAAGCTGCAGCCGGTCTCGCTCTCGCTGGTCGTCGTCGACTCGGTGGTCGTCGTCTCGCTGCTCCCGGTGCTCTCGCCCGTGTCGGTGGTTCCGGTGCCGCCTTCATCGACCAGCCCGTCGTCTTCGGCGGGTTGGAAGCAAGCAGGCGCGAGCAAGAGCAGGCCGGACAGGGCAAGAACGATGCGCGAGTTCATGATGGAATCCTGACAGAAAGAAGCTGGAGACGAAAACCCCGCGGTGCCGCGCCGAGCGTGGACAGCCGCGGGGCTCACCGAGTGAATCGGCTGACTAGTTGTTGCAGGCGCAGTTGACGTAGCAGGCGGGGTGGACGAAGTTGGCGTCGGGCGCCTGGCCGTTCGCGCCCCAGTTGGTGTTGTTGTCGGTCGACGAGCACTCGACCGACATCCAGGTGCCGCCGTTGGCCTTGGCCGGCCAAAAGAGCATGCCGGCCTGGTTGCCGGTGTGCTGCGACGCAGCCACGTTGAAGCCGCCATGGTTGGCGCAGACCTGCGTGCAGGTCTGGTTGACGGCCGGAGCGGTGTACCAGCAGCCGAGGATGCCGTTGCCCGGGTTGAGCAGCGAGCCGCCGCAGCTGACGTTGGTCATGCAGTCGTTCCCGCACATGTCGTTGTCGACCATGTTGCCGTCGTCGCACTCCTCGCCCATCTGGACGTAGCCGTCGCCGCAGACCGGCAGCAAGCACGCGTTGGTGCAGCCGTCGGTGTTGGTCATGTTGCCGTCGTCGCACTCCTCGTCGCCGGCCGGGATGCCGTCGCCGCAGACCGGCAGCGCGCAGGCGTTCGAGCAGCCGTCGTCGTCGACCATGTTGCCGTCGTCGCACTCCTCGTTCATCTGCATGATCCCGTCGCCGCAGCCCGGCAGCGCGCAGGCGTTGGTGCACGCGTCGTCGTCGACCATGTTGCCGTCGTCGCAAGCTTCGCCGCCCGCGACCACGCCGTCGCCACAGGCCGGCAGCAAGCACGTGTTGGAGCAGAAGTCTTCGTCGACGGCGTTGGCGTCGTCGCACTCTTCGCCGGGATCCGTCACGCCGTTGCCACAGAGCGGCTCGCTACAGACCCCGTCGACGCACTCGCCCTCGCTGCAGACGTCGCCCATCGCACACTCGCAGCCGAGATCACCGGGCGTGCAGCCGGAGCCGGTCTCGGTCGTGTCGGTCGTGGCGGTGTCGGTCGTCGCGGTGTCGGTCGTGGTGTCGCTGCTGCTCGACTCGGTCGCCGTGTCGGTCGTGTCGCTGTCGGTCGTGCCGACGTCGTCGTCGGTGGTGAAGGTCGTCGTGCCCTCGTCGGTTTGTCCGGAAGGACAGGCCGTCAGCAACAAGAGGCTCGCGCAGGTCAGGGTCAAAGAAACCAGAGGAAAGGTGCGTGCGGTCATCGCCGCGAGCGTACTCAATCCGTTTCCATAGAGAAGTCGCGATGCTCGTCGCGCTCACGCGGCCGCTGTGTGCTTTCTACCCGACCCCATCGACCATCCTCGCCCCCGAGTTAGTAAAACGGGGTATTCGGCTCGCCCGCAGCTGCTGGGATTCAGCCCTGGTCAGAATCACCACTTCAGTTGGAGCCAATCCTTGCTGTAGCGATAGACTGAGCGGATTCGAGCTTGGGAACACACACCTGAAAAACCGAGTCGGCCGCCCGCGGCTGAAAGCAAAGAGCCCACCGCAGACTCTGCGGTGGGCTCGGGGTTGACAGCGAGGCTGAATCAGAAGCGCAGCTGCATGCCGCCGCCATTGGCCGAGAGCTCGAGCTGACGCTTGGCCCGGCCGAACTTGATCGCGCCCGCGGTCCCGAGCACGAAGCCGCCGACCTGAACGACGCCGAGGAACGCGGTGAAGAGACCACCGGTCGCCGAGTCGGCCCGCGGGATCGCCATGAAGGGACCGGCGATCGGGATCAGCATGCGCCGACCGTACTTGCCGCTGCCACCGACCGAGTTGGCGTAGTCGATCGAGATGGTCCCGATCAGCGCCGAGATCAGGTAGCTGGTCCCGAACATGGTGAAGCCCGAGATGGTCATGCCGAGGCCCGAGTTGCGCCGCTGCATCAACGCCGCGCGCTGGGGATCGAAGATCACCGCGGGAGCGGGCGGCGGGGCGACGAGCATCGGCGGCGGCGGGGCCGGAGCGGGCTCGGAGGTGACGATGATGATCGGCGCGGCGGTGGTGTCGGCCGGGGCGGCTGCGGGCTCCTGCGCCAAGCCGACCGAGGGCAGCGCGAGCGAGCAGGCCAAGGAGAGCGAGAGTGCGAGGGCGAAGGGCTTGGAGCGCGTCATGACTCACCTGCTGCCGAGTTCGACTCGGCCATGAACTGAATGGAGAAACGAAGGGCCTGGCTCGTGGAGCGGCTCGGAGAGCCTCCCCGACGAACGATACTTAGCACGGCTGGGCCGCGCGTGTAGTGTGGGATTCGACCACGCTCGGCCGTTGCGGGTTGCAACGGAGCGACCGAACTCGAGGAGGGAGTCCCCGTCCTGCGAGTTCGGATCAAGCTCCGCAGCCACGTGGGCTCAACGCAGGCGCCACTTCCGCTTACACGCCGACTCAGCCCGGCGTCACGGGCGTCGGATCGGAGTAGAGCCGGATTGGCGTCTCGAGGTAGGCCTTCACGCGGGTCAGCCAGCTGGCTCCCAGCGCGCCGTCGCTCACTCGGTGATCGCCCGAGATCGTGATGTTCATGCGCTTGCGAATGGCCAGCTGGCCATCGACCACGACGGCGCGCGGCTCGATCAACCCGACCGCGAGGATGCCCCCTTCGCCGGGGTTGACCACGGCCGCAAAGGTTTCGATCCCGAACATGCCGAGGTTCGAAACCGAGAAGGTGCTGCCGCTCATCTCGTTGGGCTTGAGCGCCTTGGCCTTGGCTCGCTTGCCGAGCGAGCGGACCTCGAGGGCGATCGCCTCGAGGCTCTTTTGGTCGGCGTAGCGAATGACCGGGACCACGAGGCCCTCGTCGAGCGCGACCGCGACGCCGACATGAACGTCGCCGTGCTTGAGCACTTGCCCGTCCGCGTAGCTGGCGTTCATGTCCGGGAAGTCGCGCAACGAGCGAGCGACCGCCTTGATGATCATGTCGTTGAACGAGACCTTGTTGCCGTCGATCGCGAGGTTGAGGTCGGCGCGAAGCTTGGTCGCGGCCTCCATGTCGACGTCGACCGTCAGGTAATAATGGGGGATCTCTTGCTTCGCCTGGGTCATCCGCCGGGCGATGGTCTTGCGCATCTGCGAGGGCTTGATGAGCTCGCTCGGGCGCGAGATGTAGGGTCGACCCCAGGCGTCGACCTCGGCGGTCGGCTGGCCGATCGCCTGACCCTGTGCCTGGGCGGCCGGCTTGGCGCTGCCCTCGGCGAGCGCCTTGTCGACGTCGGACTTGACGATCCGTCCGTGCGGTCCGCTGCCCGCGATCGCGCCGAGCTCGAGGCCATGCTCGCGAACCATGCGTCGGGCCAGCGGCGAGGCGGCGATCCGACGATCGCCGGGATCGACCTCGACCCGCGTGACGGCGGCGGGCGTGGGGGCGGTCGTGGGGGCGGGCGCAGGCGCAGCGACCTCGACGGGCGCAGGCTTGGCCGCCGCGACCGGAGCCGCAGCGGCGGGCGCAGGCGCAGGTACAGCGACCGGAGCCGCGAGCGCCGGCGCAGCAGCCCGACCGGCGAGCGCGGCCTGGGCATCTTCGCCGGGCTGACCGAGCACCGCGATCGCGGCTCCGAGCGGCAAGGTCTGGCCCTCTTGGGCGACGAGCGCGAGCACGATGCCAGCGTCGAAGGACTCGAATTCCATCGTCGCCTTGTCGGTCTCGATCTCGGCGATGACTTGGCCGCGCTTGACCTTGTCGCCGACTTGGACGCGCCACTTGGCGACGACGCCCTCTTCCATGGTGTCGCTGAGACGGGGGAGTTCGACTACGGTAGCCATTGGGAGTGCTGAACGAAGCGAGTGCGAGCGCGAGGGACTAGTCGACGTAGGCGACTTGGCGCAGGGCCGCGAGGATCTGCTCGGGCTGCGGGATCGTGAGGTGCTCGAGGTTCTCCGCGTAGCTCATCGGGATGTCCTCGTAGCAGACCCGCAAGACCGGCGCGTCGAGGTCGTCGAAGGCGTAGCGCTGAATATGGTCGCTGAGCTCGGCCCCGACGCCGCCATGCGGCCAGCCGTGGTAGGCGACCACGGCCCGGTTGGTCTTGCGCACGCTGGTCAGGACCGCCTCGTAGTCGAGCGGGCGCAGGGTCAGCATGTCGATGACCTCGACCGAGAGCGGGCGCTTGCCGTCGGTCGGCGCGGCGGCCAGCTCGGCGGCTTGCAGCGAGGTCGGCACGCCCTGACCCCAGGTCAGCAAGGTGACGTCGCTGCCGGCCCGCTTGATGTCGGCCTTGCCGATCTCGAGCACGTACTCCTCGTCCGGGACCTCGCCGCGGACCGAGTACATCAGCTCGGATTCGAAGAAGATGACCGGGTTGGGATCGCGGATCGCCGCCTTGAGCAGGCCCTTGGCGTCGCGCGGGGTCGCGACCGCGACGACCTTGAGCCCGGGGATGTGGGCATAGAACGCGTCGAAGGCCTGGCTGTGAGTCGAGCCGAGCATGTGCGCGGCCGCGTTGGGGCCCCGGAACACGATCGGACACGAGAACTGCCCGCCGGTCATGTGGTGGATCTTCGCGGCGTTGTTGATGATCTGGTCGAAGGCGACCGCCGAGAAGTTGAAGGTCATGAACTCGATGATCGGCCGCAGCCCGCACATCGCCGCGCCGATGCCGACGCCGGCGAAGCCGGTCTCGGTGATCGGGGTGTCGATGATCCGCTTGGGCCCGAACTGCTCGAGCAGCCCTTGCGAGCACTTGTAGGCGCCCTCGTAGTGGCCGACCTCCTCGCCCATCAAGAACACTCGCTCGTCGCGGAGCATCTCCTCGCGCATCGCCTCGCGGATCGCCTCTCGAATCTGTAGGACGGCCATGGTCAGGCTTGCTCCGTCTCGATCATGATGTTGCGGAAGCGGTGCTCGGGGTCGGGCTGTGGGGCCTCGTCGGCGAACTGCTCGGCCCCATCCATCTCGGCGATCACGACCTCGTCGAGCGCGTCGAGCTCGGCCTCGGGCATGCCGTGGACCTCGAGCAGCGCGCGGCGGGTCATCTCCATCGGGTCGCGCGAGCGGAACGCCTCGAGCTCGCCCTTGCCCCGGTACTTGGCCGGGTCGGACATGCTGTGGCCGCGGAAGCGATAGGTGAGGATCTCGATCAAGGTCGGCTGGCTCTCTTCGCGGGCGCGCTTGACCGCGGCGCCGATCCGATCGCGGACCTGGAAGGGATCGCTGACCGAGAAGCGGTCGCCGACCATGCCGTAGCCAGGCGCGCGCAAGGTGATGTCCTCGACCGGCAGCGTCCGCTCGAGCGGCGTGCCCATCGAGTAGCGGTTGTTCTCGACGATGAACACGACCGGGAGATCCCAGAGCCCAGCCAGGGTCATGCCCTCGTGCGTGGGCCCGATCCCGACCGCGCCGTCGCCCAAGAAGCAGAGCGTGACCCGGCCGTCGCCGGTGTACTTGGACGCGAAGGCGTGCCCGGCCGCGACCGGGACATGGTTGCCGATGATCGCGTAGCCGCCCCACATGCCCTTGTCGCGCTCGAAGAAGTGCATCGAGCCGCCGACGCCCCCGACCAAGCCCGGCTTCTTGCCGAACATCTCGGCCATGCAAGCGTTGGCGTCGCAGCCTTGGGCGAGCGCGAAGCCGTGATCGCGATAGGTCGCGACGATTCGATCGCCCTGCTCGAGCGCGAGCCGAGTGCCGACCGCGATCGCCTCTTGCCCGATGTAGAGATGCAAAAAACCGCTGATCTTGCCGCGGGTATAGGCCCGGGCCGCCGTCTCTTCGAAGCGACGGATCCGCAGCATCTCGCGGTAGGCGTGGAGGGTCTCGTCCTTGCCCGCCGCCTTGAGCGTGTCGGGCAGCGCGGCATCTTGTTCGGGCATGTCCATGGCGGCCTGCGCCGCGAACCTATCACCGGCGTGGTGCCCGGCCTAGACCTCGCGCATCGCTCCACGAGTGCGCAAGCGCGTGCGCGGCCACGGACAGGTCGAGTGACATGCGGCGCAGTCGAGCGCGTTCGCGACGTCTGGACCGCGCGTCGGGTTGCTATACCCTCGCGCCGATGACTGCCCTCTCGACCCCCGCCGCGATCGCCGACGCCATCCTCGCTGGCAACGATGCCGCGCTCGACGAGCCCACGTTGATCCGCTGGCTCGCTGGCGAAGGCTCGGTCTGGGAGCTGATGGCCGCGGCCGACCGAGTCCGCCGCGAGGTCTTCGGCAACAAGGTCCACCTGTGCTCGATCGTCAACGCCAAGCAGGGCGGTTGCCCCGAGGACTGCGGGTTCTGTTCGCAATCCAAGCACTTCCAGACCCACATCACGCCGCAGAAATTCTTGACCGTGCCCGAGATGGTCGAAGCCAGCGCGAAGGCCAAGACCCAGCGGGCGACCGCGCTCGGGCTGGTCACGGCGACCCGCGGCATGGACGACGGCGACAAGGCGCTCGACCTGATGATCGAGGGCGTGCGAGCGATCCGTGACGCCGGCCACACCGAGGCCCACGCGAGCCTCGGGATCCTCGACGAGCCGGGCCTGCGCAAGCTGGTCGCGGCCGGCCTGACCGAGCTCAACCACAACCTCGAGACCGGCCGCAGCTACTTCGAGAAGATCGTCACCAGCCACACCTACGACGACCGGATCGCGACCGTGAAGCTGGCCAAGCACTTGGGTCTGCGGACCTGCTGCGGCGGGATCTTCGGCATGGGCGAGCAGGCCGAGCACCGGGCCGAGCTGGCCATGACCTTGCGCGAGCTCGACGTCGACGAGGTCCCGCTCAACTTCCTGGTCTCGATCGAGGGCACGATGCTCGAGAACGTCGAGGCCATGCAGCCGATGGACATGCTCCGGATCATCGCCTGCTTCCGGCTCGCGCTGCCGCGCCAGAACATCTTCATCGCGGCTGGGCGCACGCACCTCGGCCAGGCCCTGCCGATGATGTTCTCGGCCGGCGCGTCGGGGATGATGGTCGGCGACTTCTTGACCACGCCGAATCGCGGGGTCGACGATGATCTGCGCATGATCGAGGAGCTCGGGCTCGAGACCCAGGTCTGCGGCGACGTGCGGCCAGAGCTGAGTCGGGCGCCGCTGGGTCGCGGCGACGGCCGGGTCGGCCTGCCGGTCTTGGCTTGATCGTTCCCGCTCGAAAACAGCGACTCGGACCCTCGGCCACGGGTGGCTGACTCCGATTTCGCAGGTGAAATCCGTGACGACGTGGGCCGATTTTTTGCCCGCGCGAGCTCGCGATGGGAGCGTCCTGATGATTCGGTCATGCCTTCTCGCCTCCCTCATCGCCCGCTCAAGGCCAACCACCGCTACATCAACCTCTACTGCGACGACTGCCACACGACCTATTCACGCAAGGCCAGCGAGGGCCGCAAATGCCCAGTCAAGACCACGCATCGGGTCACCAAGTCGTGGGGTTCGATCAAGCAGAACACGAAATTCCAGAATCCCGATCTCGCGACCTTCCGTCGGCCCAAGCGGATCACCAAGAGGACCCAGCGCCGCGAGTTCGTCTCGCATGTCCGGCTCGACAGGTTCCTGCTTCGCCAAGGCTTCGACGATCTCGACAAAGACGAGGTCGACACCGAGGACTACGACTATGCGCTGCCGGCCAACTTCAACCCGAGCATGCGCTACACGAAGGGCGCGTCGCGGACCTGCCGGAGCTACGACAAGAACCTGATCAGCTCGCAGAAGACCACGGGCATCGTCCAGATCGCGAACGCGGTCGGTCGGCCCTGCTCGCCCGGCAGCGTGATGGGAACCAAGTTCGGCGCGAAGGCCAAGTCGGCCCAGCGTTGGTCGAATCGCGGCACGCCCTACAAGCTGAATCGCTACAAGAGCCTCGAGTGGTGTCACCTCCAGGCCGACAGCCTCGGCGGGCCGACCCAAGTCGACAACTTGGTCGCGGCCAGCTTCGCCGCCAACACCGAGATGTTGGTCATCGAGCACTTCCTCAAGGGCAAGACCCAATTCGCGGTCGAGGTGACCGCGTTTTGCAGCGCTCCCCACGTCGCGGAGTTCATCTACTACGAGGTCCACAAGGCCTCGCTCAACAACACGTTCACTCGAAAATTCACGCGGCTGATCGACGCGCGCAACGACTACCTGACCAAGGCCGACGCCGAAGACTTGCGCTCGAAGCTCTCGACCGCGCTGAAGAAGTAGCGACTCGACCGAGCTCGACCCACTCAGCGTGGATCGCCGAGCAGCTCGGCCTCGACGCTGACCTTGGCCGCCGGCTTTCGCTCGACTCGCACGGTCCGCTGGACCGGGAAGTGGCCCGGCTTGCGGACCTCGACTCGGTGGACGCCGGGCGCGAGCTTCAGACGGTTGGAGACCGCCACGACCTGGCCGATGTACTGGCCGTCGACCCAGACATCGGCGTCGAGATCGGCCTCGTCGCTGACGGTGATCTCCAGCACGCTCGCGACCTCGGCGTGGTTGCCACCGCGCAGGTGGTTGCAACCGATCGACGTCAGCAAGAGCGACGTCAGCAAGAGCGCCGCGAGCAAGAGCGTCCGACTACTCAATTCGAACTCGCAGCGCATGGGTGGCGTCGATCCGCAGCCCGACCAGGCGAAAGTCGGGGAAGCTGAGGTTCTGCATGCGCTGGCCGAGCGCGTTGACGTCGATCCGGCCCTGGACGCGCAGGACCGCGGCGCCATCGGCCATGATCCCGGCGAGCTCGGCCGTGTCGACGCCCATGACCGACTCGCGCAAGGTCAGCTCGAGTCGGCGGACGCGAGCGGCCGGCCAGGGCTGCTCGACCCGCAGCTCGAGATCGCCGCGCGCGTGGACGGCAAGCTGCTCGGCGAGCTCTCCGAGCGCGCGATCGATCGCGGTCGCGCTGGCCTCGGCGCCGTCCTCCGCGAAGCCTCGCGCCTCGACGCTGCGGGTCAGCGTGACCTCGCCGCTCAGCTTGGCGGTGAGCGTGACCGCGGCCGCGCGAACGTGGGTGTGACTGACGGCCCCGGGGTCGCTGCAGGTCAGCTCGAGCGCGAGCGTGGTCCCGCTCTGATCGGCGACGATGCCATAGGCGCGCAGCGGAGCTTCGAGCCGGGCCTCGTCGATCGTGCCGCAGCCGGTCGCGCTCACGCCTCCCCAGACGAAGCCCTTGGGTCGCTCGGCCGCGTCGCGCAGGGCGATCCGCTTGCGCAGGCGCGGGATGTCGATGTCGACCTCGACCCGGGCCTGCGTGGCGCCCTCTTGCTCGCTGACCTCGAGGATTCGGTAGGCCGCCGTCCAAGTCTCGGCCCGGGCGAGCACCTGCGCGACCTGGTCGGGGTCGACGCTGACGTCCGTGATGCCGGCGATCGCTTGCTCGAGCGCGGCCGTGCGTGCGGCCGTGACCGCGTGATCACGAGAGCGGGCCGCCGCGGCCGGGTCGACCTTGCTGGTCCCGATGCCCTCGATCGGCGCCGCCTCGCCGATTCGCGGCGCGAAAGTCAGCAACGCGGCGATCAAGGGAACCGCGCGAGCGAAGCTCATGCGGCGAGCGTGCGGCCTCACGCGCGCGACCGCAAGTTTTCAGCCGCTTGGGCCGAGCGAGCCCAGTGGCAACTCGAATCGCCAGGCCAGGATCGAGGGATCCACGACCACCCGCGCCCGCTCTGGTAATCGCGCGCGGTCTGGGCTACATCCCCGCGCCATGCTCCGCGGCCCATTCCCCGGACATCGACGTTACAGCATTACCCATCGGGCCGTGCAGCGTCTTCGTGAGCTCGTCCCGACCATGGACGAGTTCGACGACGAAGCGCTCCGCGATCGCCTCGACGCTGCGCTCGGCAAGGCGGAAGACGGTGGACGTGCCGTCCGCACGCTCGACGCGATGCTCGGCGAGCCGCAAGTGCTGATCCCCGTCGAAGAATTCGGCGAGGTCCTCTACGCCATCATCAAGGAGGACACCGTCGTCACCGTGCTGCCCAAGGGCCACGGCGAAGAGATCCTCCAGCGCGGCCAGGCCCTGCAACAAAAGGTCGCCACGGGCGAGGTCCAGATGCCCGACCGCGAGCAGCCCGACCGCTTTCGTCGGGCCTTCCGACGCGAGCCCGCGGCCGGTCCGGTGGTCATCGAGCGCACCCGCCCGGTCGTCGTCCGCGACGTCGAGCCGAGTGTCGGGCCGATCGTCACGCACATCTCGCATGGGCCTGCGACCAGCTCGACCAGCGTCGTGGCGCCGACCGTCTCGGCGCCCCTTCCCGCGCCTGCGCCCACGCCTGCGCCCACGCCCGTGGTCCACAGCCACGCGGCCCCGCCGATCGCCCGCGAAGAAGACGGCTGGATGGTCCACGCACCGACGCCGCTTCGGCCCGATGATCCGATCGGCGCGGCGATGTGGGACGCGCTCGAGCGCGGCAGTCGTCGCGCGGCGGTCCAAGCCCTGCACGAGCTGCTCGATCGCAAGGACGTCGACGAGCCGCTGCTGCCGGTGTGGAACGAGATCGCCAGCCTCGGCATCCCGCAGGGGCTCCGGCTGAGCGATCTCATCGAGGCTTGCTTGCTCAGCAAGCGCTGAGCTCAATCGTCGAGCTCAATCATCGATCGGCTCGAAGTCGGCCTTGCCCGCGCCGCAGTCGGGGCAGCTCCAGTCTTCGGGAAGCTTCTCGAAGGGCGTGCCGGGCGGGACGCCGGTGTCGGGATCGCCTTCGGCGGGGTCGTAGATGTGCTCGCAGACCGTGCAGCGGTATTTCTTCACTGGGCGAGTTTGAGCGTTGCTCGGGGGGTGTAGTCAACTCCCTTTCGGGGATCGTTTTCGGGGGCTGACTCGCACGATGTGGGGGGCTTCGCGGGGAATGTCGAGGGCCTGACGCTCGGCTCCCCCACTCGGGATCGAGGCGCCAATGTCCGCCTCGGACAGGCCCTCGACATTCCCCGCCGCCCGGGTTCGCGGACGTCTGCGCCGCCGCTTTCAGGCGCAGAGCGAGAGACACGGAGCGCTTTGGCGCAGTAGAGTCATGGGGGATGAGTGCGGATCGGTCCAAGCTCGCTCGTTGGCTGCCGACCTTGCTCGGGATCGGGGTGGCGCTGAGCGTCGCGGCGCTCTACGAGCTCGGGGTGCTCGGGTCGAAGGCACCTGTCGAGGAGCCTTGCTGCGTGCAGACCCGCGAGCAGGTGCCCGAGCCGGTCGTGTTGATGGATCGTCCGGGTCCTGGGCTCGCGCAGGACGAGGATCGAGAGCCGCTCGAAGACGCGATCGCGGCCGGCAAGGTGCGCGAGCAGCTGCTGGCAGAGCAGGTGGTCACGGGCGAGGTTCACTTCACCAACCTCAGCCAGGCCGAGCTCGAGGCGATGGCTCGCAACTGCGACGTGCGGACCGACTATCCCGTGCGGCTCGGACCCGAGGACCTCGAGGCGCTCGAGCTGACGGTCGACGAAGAGGCGGCCTACGAGCGGGCGATCGTTCGCTTCGCAGAGCGCGAGACGACCCTCTACCGCGATCTCTACCGCGAGCTCGCGCCGGCGGGCGTCGACGTCGACGCGATGCCGGTCGCCGAGCTGCGGACCAAGCTGGTCCAGTCGCTCGGGCGCGGCAAGCAGCCGGGCGACGAAGACATCCGTCGGATCATCGCCGAGGAGCGAGCGGGCATGCGGGCGCCCGCGGATCCGAGCGGGAGCTCGGTCTACGCCCGCTACACGCGAGCGCGCTTCGACGCGGGCGATCGCTTCGCCGAGTTGCTCGAGCAAGAGCTGGGCGAGGCGCGGGCGAGCGAGCTGCGAGGCGCCTTCGACGGCTGGAAGGGCGCTCGTCTGCGCGAGGCCGAGTGCCCCGGCGCGGCGAACGAGCGCGACTGAGCGCGACTGAGCGCGATTCAGGGTGTTACTCTGGTCGCATGCCGGCCGAGCCCGCCGTCCGAATCAGCTATCAGGACTACCTGACGTTCGAGCGTCAGGCGCCGACCAAGCACGAGTATGTCGACGGGCTGGTGCTCGCGATGGCCGGTGGCTCGCCCGAGCACGCGCGGCTGGCCGCCGCGCTCGCTCGCTCGATCGGCAACGCCATCGCCGGCCGGCCCTGCGCGGTGTTCTCGTCCGACCTTCGCGTTCGGATCGTCGAGACCCAGCGCTCGACCTACCCCGACCTCACCGTCGTCTGCGGCGCGGCCGAGACCGCCCCGGACGACGATGTCGCGATCACCAATCCGATGGTCATCGTCGAGGTCTTGTCCGACTCGACCGAGGCCGACGACCGAGGAGAGAAATTCGCCCACTATCGCAGGATCGCGTCGCTGCGCGAGTATGTGTTGGTCGCCCAGAAGACCCAGCGCATCGAGATCTATCGACGTGAGGGCGAGCGCTGGATGCTGACCGAGCAGGGGCCAGGCACGAGCTTCGAGCTGACTTCCCTCGGCGCGAAGATCTCGGTCGACGAGGTCTACCTCGACCCGCTGGCGCAGTCCTGATGGCGCCGACCCGAGCGCGATTCAGGGCACGACGGCGACGGCGGTCGGGGACATCGACGCCGACTCCGACGCGACGCTCGGCACGACGATCCGCCGCAGCATGCCGTGATGACCGCTGCCGCAGACGAGCAGGCAGGCCTTGGCGTTGGTGACCAGCTCGACCAAGCCGGGCAGGACCGGACCGCGCGCGACGGTGGTCTGCACGTTCTCGATCCCGTGCGCCTTCAGGAACTTGTCCATCCGCTCGCGGCCGCGATCGAGGACCTCGTTGCTGAGCTCCTCCCAGCGCGAGGTGGCCACGAAGCCGCCGTAGCCGAGCTGATCGGGCATGTCGGCGAGGTGGGCGAGCAAGAGCGGACGCCCGAGGTCGAGCGCGAGGAAGCGGGCCCAGGTGTAGGCCCGGTACGCGCCTTCGGTGAAGTCGATGGCCACGACGATCGGGCCCTCGCCGACCTGCGAGGCGAGCAGGTCCGAGGGCGTGACGATGACCGGGACCTTGAGCCGACGCAGGAGCTTGCGCGCGACCTCGCCGAGGCGCGGGAAGCTGATGGTGTGATCGCCGGGCGCCTTGCGGCTGATCAGCAAGGCCGAGCTCGCGTGCGCGCGCGTGCGATCCTCGAGCAGCTCGACGGCGTCACCACCGAAGACCTCGGGCGGCGGCAAGTGGGCGCCGTGGGCGATCTGATCGAGCAGCTCCTTGCCGCGCTGGGCGAAGGCGCCGGCCAAGGTCTCCTCGTCGGCGTGGCGGAGCAGCTCGAGCATCACGTCGGGCTCGATCACGTGCACGCTGTGCATGTGCTGGGCCTCGGCCACGCCGGCGGTCCGACACAGCCAAAGACCAAACTGTACGGCGCCGGTCGTCTGGGGGCGCAGATCGAGGCCGAGGGTCACGTCGAAGCTGGCGGACATGGCGGTGATGTTGCGCCTGCGCTGGCTGGTGATCCAGCGCAGGGCTTGCGGGCCATGTCACATCTCGACGTCAGCGACGACGACGAAGCCCGAGCAAGCCGAGCAGCCCGAGGCCGGCCAGCAAGGGCGCGCTCGGCTGGGGCTCGTCGGTCGAGCAGTTGCAGGCCGCGCTGACGTCGATGCCGCCGCCGCTGTCTCCGGTGTCGCCGACCTCGTCGTTGCCGTTGCCGCTGTCGCTGGGATCGCTCCCGCTCTCGGACCCGCCGGTGTCGGGGTCCGGCACGTTCGGCGCGTCTTGACCGACGCCGATCCCGACGGGCGCCGCGACGCCCTCGTTGCCGGTCCAGTCTTCGGCGATCGCCTCGATCGTGTAGCCGCCTTGGCCGAACACCAAGGTCCAGGTGTAGGGCGCCGTGGTGTCGACGTTGCCCTGGAACTCGGCCCCGTTGATCTTCAAACGAACCTGCGCGACGCCGAAGCCATCGCCATCGTCGGCCGCCACTTCGATCGTCACCTCGGCCTGGGTCTCGCCGGGCGGGATGTCGAAGACGTCGCCGTTGCCCGGCGTCGCGATGCTGACCGTCGGCGGATCCATGTCCTCGCCCGAGCCGAAGGCGTCGCCGCAGAGCGCACCGAAGCCGCTGACCGGTCCCTCGCTGCAGCCGCTCGCCCAGGTGCCCGCGCCGCTGCCGTTGCCTGGCTCGTAGGGCATCGCGCCGCAGTCGGGCGTCGGCGCCCAGTTGCCCTCGCTGTCGTGGCAAGGCGTGACGTCGATGCCCGAGTGCTGCTCGATCCAGGGGATCGCCTCGTGCATCAACGAGTAGGTCCCGCCCGAGCCACAGTCGGCGCCGCCCGAGGTGATGCCGAAGGCCCGCCAAGTGTCGTCGCCCCCGAACTCGCTCTTGAGCTGGATGAAGACCGGACCGCCCGAGTCCCCGAAGCAGGCGTCCTTGCCGTTGCCGCCGATGAAGGCCGAGTCGCCGATCGCCACGATCGTGGTCGCCACCTCGCGCTTGCTGCCGCTGCCGCCGTTGTTGGACTCGCCGAAGCCGACGATCACGACCTCGCGCCCGATCGTCAGCGCCGAGACGTCGCAGCCGAACGCAGCCGGGACGATCGGGACGTCGGTGACCGGCTGGCTCAGCTTGCAATAGGCGTAGTCCTGCGGTCCGACGGCGCCGGTCCAGCCGGGGTTGGAGTAGCAGGTCGCCGCGACGGCTCGCTCGCCGCCCGCATAGTCCTCGCCGAAGCGAATGGTGACGTTCTTGCCCGAGGTCGAGTCGGGGCAGTGGGCCGCCGTGATCACGATGCTCGGATGCACGAGCGTCCCGGTGCAGGCCGAGAACCCGAAGTCGAGGTAGACCGCGCTCGGCCAGCCGCAGTACTCGACCGCCGCCCCGCCGTAGATGTTGGGATCATGGTCGGCCCCGGCCCCGATGTCGGGCGGCCCGGCCAACGCGAGCGTCGGCACCAGGCTCAGAGCCAGGCACGTGGGGGCGATGTTTCGGAGGCGAGTCCAAGTGGTCCGGGTCACGGCTGGACGCTCCCACTGGTTCTCGGAGCTTTCAAGGTTTTATGGCTTTTGACCCTGGAATCTCGCTTTGGTGAATGTTCGAGGCGAAGCCCCGATCACGTAAAAGAGCCCGAGAGATCGCTGCTTGACCACGATTGCGCGATGGAGATCACATCGTCAGGATCCAGGCCAGCAAGAGCGCGAGGCTCGACAGGCCCCAGACCAGCGCAGGGCGCCGCCGCGAGCGACCGTCCGCATCGATGCCGCGCAGCACGAAGCCGATCGTCGTCGCGCACCACAGCGCGAACCAGATCGCCCCGAGCCGCGTGGCCCGATCGTCCGAGGCCGGCGGCGCCTCCAACTCGGCCAGCCAACGCTGGCCCGACTCGACCTCGCCCGACTCGTTCTCACCCGCGGCGCGAGCCTGCGCGACCATGGCTCGAACGATCCCGAGGTTGGCTCGCTCGAGCTGCTCGGCATCGACGATCGCCCAGCTTCGAGTTCCGAGCAGCGCGCCTCGAAGCTCGCGCCAAGCCACCAGCGCCAGCGCGTCGTCCTGCGCCTCTTCGGCCGCCTGGGCGATCTGCTCGAGCCGCGCGCGGGCCTGCTCGTCGTGGCTGGCCAGCGGCAGGCGCCAGCGAGCGGCGCGGCCGAGGTGGACGATCGCCTGCTCGCTCGTCGTCGCCGCGTCGGCCTCGGCCAGCTCGGCCCGGCCCTCGACCAAGGCCCGCAGCGCGATCGGTCCGAGGATCGCCGCGAGCACGAGCAGCACGAGCGCGAGCGCCCGCCCGCGCGAGCCCGCTCCCCTGCCCTGCTCGCCCGCGTCGGCCACCCCCGAATGATGGTCCGCGTGAGGGTTCAAGTGAAGTCGCGTCGGGCGAAGAGCAGCACCGCGATCAACAGGCAGGTGCCGCCGTAGGTCGCCGCGTAGCCGGCCGCGCTCGCGACGTAGCCCCAGCTGACGAAGCTCTCGTGCACGCTGATCTGCGCGCCTTCGTAGTTGGCCCCCGAGACATAGAACATTCGAAAGTCCGGGATCAGCTCGAGCACCACGCCGAGCACGTCCGCGGCGAAGGTGCCCTCGAGCCGGCTCGACGAGAACGCCTCGAGCTCGGCGCTGTTGCGTCCGACCACCCACAGGCCGGCGGCGAACATGGCCGAGAGCCAGGGCGAGCTGAAGCTGGCGAACACCAGCGCGACCGCGATCAAGACCAGCAGCTCGAGCAAGATCAGCAGCTCGGCCCGGACCATCACCACGCCATGGCTGCCGCCTTGGACGGTCAGGAAGCCGGCCAGGATCAGGCTCATCAAGCCGACCAGGGCCACGAGGGTCAGCGCGAGCCCGACGTACTTGCCGAGCAGGAACTCCCAGCGATGCAGCGGCTTGGGGATGATCGCGTAGATGGTCTTGCGATCGAGCTCCTTGCTGAGCAGGTTGACGCCCAAGAAGAGGGCGATCACGACCCCGAAGATGCTGGTCGCGGCGAGCCCGAGATCCTTGATGATGCGGACCTCTTCGTGCAGCGAGAGCTGGCCGAGCACCAGCGAGAAGGCCATCAGCGCGACCGCGAAGAGCACCAAGATCGCCAGGACCTTGTTGCGCACCGCCTCGCGAAAGGTGTTGAGCGCGATCGCCCACATCCGGCCCAGGCTCATGGTCAGGCTGTTCACGAGCGTTGGTCCTCTGCGCGGCTGCCCGCGTCGCGCACGAAGAGCTCCTCGAGGGTCTCGCGCTGGGTCGAGACTTGAAGCAAGTGACCTTGGCCGGCCAGCATCGCGGCGACGAAGCCATCGACCTGGTCTTGGACCTCGGCATGGAAGAGCTCGCCCTCGGAGCTGGTCGCGTGCCGGCCGGCGCTGAACTGGCCGCGCAGCTGCTCGCGCAGCCGCTCGGGCCCCGACCAGAGCACTTCGAAGCGGTGGACCTTGCGACTGAGCAAGCTCCCGAGCGGACCGACGTCGCGCAGCTTGCCCTTGACGATGATCGCGACCCGATCGCAGAGCAGCTCGGCGTCGGCCAAGATGTGGGTCGAGAAGAACACGGTCTTGCCGGCCTTGCGCAGGCCTTCGATCAGCTCGCGGACCTCGCGTCGGCCGATCGGATCGAGCCCGCTCATCGGCTCGTCGAGCACGACCAGATCGGGGTCGCCCATCAGCGCCTGGGCCAGCCCGACCCGCTGGAGCATGCCCTTGGAGTAGCTGCGCATCGCTCGGGTCCGGGCCATCGAGAGCCCGAGCCGCTCGAGCAATTCGTCGGCCCGCTTGCGTCGCAAGGCCGCGGGCAGCCCGTAGATCCGCCCGACCATCGCCAGGAATTCGTCGGCCGAGAGGTAGTCGTAAAAGTAGGGGTTCTCGGGCAGGTAGCCGATCCGACGCTTGGCCGCGAGATCGCCGATGCCCGCGCCGAGCAAGCGAGCGCTGCCCGCCGTCGGATGGATCAACCCCATGAGCATCTTCATCGTGGTGGTCTTGCCGGCGCCGTTGGGGCCGAGGAAGCCGAACACCTCGCCGGGCTCGACCCTGAACGTGATGCCGTCGACCGCGACCGTGCGCCGGCGCAAGAATCCACGCAGGAAGACCTTCTGGAGATTCTCGACTTCGAGCACCGCCGCAGGCACCGGGGCAGGATACAGTGAAGCGGCCCACCGATGCGAGCCGACGACGACCGAGCGAAGACGACGCGCCGCCAGTTCCTCCACGCAGGCACTGGCGTGCTCGCGGGCGCGCTCTTGGGCGCGCGTCCGAGCGCTGCCGCGCCCCCTCCTTCGCCCCCCGACGAGCCCGAGGTCGACGAGCAATTCTACGAGCTCTTCCGGCCTGGCGGTCCCGAGCTGCAGATCGATCTCCCGCAGCTGCAGTACGGCGGCGACTGGAACCCGCGACCCGGGGCCATGCGCGAGCTCGGCCAAGAGCTGCGCCTGCGCACCCGACTCGCGCCGGTCCGCAAGCCCAGCGTGGTCGAGCTCGACAGCGACGCGCTCTTCCAGACCCCCTTCTTGTACGTCAGCGGTCGCGGTGGCTTGCCCGAGCTGGTCGCCGACAGCCAGGCCCACGCGCTGCTGCGCCGCTTCGTCGACCTCGGCGGGATGATCGTGTTCGACGACGCCGACGGCGGGGCCGACTTCGGCTTCGGCAACGACGCGGCCACGCTGATCGCCGCGATGCTGCCCGGCAGCAAGCTGGCCGCGATCCCGGCCGACCACGTGCTCTACCGCAGCTTCTACATCCTCGACTTCCCGGCTGGCCGGACCCGGGCCAAGGAGCAGGTGCTCGGCGTTCAAGACGAGGGCCGGATCAAGATCCTCGTGCTGCCCAACGATCTGGGCGGCGCGCTGGCCCGCGACGAGCAGGGCCTCCACCGCTGGACCTGCACGCCGGGCGGCAACGTCCAGCGCGAGTGGGCCCTGCGCTTCGGCGTCAACATCCTGCTCTACGCGACCTGCACCGACTACAAGACCGACCGCGCCCACGTCGAGACGCTGCTGCGCAACCGGCAGTGGAAGTGAAGCGATGGACCGCGACTGGTCGCTGATCGTCGGTCATCAGCCCGGCTGGCTCGGGCTGATCCTGATCGTCGCGTGCGTGGGCTTGGCCCTGCTCGACGTGTTCGCGCTGGTCCGGCGGCCGCCCAGCGCCGCGCAGGGTCGCCGCGGCCGGGCCCGCGTGCTGGGCGTGCTCGGCCTGCGCCTCGCCGCGATCGCCTGCTTGCTCGCGGTCGTGTTCGAGCTGCAAGTGCGGGTCCGTAGCTATGCCGGCAGCGCCCGGCGGGTCGTCGTGCTGATCGATCGCTCGGCCAGCATGGACATCGCCGACGGCCCGGCCGACGCCAAGCCTGGCCGCGAGACGACCCGCCGCTGGGATCGCGTGCGCGCGCTCTGGCGTGGTGGCGAGGCGGCGCGCGAGCATTGGCGCAGCGAGGGCGTCGACATCGAGGTCCGGACCTTCGGCGAGCGCAGCGATCCGCTGACCCGAGCCAGCGCCGACACGCTCGAGTTCGAACCCGACGCGCCCGCGTCCGAGCTGGCCGCCGCGCTGGTCGAGCTGAGCGACGCGGATCCCGATCAAGGCCCGCCGCTCGCCGGCGTGGTCGTGATCTCCGACGGCCTGGTCGTCCGCAACGCCGCGACCGGCGAGCACCTGCGCGCGCTCGCGGGCGAGCTCGGCGTGCCGATCACCTCGATCGCCGCGGCCGGCCCGACCCTGCGCGACGTCTCGCTGACCCGCCTCCACGTCGGCGAATTCGCCTTCGTCGAGAACGTGACCGAGTTCGCGGCCGAGCTGGTCGCCCATGGGCTCGAGGGTCAGCGCGCCAGCGTCAGCTTGCTGCGCGACGGCGAGCTGGTCGAAGAGCAGACGCTGCGCCTCGGCGACGACGGCGACGTCCGCACGGTCCGCTTCGAGGTCGCGCCCGATCGCACCGGGCAGTTCGTGTACGAGTTTCGGATCGCGCCGCTCGAGGGCGAGGCCAGCACGGTCAACAACCGGCGCTCGTTCGTGATCAAGGTGCTGCGCGACAAGGTCCGGGTGCTCCACGTCGCTGGTCGGCCTGACTGGGACGTTCGGGCCCTGCGGACCCTGCTCAAGCGCGATCCCAACGTCGAGCTGCTCAGCTACTACATCTTGCGCGACTGGGAGGATCTCAGCCGCGAGGACGAAGACGCCCCGCTCAGCCTGATCGCGTTCCCGACCGACGAATTGTTCCGCGAGCAGCTCGGCAGCTTCGACCTGATCGTGATGCACAACTTCGACGCCCAGGCGCACGGCGACTACCTGAGCAACGTCGCCGACTACCTGCGCGAGGGCGGAGCCTTGGTCGTGATCGGCGGCGACCTCGGGGTTGCGACCGGCGACTTCGACGAGCCCGCGCTGGCCGAGCTGCTGCCGATCAACCTGCGCGAGCGCGTCGGCCTCGAGCGCGAGCCCTTCGCGCCCAAGCTCAGCGACGCCGGTCGTCGCCACCCGATCAGCGCATGGCTGGCCACGAGCGGCCGCGCCGACTGGTCCGGCCTGCCCGCGCTCGACAGCTTCAACCCGACCACGATGCGGACCGACGCGAGCGAGATCGGGGCGACCGCGCTGCTCGTCCACCCCGACACTGGAGCGCCGCTGCTGGCCGTCGCCGAGCCCGGCAAGGGTCGAGTGATGACGCTGACGACCGGCTCGAGCTGGCGACTCGGCTTCGCGCCCAACCTCCCGCTCATCGACGGCGCCCGCCCCTACGACCTGCTCTGGCTCGGCGCCGTCCGCTGGCTGCTGCGCGACGCCTCGGCCGAGCGGCTCGTGCTCGAGACCTCCAAGGCCGAGTACGCGCTCGGCGAAGCGGTCGAGCTCTCGGTCCGCACGCTCTCGGCCAGCTACGCGCCCGAGCCCGAGGTCGAGGTCGACTACGAGGTTCGAGCCCTCGACCCCGAGCTCGCCCAAGCACCCGCGCTCGCCGAGGGCCGGCTGACCACCGACGCGCTCGGACGCTCGAGCGCTCGGCTCGAAGCGCTCCCGGCTGGCGCCTACGCGGCCGAGGCCTGGCGCGCCGCGGAAGAGCGCCCGAACCTCGAGGACGCCGAGTCGGGCGGCGCCGCGCGACGGGTGTTCTTGGTCGGCGCCGGCAGCCCCGAGCTCGCCGAGGTCGACGGCGATCCCGGGACCGCCCTGCTGCGCCAGCTCGCCGAGGCCTCGCCCAAGGGCGAGTTGATCGAGCTCGCCAAGGGCGAGTCGCTGCCCGAGGATCTCGCGCTCGCCGACCTCGATCAGCTCGCTCGACCCGCGATCGGCCAGCGCGACGTCGCGCACTGGGACGGCTGGATCGCCCTGGTCGTGTTGATCGGCTGCTTCGGCGGCGAGTGGGTGCTTCGCCGCCGGCTAGGCGCCAGGTAGCTCCGCCTCTCTAGAGCTTCACTCGATGGAGGCGTAGCGCGTTGCCGATCACCGAGACCGAAGACAGGCTCATCGCCGCGGCCGCGAGCATCGGCGACAAGAGCAGCCCGAACCATGGGTAGAGCACGCCCGCGGCGATCGGGACGCCGAGCGAGTTGTAGAGAAACGCGAAGGTCAGGTTCTGTCGGATGTTGCGCAGCGTCGCGCGGCTGAGCTTGCGGGCGCGGGCGATGCCGCGAAGATCGCCCTCGAGCAAGGTGACGCCCGCGCTGCCGATCGCCACGTCGGTGCCGGTGCCCATCGCGATCCCGACGTCGGCCTTGGCCAGCGCGGGCGCGTCGTTGATCCCGTCGCCAGCCATCGCCACGCGCAAGCCCTTGGCTTGCAGCGCCCCGACCTCGCGGGCCTTGTCGGCCGGCAGCAGCTCGGCGATGAACTGATCGTCGGCGAGCCCGAGCTCGTGGGCGACGTGGGCCGCCGTCGCTCGAGCGTCGCCGGTCAGCATGATCACCCGGATACCGTCGGCGGCCAGCTCGGCCAGCGCCTCGCGGGCGCTCGGCTTGATCGGATCCGCGACCGCGATCAACCCGACCGGCCGGCGCTCGATCGCAACCAGCATGGTCGTCCGGCCTCGCTGACGCAGCAGCTCGGCCCGCTCGCCGAGCTCGCGCAGACCCGCGTCGTCCTCGGCCACGCCGATCTCGAGCAGCATCGCACGGTTGCCGATCGCCAGCTCGCGGCCCTCGACCCGGGCCTGGACGCCCTTGCCGGTGATCGAGGCGAAGTCCGTCGCGTGGGCCAAGCTCAGCCCCGCCGCCTCGGCGCCCGCGACGATCGCCGCGCCGACCGGGTGCTCGCTGGATCGCTCGACGCTCGCGGCCAAGCGCAGCAGCTCGTTGGGTTCGAGCTGCGCGGCCTCGCTCTTCAACACTTCGAACTCGGCCAGCGCGGGCTTGCCCGCGGTCAGCGTGCCGGTCTTGTCGACGACCAGCACGTCGATGCTGTCGAGCCGCTCGACCGCCTCGGCGTTGGCGAAGAGCACCCCGGACTGGGCCCCGCGCCCGAGCGCGACCGTGATCGAGATCGGCGTGGCCAGCCCGAGCGCGCAGGGACAGGCGATGATCAAGACCGCGACCGCGTTGACCAGCGCGTGGGCGAACTTGGGCTCGGGCCCGAAGATCGCCCAGACCGCAAAGGCCAGCAGCGCGCTGCCCACGACCGTCGGCACGAAGTAGCGCGAGACCTTGTCGGCGAGCGCCTGGATCGGCGCGCGGCTGCGTTGCGCCTGACCGACCAGCTCGATGATCCGCGCGAGCATCGTGTCGCGGCCGACCTTCTGCGCGGTCATGATCAGCGCGCCCGATCCGTTGATCGTCGCCCCGATCAGCCCATCGCCGACCTGCGTGTCGACCGGCATCGGCTCGCCCGTCAGCATCGACTCGTCGACCGAGCTTCGACCCTCGACGACCACACCGTCGACCGGGATCTTCTCGCCCGGGCGGATGCGCAGGCGATCGTCGAGGACGATCTGCTCGATCGGCACGTCGAGCTCG
>JAMHUH010000737.1:0-18171 GCA_035904925.1 Nannocystaceae bacterium
TTACATGAAGAACTCTCGTGGGCGAGAACGACCCTCGAGCCCTGCGCGGTCAAGCGACCGGATAGCGCTGCTCGAGCATCCGAAACACCGCCCGAACCCCCATGGCCTCGCCCCCGATGGGCCGCCCCGGCCGAGCCCCGAGGTTCCACCCCATCGTGTCGACGTGGACCCACTTGGTCTGCTTGCCGACGAACTCCTGCAAGAAGAGCGCGGCCGCGATCGCGCCGCCGAAGGGGCTGCTCGAGATGTTGTTGAGGTCGGCGACCTTGCTGTCGAGGCCGCGTCGATAGGCCCGGAAGAGCGGCATCCGCCAGAGCGGATCGTCGACCTGCTCGCCGGCGGCGAGGATCGCCTGGGCGACTTCGTCGTCGGTCGAGAAGAGCGCGGGCAAGTCGGTGCCGAGCGCGACCCGAGCGGCGCCGGTCAAGGTCGCGAAGTCGATCAGGAGATCGGGGTTCTCGGTGTCGGCCTCGTGCAGCGCGTCGCAGAGGATCAGTCGGCCCTCGGCGTCGGTGTTGCCGACCTCGACGGTCAGGCCCTTGCGGGTGTCGAGCACGTCGAGCGGTCGGTAGGCCTCGCCCGAGACCGAGTTCTCGACGATCGGCAAGAGCAGGCGCAGACGGACGGGCAGGCCCGCGGCCATGATCATCTGGGCGAGCGCGAGCATCATCGCGGCCCCGCCCATGTCCTTCTTCATCAGCTTCATGTTGCCGGAGGTCTTGATGTCGAGGCCGCCGGTGTCGAAGACCACGCCCTTGCCGACCAAGGTCAGCTTGGGCGCGTCCTCGTCACCCCAGCGCATGTCGAACAACCTGGGCTCGCGCGGGCTGCCTTTGCCGACCGCGTAGATGGCCGGGTAGTTGGCGTCGAGCAGCTCCTCGCCGACGAGCACCTGGGCTTCGGCCTCGTGCTCGGCCGCGATCGCCAACGCCTGCTCGGCCAGCTCGGCCGGGCCGAGATCGGCGGCCGGCGTGTTGATGAGATCGCGGACCAAGAAGGTCGCGTTGCGGGCTCGCTCGACCGCGGCGCGATCGGCCTGCGCCGGCCAGACCAGGGTCGGGAATTGCTCGGGCGCCTGCTTGCGATAGCGGCTGAACTGGTAGGTCGCGAGCGCCCAGCCGAGCGCCGCGGCCTCGGCCGAGCCGGGATCCAGCTCGTCTTCGAAGGCGTAGCGACCCTGCGGCAGCTTGCCGGGCAGGACCGAGCAGACCCAGATCATCGTATTCGAAAGCTCGCTGCCGAGGCCGAGCAGCACGCGAGCGAGACCGCCGTCGCGGTTGGGCACGAGCGCGACATGACCTGCCTCGGGGCTGAACTCGGTCGCCTTGAGCCAAGCCTGGGTCGGCTTGCTCTGCCCGCCGAGCCAGCGCTTGTAGTCCTTGCGGGCGATCGCGGTGATCGGGACGGTCTTGGCGTTGGCTCGGGTCGCGAAGTTGTCCATGTGCTCGCGACCATAGTGACCCCGCGAACGCTCGACAAGTCTGGACCTGCCCTGCGCTCGCGCCGGACCGCTCAGCTCTCGAGCTCGATCATCAGCGCGGTGATGTTGTCCGAACCACCTTGCTCGTTGGCGAAGCGAATCGCGTCCGAGACGGCGGCCTGGACGTCGTTGGCCATGATCCGCGCGAGCGCTTCGTCGGTCAGATAGCCGTGCAGACCGTCGGAGCAGAGCAAGATCCGGTCGCGGGCGAAGAGCGGGATCGGCAAGGTGTCGACCTCGACGTAGTCCTTGTGCCCGACGGCCCGAGTGATGACGTTGCGGATCCGCGAGCGCTTGGCTTCGTCGGCCGTGATCAACCCGTGCTTGAGCTGGTAGTTGACCAGCGTGTGATCTTCGGTGAGCTGCGAGGTCTGGCCATCGCGCGAGAGGTAGACCCGCGAGTCGCCGACCTGCCCGACCACCCCGAGGTTGCCGCAGACCAGGAAGGCCGACGCGGTCGTGCTCATGCCGCGATGATCGGGGTTGAGCTGGCCGAGCGAGTGGACCATGTAGGTCGCGTTCTGGATCGCGCCGCGCATGATCTGACACAGCTTGGCGACGGTCTCGGCGTCGCGGCTGTGCTCGCGCGCGGCGACCAGCGTCGGCTCTTCGCGCTTGAACCACTCCCAGATGAAGTCGACGGCCTCACGGCTGGCAACCTCGCCGCGGGCTCGCCCACCGACGCCGTCGCAGACGATGAAGACGCCGAGGTCGGGGTCGGCGAGGAAAGCGTCCTCGTTGTGAGAGCGCTTCAAGCCGACGTCGGTGTCGCCGAAGTAGCGGACGCGCATCGTCGACACGATACCACGCGTGGGTGATCGGTCGCGGCTCATGATTGGGGCCAAAAATCGGGTTCGGGGAGCGCGACCATTGCTTGTTCGGTTGGAAATAGCGCTGACAGATCGAGCACGAACGCGTGCAGACGGATGACCTGGGGTGGCCGAGTTCGCTCGCCCTCGCCACCGTAGTCGATGTCACCCACGATCGGGAGCCCAATCCACGCCAGATGCACCCTGGCTTGGTGACGCAGCCCGGACTCGAGCCCGATCCGGACCAACCAGGTAGGCGCTGGTTCGCCCCCCGCGGACTCGCTCGCGTGATCGAGTCCAGCAGGCTGGTTCGACTCGGCGAGCGGCTGCACGACGCTGCTGGCTCGGCGTCCGTCGAGGCGAACGGCCACGCGGCCGGTCGTGTCTGCGCGGCCCAAGGGGGCGCGAATGCGAACTGGCGAGTGCGCGAGGACCCGCCGATCGGCGAGCAGTCGGGCCAGCGCAGGATCGGCGGCGCTCGGCTCTGCGACCTGTGCGGGCTCGATCCAGCCCCGCAAGCCCCCGCTCGGCAATTCGGGCGGCCACGGCTCGCCGCCACGATGGCAGACCGCCAAGTAGTGCTTGCTGATCCGACCCTCGGCAAAGCCTGCACGCGCGCGTTGCCAGACCTCGCGGCTGCGCGCGAACGCGACGACGCCCGAGGTTGGGAAATCCAGGCGGTGGATCGCACCACCTTCGCGCGGGTCCTCCGACGCCAGCGCGCACTCGGGCCAGCGCGCCGCGACGGCGGTCGCCAGCACGCCCGACTGATCGGGGGTCAGCGCGACCGTGTGCACGCCCGGCGGCTTGAACACGTAGACGAAGTCGTCGGTGAGGGCGAGCGGCTCGAGCTCGAGCGTCGCGTCCGACTCGGCGTCGTCGAGCTCGATCGTCAGCGACTGTCCGAGCGCGACCCGAGCCGAAGGCGGCTGGCGCTGGCCATCGATCCGCAGCTTGCCGGCCAAGCCGATCGCGCGAGCCTGACGACGCGAGAGGCCGACGATCCGCCGGCCGAGCACCACGTCCGCACGCTCGCCGATGTCGGCTTCGGTCACTTGGCAGTCGAGGATGCGGGTCATGAGTTCGTTGGCGTCCAGATCAGAGAAGGGTCAGCGAAGCAGCAGCGCCTGCAGCCGCTCGCCGACCTCGGTCCGATCGCGGCCCGCCGGGACGATCGCGAGCGCGTCGCAGTCGGCGATCGAACGCAGCGCACCCGAGAGCTGGCGATCGAGCGGCACGCCGAGGCCCCGATCATCGATCTGGACGCGGACATAGTGGTCGCGCTTGCGATCGCCCTCGAGCGGACGCGCGAGCTCGAGCTCGATCCGCCGCCGAAACCAGCGCCGCCGCGGCAGGCCCAACATCGCGCGCAGCAGCGGCCGCGCGAGCAATTCGAAGGCGACCAGGGTGCTGCCGGGGTTGCCCGGGAGCGCGAGCACGGGCAAGGGGTTGGTGTTCGGCTCGCTGCGCGGGAGCAAACCGAAGGTCGCGGGCCGACCCGGGCGCAGCCGGACCCGGCGAAAGCCCAGCTCGACCCCGAGCTCGCGCAGGCAAGGCAAGACCAGGTCGTGATCGCCGACCGAGATCCCGCCGGTCGCGACCAAGAGGTCGGCCTCGGCCAGCGCTCGCAGCATCGCAGCGCGGAGCGCCTCGGGCCGATCGGCGACGCGGCCGAGATCGATCGGCCGCCCGCCCGCCGCGAGGATCTGGCGGCTCAACATCAAGGTGTTGGTGCTGATGATCTGGCCGGGCCCCGGGGTCTCGCCGATCGCGACCAGCTCGTCGCCGCTGGCCAAGATCGCGACCTTGGGCCGCGCGAACACGGGCAGCTCGACATGACCGCAAGCGGCGAGCAAGGCCAGCTCGCCCGGCCCGAGCTCGCTGCCGGGCGCGAGCAGCAGCTCGTGCTCGCCCACGTCGCTGCCGATCGCTCGGATCCACCGACCGGGCGCGACTTGGTCGCGCGCCAACGCCGAGAACTCGATCGCGTCGCCGAGTCGGCGCGTGTCTTCTTGGGCGACCACCGCGTCGGCGCCGAGCGGGATCTGGGCGCCCGTCGAGATCCGCACGCAGGTCCCGGGCGCCAGCGTGGCCTGGGAGGGGTGGCCCGCCGCGCTCTCGCCCGCGAGCGCCAGCACCCGCGGCCCCTCGCCTACTTGGCCTGCTTGGCCCGCTTCGCCTGCCCGAAGATCGCCGCTGCGCAGCGCGTAGCCGTCCATGATGCTCAGCGGCGCGCTCGGCAGCGGCCCGCGAGCGTGGACCGACTCGGCCAGGCTGCGATCGCCCGCGCGCTCGAGCGGCACCCACTCGTGCTCGAGCGGCGCGAGCCGAGCGAGCGCGTCCAGGACCCGAGCCTGAGCCGCCTCGACGTCGAGCTCGAGCTCGTCTCGTTTGTCGTGCTCGACCCTGGCCATCACTTGCGCCCGGGCAGCTTGGAGGTCTCGGCGGTCGACGCCTCGCGCGACTTGGGCTTGCTCGACTTGGGCTTGGGCGCGTCGTCGTCGGCCAGCTCCTGCGCGAGCGCGAGCTCGCTGGTCAGCGTGGTCGCGCGTGGCTTGGGCGGCTTTTGTGTGCCCTTGGTCAGGCTCTTGGGCACGTAGAGCACGAGCACGTCGCCCGGCTCGACCGTGTGCTCGCGCGGGACCGCGTTGATCCGCGCGAGCGAACCGAGCGAGAGCTCGAAGGCCTTGGCGATCTTGGCCAGCGTGTCGCCCTTGCGAACCTTGTAGCCGCGCCGGACCAGCTCGCGCTCGGCCAGCAGCGCGTCGACGTGCTCGACGGTCCCGCGCACGACCTTGCGGACCTGCGCGAGCGTGCGCGCGCGGACCTTGGCCAGGGCCGGATCGAAGCCCTCGGACACGATGATCTGCAGGTACTGACCATCGACGAGGCGCGCGTGCGGATCGAGGTCGTTCCAGGCCACCACCTGCGACCAGGCCACGCCGAAGGCCTTGGCGACCGCTTGCTCGCTGGTCGCCCGGGTCACGCGAAAGAACACCAGCTGGTGATGCTTGGGCAGCGCGAGCTCGGGCACCGCGACCAAGGGCGGCAGGTCCAGCTTGGTCGCGTTGGCCGGATCGGGCGTGGGCACGACCAACACCGTGCCGCCGACGATCTCGCCGCTGTCGTGGATGTCGTTGAGCTTGCGCAGCTGCTTTTCGGTGATGCCGTGGGCCAGCGCGATGCTCTCGAGGTCGTCGCCGAGCCAGACTTCGAAGGTCGTCCAGGCTTGGTCGTCGGCGCGCCAGGTCTCGCCGAGCGCGGTGAAGCGAGCGTGAGCGGCGATCGGGATCCGGACCGGCGAGGGCCCACCTTCGGGCGGGACTCGGCCGCGCAGGTAGTTGGCGTTGAGCTCGGCGAGCAGCTTGGGCTCGAGCTCGAGCGCGGCCGCGAGATCGTCGAGCGTGGTCCCGGCCGGGACCGCGACGTCGATCGACTCGCGCGCGCCGTCGGGCTTGCCCTCGACCCCGAACACGTCGCGGTTGTGGCCGACGATCGCCGCCGCGAGGATCTTGGGCACGTAGTTGCTGGTCTGCTCGGGCAGGCCATTCTCGATCTCGGCCAGCGCCCAGAAGTTGTTGGTGTTGTTGGCCCGGATCGACTGCACGACCAGCCCGTAGCCGCCGTTGTAAGCCGCGAGCGCCAGCTCCCACGAGCCGAAGCGGGTGTGGAGATCGGCGAAGTAGGTGGCGGCCGCGAAGCTGGCTCGTTCGAAGTCGAGCCGATCGTCGGTCCAGTAGGCAGTGTCGAGCCCGTAGACCCGGCCGGTCGGCTCCATGAACTGCCACATGCCGGCCGCGCCGACGCCCGAGCGCGCCGCCGGATCGAAGCCACTCTCGACCATCGCAACGTAGACCAAGTCCTCGGGCACGCCGGCCTCGCGCAGGATCGTGCGCAGCCGTTTTTCGTAGCGACCCATCCGATTGAGCCAGGCCGCGATCATTCGGCGGCCCTTGGGGTCCTCCTTGAAAAAGCGCAGGTACTCGATCGTCTTGGCGTTCCAGCGGACTGGAAGATCGGGCAGCGCGAGCGAGCGCATCCACTCTTCGGGCGGCTCGTCGACGATCGTCTTGCGCGGCGCGACCTCGGCGAACTGGTCTTGCTCGAAGGCCGCCAAGCTGTCGCGCAGGTCGGCGTCCCACTGCACGACCGGGCTCGCGTAGGCGACGTGGACCGACGCGCCCTCGGGCCGGTCACCACGGACCTGCATTCGCCCGCCCTCGTCGGCCCAGACCGCGCGAGCGGGATCCCAGCTCGCGCCGATCTGTTGCTTGCCACGGCGATCGAATTGCGTGGGCGTTTCGCTGTCGTCACCCGGCCCCGCCTGTGCGGTCGCAGGCAGGACGAGCACGAGGGCCATCGCGCGGGACAGCCGCCCACGCGCGCGCGGTGTGAGC
This sequence comes from Nannocystaceae bacterium, assembly GCA_035904925.1. Lineage (GTDB taxonomy): Bacteria > Myxococcota_A > Polyangia > Nannocystales > Nannocystaceae > Plesiocystis. Next base: position 6,687 of record JAMHUH010000737.1, read on the forward strand.
GGGTGCATCGGTGGCACGCTAGCAAAGCGTGCGAATCAAGACTACCTTCGACCCCATGCTTCTCGGCTTCAGTCCGGCAGAGATCGCGGTCGTCCTCCTCGTCGTCCTGCTGATCTTCGGGCCCTCCAAGCTGCCGCAGCTCGGCTCGAGCGTCGGCAAGATGCTCCGGGGCTTCAAGAAAGAGATGAAGGCGATCAACGAGGACGACGAGGCCGACGCCGACAAGCCCGCGGGCGAGATCGACGTCACCCCGCACAAGCCCGACGCCGAGAAGGCCCGCCCCGGCTGAGCCAAGCTCGACCGAAGCGCCGCGAAGCGCCGCGAACCGCCGCCCCCCCCACACCAGGGTCGGCGGTTCACTCGTTCTCGGGCTCGAGAGCTCAAGAGGGCGGCACCAGGCGACGCCGAACGGCGGCGACGATGCTGGTCGGCAGCGCAGGATCGGTCGCGAGCACCCGCAGCTCGGTTCGGTTGCACAGACCGACCAAGCGCAGCGCGTTCGCCTCGGGCAGCTTGGGGTTGCGCAGCAGCGCCTGACGAACTCGAGCGCGCACGTTCCAGCGGCGAGCGTTCATGACCAGCTCGAGCACGCCGGCGCTGGCTCGGCGCGCGGTCGCGATCCGCAGCACGTCGTCCTCGGTCAGGCGTGGGTTGGCGAGCAGGAGCTCGATGACGTCGACGTGGGGATCGACCAGCAGACGCTCGAGCACGTCGCGCTTCCAGCTGCGCGCGAGGCTCTTGCGCTCGCCGAGCGTCAAGGGCCGCGTGCCCGGAGTCAGCGGCCGCGGAGCCGCGGCGTCACGATCGAGGGCCGAGGGCGCCGACGAGAACAAGAGCTCCTTGCAGGCCTCGAGCCCGAGCCGCTCGGCCGCCTCGTAGATCGCTCGGCGCTGCGCGTAGGTCAGCCGCTCGCTGCCCGCGAGCTCGATCGCCGCGAGCAAGCTGACGTCATAGGGAGGCCCGCCGGCTCGACCTGCGGTCGCCAGCGCGTCGAGCAACCACGCGGCCTCGGCTGGCTCGCAGGCGAGTAGACGCTCGCACAAGGCCGCGACTCGCATCGCCGGCTCGGGCAAGACCGCGAGTCGACGAGCGAGCCGATGGGCGTCGTCGACTCGCTCGCTCACCCGCCCCACCTCGGCAGGTTGGGCGACGCGCTCGTCGTCGGCAAGCCCTCGGGGCTAAAGCGAGATCCCGAATTTTTCTTGCAGCATCGGCAAGGGGTTCGGGCTGCTGGTCTCGATCAGCGACCAGACCATCACGCCGGCGACGCCGAGCAGCAGCAAGAGCAGCAGCACCTTGAGCACGGTGCCGAGCGCGCTCGGCTTGGGTACGGGCTTGATCGAGTCGTCGAGCGCCGCGACGGGCGAGCGCTCGATCGGCTTCGACTGCGAGTCGGCGGCGGGCCGGCTGGGCTCCTCGATCTCGGGTCGCGCCACCGGCGGGACGATCGGAGGCGTGTGCGGCGGCGTATGCCGGGCATCCGGGCTGGGCAGCACGGGCTCGCGATCGCCAGAGTCCATGTCAACCAAGTCGACCTCGACGTCGCCCTCGGGCTCCGCAGGACGCACGGGTGGCCGCAAGGCCGGCGGCGGCGCCGAGACGGCGATCAACGTGGGGCGCGATCGACTCTCGGGGACGAAGGTCGGCGTCTCGGCCGGCCGGGGCTCGGCCGGCCGGGGCTCGGTCGGCGCAGGCTCGGGCGCGGGCTCGAAGGTCGCTCGGTGAATGCGAACCGGCGGCTTCTCGGGTTCGGGCTCGGGCTCGGGCTCGGGCAACGAGACCGGAGGTTGGCGGACCGGCGGCTTCTCGCTCGCGGGCTGCACCGGAGGCGTTCGCGGCTCGGGTGTCCAGCGCGGCTCGGGCTCGGGCTCGGGCTGAAGCGCAGGCTCGGGCTCGGGCTCGAGCGCAGGCTCGGCCACGGCCGCGAGCCGCGGCGCCGGGCTCGAACTCAGGCTCACCTCGCCAGCACCGACCGCCGTCCGATACTCGGCCTCGCTGCTGAACCCCTGCGCCATCTGCATGCCCGCTTCGATCAGCGAGGCGTCATTCGCCGCCTCGAAGTCGAGGATCATCCGAAAGACGCAGTGCGGGCACTCGATCTGGACGAGCGGTGCGATCTCGCTGTCTTCGACTTCGAAGGGCTTGGTGCACTCGGGGCAGGCAATGATCACCGGTGTGTATCCCCCGCCTAGAAGTCGAGACCAAACGAGATCGTGTACTGCTGCTGGAGCTTGGACGTGTCGATCGCCGTCTGGGTCATGCCGCCGACGTCGATGTCGGACTTGCTGCTGCCGCCGGGCACGAACATCGCTTCGACGCCGATCCGCAGGACGCTGAAGATGAAGCGCATGCCGACGAAGGGCCGGTGGCGGAGGATCACGTCCTGCTTGCGGAACACGAACTCGCCCTGCACGAAGCAGTCGGGCACGCCGTTCGCACAAGCGACCGGACCCTCGGTGTACTCGTCGTCACCTGGGGTCGAGTCGATGATGCCGGTCTTGGCCAGCACGAAGAGCGCTTGGTAGCCGGCGTAGGGCGTGAGGCTGAAGGTTCGACCGATCCCGAACACGTGCGAGATCGAGGCGTCGACCGAGATCGTCGTGATGTCGAGGTCCTTCGAACCGAGCAAGCGCGAGAACATGCCACGCAGCGCGATCGCAGGGATCGGGATGTGGTGGAAGCCCTCGTGCAAGGCGAACTTGCCGTAGCCCGAGATGGTCCACATCCGGCTGTCGAACAGCTTGGTCGCGCCAGCGCCGACCTCGAGCCCCGGCCACAAGCCCTTGCGCCCGAGCACCTGAAGGCTCGGCGCGAAGTTGCTGGGCCCGTTCGCGGTCTTCTTCCAGTAGTCCGCACCCGAGGTGAGCGAGTTGATGCTGATGTCCGCCGCGACCGCAAAGCCGGACAGGCCGAGCGAGTCCGCCGGGTCGACCGGCTTGGGCGCCATCAACACACCGACCTCGGACGCAAGCGACCGAAAGCCCGTGAAGTCCTGAGTGATGGTCCCGTCGTCGTTGACCTGACCGAGCGGAGTCAGATCGACATCGTACTTCCCTGCGTGCGCCTCCGACGACACGAGGAAGGTGGCCACCAGAGCGAATGAGCAAAGTAACCTTCGCGGCATGAGTGCTCCGGGAGGAGAATCGCGGCGAGCGTAGCCCGCGCCCGGTTTTGCTGTCAAGGATTCAGCGTTCGCCAAGCCGACCGAATGCGACGCGAATCGACCTGCTCTGCGAAAACCGCTCGGAGATCGCGGGGATCGTAGGAGATCGAACGAGCGCGCCTCGCCACATCTGGACCGCGCGCACCATGCCGGGCGCGCGATTTGACCGTCCGACAGCCCCGAAGTAGCGTCCGCTCGCTTCATGAAGTCCGCCCGACCGAGCCGATGGCGATCGCTGGTACAGGGTGGAGAGATCCGCGAACACCCCGCCCTTCTCGTCTTCTACGCGCTCGCGCTCACGACGCCGTTGGCGCTCTGGACCGAGGGTCCGAGCTGGGCTCGAGCCCTCGCCTGGGCGGGTGGGATCGCGCTCTGCCTGCTCGCGCTGCGGCTCGTGTTGGTCGGGTTCACCGGCTACGAGCGGATGGTCGGGCTGCGGATCATCCGTCGCAGCCAGCGAGACGATTCGGCCGACGACATGAAGTCCGACATCGCGGCAGCCAGCCTCGGCAGCGTGGCGGTCGGTGCCGGCATCGGCTTGCTCTCGGGCCTCACTGCCGTCGTGCTCATCCCCTTTTGGCGACGCGGCAAGGTCTGGCTGGTGATCTTCGGGGTCACCTCGGTGCTCGGCATCGCGGCCTTGCTCGGGCTCGAGCAGATCGTCGACCGCACCAACCCCGAGCAGATGGCGATGTTCAAGCCGCTGCGGATCGGCCTGGTCTTCTACGTCGCGGGCGCCAGCTTCCTCGGCCTGCTGATGCTGATCAGCCAGCGCTTCTCGGTCTTCGGCACGACCTCGATCATCGGCGTGGTCCTCGGCGTCGCCGCGCTGCTGGTCGTGCAGTCGGTCGCGACCGGCTTTCAGCACGAGTTCGAGCGCCGGGTGCTCGGCGTCTACGCCCACATCAACGTGACCCGGGCCTACGGCATCTCCGAGTACCGCCGCTTCGAAGCCTGGCTGCGCACGCTCGACGGGGTCGATGGCGCCAGCCCCTTCGTCTACTACGCGATGGCGCTCGCGCCTCACGACCGCGGCGATCGAGGCGTCGACGTCAAGCTCGCCAGCGTGCTGGTCAAGGGCATCGAGCCCGAGACCGCCGCGCAAGTGATCGACCTGCCCGACCACCTCACCCGCGGCAGCGGTCGGCCGATCCCGCTCACGGATCTGCGCAGCGACTACGAGCTCATGCCGGTGCCCGATCGTCCGCAGGACGAGCTGCCGCCGGTCATCCAAGACACGCCCGACCCACGCGGCGCCGACTGGTACGACGCCGCGATCCAGCAGTGGAACGCCCGCGAGCACCAGGACGACCCCTTCCGGCTCGGCCCGGGGCGCGAGGATCGTGACACCTGGGAGGATCCGCCCGAGCAGCTCGAGGTCGTGGTCGCGACCAACGACGCCGACCGCTCCAACCTGCCGACCATGTTCATCGGGGTCGGGCTCGCCCGCGAGCTGCAGATCGGCGAGGGCGACATGGTCCGCTTGGTCGATCCGGGCGCGACCTTCGATCACAGCGAGGCGCCCAAGTTCGTCTACTACGTGATCGCCGGCGTGTTCCAGGCCGGCTTTCAGGAGTACGACAGCCGGCTGGTCTACGTCGACATCAAGGAGCTGCAGCGCTTCAAGTTCCGCGGCAAGGACATCGTCTCGGGCGTCGACCTGCGCCTGCGCGACCAGGCGCTCGCGCCCGAGGTCGGCGCGCTGATCCGGGCCGGGCTCAACCCCGATCCGCGCCGGGCCGAGTACTCGATCCTCGAGTGGCAAAAGCTCAACGAGAACCTGTTCTCGTCGATCCGCACGCAGAAGAACATCATCACGGTGATCCTCTCGCTGGTGATCTTCGTGGCCAGCTTCAACGTGCTCTCGGCCCTGTGGACGATGGTCATCCGGCGCACGCCCGACGTCGCCATCATCATGTCGATGGGCGCGACCGGGCCCCAGGTCGCGCGGATCTTCCAGGTCACCGGCATGACCATCGGCCTCGCGGGCTCGCTCGCGGGCGTGGCCTTCGGCTTGGTCATGTGCTGGCTGGTCCAGCTCTACGGCTACACCCTCGACCCCGAGGTCTACTTCATCGAGGAATTGCCGGTCGAGATCAGCCTGGTCCAGATCGCCTGGATCCTCGGGCTCGCGCTGGTGTTCTGCTTCATCGCCACCATCCCGCCCTCGCTGCGCGCGGCTCGACTCCGGCCGGTCGAGGGCCTGCGCTACGAGTAGGCTCGGCTCGCCTCGATGAGCTTCGCCGCCCAGGTCGCCGCTCGCATGCTTCGCCGCGAGGACCGGGCGCGGGCCTCGGCTCGCTGGGCGCGGGGGCTCGGGCTCGGCGGAGCGATCGTCGGTGGGCTGACGCTCGGCTGGATCGGATCGAGCTCGCCGCTGCTGCTCGGGCTGGTGTGGTTGGCGCTCTTGATCGGGTCGATCGCGAGCTTGGTCTGCTGGCTGCGCACCCTGCTGGTCGTGGCGGTGCTCGGGCTCGCGCTCGGCGTCGCCAGCTTGTTCGTGGTCCTCGGCGTGGCCTCGGGCGTCGAGCAAGAGCTGATCCGATCGATGGCCCGGCTCAACGGCCACGCGATGATCAGCAAGTACGGGCTCGACTTCTACGAGTACGATCAGCTCGCCGACGCGCTCGTGGCCGACCCGCGGATCCGTGCCGCCTCGCCCTTCGTGTTCGGGGTCGGCATGGCGGTCGCGGTCCGGGATGCCGCCGACCCATCCGATCCCGACGCAGACCAAGACCTCGAAGACGCGAACGCGAGCGAGCCGGTGATCGTCACGATCAAAGGCGTCGAGCCCGAGCGCGCGGCCGCGTTCTCGGGCATCGCCGAGCTGTTCAGCGTCGGCGATCTGCAAAGCTCGCTGCGGCCCGCGGGGTCCCGGCAATCGGCCGGGATCGTGCTCGGCGATCGGCTCGCCCGCCGGCTCGGCGTCGGCGTCGGAGATCGCGTGCGCGTGGTCGTGCCCGAGGCGATTCGGCCGAATTCGGGGGTCGAGGATCGGCCGCACTTCGGCGAGTTCGAGGTCCTCGGCCTGCTCGAGACCGGCTTCGCCGAATTCGACGCGACCTTGGTCCTGGTCCACATCACCGCCGCGCAGGCGCTGGTGTTCGGGCAGCTGCGCGCGAGCGGGATCGAGATCGAGCTCGAGGACCCACGGATCGGCGCCGCGATGCCGATCGCGACCGAGATGGCGGCCAAGTTCGACGAGCCGAGGACCTCACAGGGCCGCCCGCCCCACTACCGCGCCGCGAGCTGGTTCGAGCGCTCCGAGCAGCTCTCGATCATCCGTCAGGTCAAGGCGCTGCTGGTCCTGGTGCTCGGGTTGATCGTCGTGGTCGCGTCGAGCTCGCTGGTCGCGGCGCTCTTGGTCTTGGTCCGAGGCAAGCGCCGCCACATCGGCGTGTTCGCGGCGATCGGCGCTCGGCGCTCACAGATCTTCTGGTGCTTCGAGGGGGTCGGGTTGGCCGCCGGGTTGCTCGGCGCCGCGACGGGCTTGCTGCTCGGCGCCGCGAGCTTGGTCTTGATCGCGTGGGCGCGCTTCGAACTCGACCCCGAGATTTACATGATCGATCGCCTGCCGGTCGCCTTCGTCGGGCTCGACATGCTGATCCCGACTCTGATCGCGCTCTTGGTCTGCGCGCTGGTCAGCGGCCCCGTCGCCTGGCAAGCGAGCGGATTGCGTCCGCTCGAGTCGATCAACTACGGCGATTGAACAGAGCCGGATGGATTGGGATCCAATCCATCCGGCTCTGTTCAGCTAGTTTCGAGAGGGCGTTCCGCCGCCCTCCCCCGTGCCGAGCAAGCTCGTCACGGGGCCCCCACCCCGCAAGCGCTTCGCGCCTGTTCACTTCGCCTCCGCTCGCTCATCACGGCTTTCGGTGGCCGTCTCGCACGCGGTGGCGAGTAGGGGCTGAACCGAGTCGGCGGCGACCAGTCGCGACCAAATCGACTGCGATGACAGCTCGTCGCACGAAGCGGCCTCGCGCGACAATTCGGCTCTGCGAAGGGCTGCGCTCGCTCGCACGAGCCGTGGTAGACCAGGCCCGTGACCGCGCGATCGATCTCGTTCGTACTCGCCGCGCTCGGGCTGATCGCCTGCAAGCCCAAGGACGTGGGCGCGCCGATCGACTCGCTCTCGCAGACCGGCACCTTCGTCGTGATCGAGCCGGCGCCCGAGCACCTTCGCGGCCGCGTGGCGCTGCTCGCTGGCGCCCGGCTCTACGCCTCGCCGAGCTTCGAGTCGTCGAGCTGGGCGCTCGACTTGCCCGCGCCGCCGCTCGCCGCCCGCGGCGACGCGCTGCCGCGCGCTCGGGCGATGCGGGTGATCGGGGTCAGCGGCGACTTCGTCGCCTTGACCAACGACCTCGCCGACGAGAGCGAGCTCGGCTGCGGCCAGCCGCTCGCGGGGATCAGCCACCTGCGCATGCTCTTCTACGTTCCGGTCGCCCACCTCGCGCAGGTGATCACGCGCCCGCTCGAGCTCGAGCCGCTCGGCGAGGCCGGGCTCTTTCGCGTCTCGGCCGGCGCCCGCATCAGCGAGCCGCTCGAGCCGGGCGGGATGCCGAGCCCCGGCGAGGCGAGCCACTGGCGGGCGATCGATGCCGACGGCCTGCGGGCGCTGGTGCCCGTGCCCGACGACGCGGTCGGCCTCGCTTGGGATCCGGCCGCACAGATCGAGCTCGAGCCGACCGGCCAGCTGCTCTTTCGCGACGCCGAGGGCAGCTACGCCTGGCTCGATGACGCCGGCGGTGAAGACGTCGGGCTGAGCATGAGCAACGCCTGCGCCGAACACATCCAGACCGTGACCAAGGCCGACGAAGTCGCGAGCCTGCGCGAGCTCGCGGCGGCGATTGTCGACGAGCCCGGCGACGCCGACGAGAGGGAGTCGGTCGGCGAGGTTTGGCGCGAGCCCGAGGGGCCCTATCGCCTGCTCACCGGCAGCGACCTGCGCTGGACCGACGGCAACTTGGCCGCCGAGGTCATCGCGCCCTTCGAGATCGCCGCACTCGGGCAAGACTGGGACGAGCGGCGCTGCTTCGCGCTCGAGCTCGGTGAGGAGCTCGAGCTGATCGCCGCGCATCCGCCCGTCGCGTGCGTGCGCGCCGACCAGCTCGAGTTCGTCGGCGATCAGCTGACCAGCTTCGATCGCGGGCTCGAGCTCGAGATCGGCGGCACCGTCCGCTTCGGCCAGCCGAGCGTCGAAGGGCCCTGGGGTCCCGACGTCGTCCGCGAGCTGCTCAACGGCCACCACCCGACCATCGCCGAGTGCCTGCGCCCGCTCGCCGAGCGACTCCAAGCCGAGGACCTGCCCTTCGCCGGCCGCTGGCGGCTCGAGCTCGAGGTCGACGATCGCGGCCGCGTCGTGGAGGCCAAGGTCGACCCGATCGCCGTCAGCGACGAGCGGGTCGAGGACTGCCTGCGAGCCGAGACCGGGACCTGGCTGCTGCCGCCGAGCGCCGGCAAGCTGATCGTCGCGCTCGAATTCGGCAGCCCCGAGGTCCTCGCCAAGCAGCTCGACGAGGCCTACGAGCCGCTGGACGAAGCACCAGAGCCGCCGCCCAAGTCGAACGAGCGCGACTCCGGCCGCGTGATGATCATCCGCGACGAGGGCGAGGACGAGCTGGTCGACCTGCCCGACTCGCCCAAGCGCCCGCAAGAAGAGCCCGACGAGCCCGACGAGTGAGCGGTCGAGCCCTGGCGAGCGAGCGCGTCCCGACGTAAAAACTCCCGGTGTCCGAGACCCCGACCGATCGCCGCGGACAATTCCTCGCCCACGCCGGCATCGAGGTTCCGCTGCTCTGCGGCGCGATGTACCCCTGTTCGAACCCCGAGCTGGTCGCCGCGGTCTCGGCCGCGGGCGGCATGGGCATCGTTCAGCCGCTCTCGATGATCTACGTGCACGGCCACGACCTGCGCGAGGGCCTGCGCGCGATCCATCGACTCACCGACAAGCCGATCGGCTTCAACGCGATCGTCGAGCAGTCTTCGAAGGTCTACGAAGATCGCATGCGCAAGTGGATCGGGGTCGCGCTCGACGAAGGCGTCCGCTTCTTCGTGACCGCGCTCGGCAACCCACGCTGGGTCGTCGACCTCGTCCATGCGCGCAGCGGCGTGGTCTATCACGACGTCACCGAGCGCAAGTGGGCCCAGCGGGCGATCGACGCGGGCGTCGACGGGCTGATCTGCGTCAACGCCCGGGCGGGCGGCCACGCGGGCGCCCGCGATCCTCGGGCGCTCTACGACGAGCTCGCGCCCTTCGGCGTGCCGCTCGTCTGTGCCGGCGGCGTCGGGGACGAGCAGACCTTCGTCGACATGCTCGACCTCGGCTACGCGGCCGTGCAGATGGGCACCCGCTTCATCGCCGCGCGCGAGTGCAAGGCCCACGCGGACTACAAGCAAGCGATCGTCGCGGCCGAGGCCGACGACATCGTGCTGACCGAGCGGATCTCGGGCGTGCCGGTCGCGGTGATCGAGACCGCCTACGTCCGCGCGGTCGGGACCAAGGCCGGACCGATCGCCAAGCGCCTGCTCCAGCACTCCAAGGCCAAGCATTGGATGCGCACCTACTACTCGCTGCGCTCGCTCTGGCAGCTCAAGCAGGCCTCGCTGCGCGGGACCAGCTACCGCGACTACTTCCAAGCCGGCCGCAGCGTGGCGGGCATCCACGCGGTCGAGCCGGCCGGAGCGATCGTCGAGCGCTTCGCCGCGACCTTGGCCGCGCACGAGGCTCGCGCGAGCGAGCTGAGCGACGCACGAAAGGCATGAATCCATGGCACTCGCCGACAAGCTCCTCGGAGGCAACTCCAACCTCATCCGCGACACTTGGGATCGGCTCGCGCCGCTGCCGGGCGGCAAGCGAGCGTTCTCGCGTCTGGTCGGGCTCATGGCCCCCTACACCGGCAGCGTGCGCGCGCAGGTGATCGAGCTGCGCCGCGACTACGCCAAGGTCGAGCTCCACGATCGCTGGCGCGTCCGCAACCACCTGACCTCGGTCCACGCGATCGCGCTGGCCAACCTGGCCGAGATGACCGGCAACCTCGCGCTGGCCTACTCGCTGCCCGACGACGCGCGCTTCATCGTCGCTGGCATGGAGCTCGAGTACGTGAAGAAGGCCCGCGGGACGATCAGCGCGCAGACCGAGTTCGAGATGCCGCGCGGCGCCGAGCGACGCGAGGTGCTCGTGCCCGTGGTCATGCGCGATCGCGAGGGCGACGTGGTCACCCGCGCGACGCTGCGCACCCTGGTCGGGCCCAAGAAGTAGCGTGGCCGGGCAGCCGGGGCTAGGAAGCACCCGTGGTCGAGATCGAAGCGCGTGCCCCCAAGCTGGGCATCCGGGCCAACCTCGGCCAATTCGCGCTGCTGGTCGTGGTCAACGGCTTCGTCGGCGCGATGATCGGGATGGAGCGCTCGATCTTGCCGGCGATCGCCGAGCAGGAGTTCGCGCTCGCGGCCAAGAGCGCGGTGCTCTCGTTCATCGTCGTGTTCGGGCTCAGCAAGGCGCTGACCAACTACCTCGCCGGTCGGCTCGGCGACCGCTTCGGTCGCAAGCCCGTGCTGGTCGCGGGCTGGCTGATCGCCACGCCCGTGCCCTTCATGTTGATGTGGGCGCCGAGCTGGACCTGGGTGTTGGTCGCCAACTTGCTGCTCGGCGTCAGCCAGGGCCTGACCTGGTCGACCACCGTGATCATGAAGATCGATCTGGCCGGGCCGCAGCGGCGTGGCCTGGCCATGGGGCTCAACGAATTCGCCGGCTACTTCGCGGTGGCTGGCAGCGCGCTGGCGACCGGCTGGATCGCCGCCCGCTACGGCCTGCGACCCGAGCCCTTCTGGCTGGGCGTCGGCTTCGTCGCGATCGGCCTCGGCCTCAGCGCGCTGGTCGTGCGCGAGACTCGAGGCCATGTCGCGGTCGAGGTTCGACTCGCGGCGAGCGAAACGATCCTCGAGCCCCCGCCCTCCGCCCGCGAGGTGTTCTGGCGGACCACGCTGCGCGACCGCGAGCTGTCGAGCGTCACCCAGGCCGGCTTGGTCAACAACCTCAACGACGGCATGGCCTGGGGCCTCTTTCCCATGCTCTTCGCCGCCGCCGCGATGACCCTCGAGCAGATCGGCGCGCTCGCGGCCATCTATCCGGCCACCTGGGGGCTCGCCCAGCTCTTCACGGGCGCGTGGTCGGATCGCGTCGGTCGCAAGTGGCTGATCGCCAGTGGGATGTTCTTGCAGGCGATCGCGATCGTGTTGGTCGTGGTCGCGCAGGGCTTCGCGACCTTCGCGGGCGCGGCGGTCTTGCTCGGCCTCGGCACGGCGATGGTCTACCCGACCTTGCTC
>JAMHUH010000738.1:0-2760 GCA_035904925.1 Nannocystaceae bacterium
CCGCGACGGGGTCGGGTGGCTGATCGACGACCAAGGCCGCGTGCTTCAGTGGCCCGACGCCGCCGATCCCTTCATCCGCTTTCAGCTCGACCAGCCCCTTGGGGCGCTGGCCTTCGACGCTTCGTTGCTCTTCGTGGCCGGGCAAGAGCACTACGAGCTGAGCGCGCTTTCGACGAGTGGGGTCCTGCTTTGGTCGCATCGACACCAGCGGGTCGAGGCTCCCGTGCTGGACGTGATCTGGCGTCCCTCCATCGTCGCCCATCCCGAGGGTGGGTTCGTGGTCGCGGGCGCCGAACCCTACTGGGGCGCGACGATCGACGATCCTCCCGGCACCGACAACATCCCCTACGAGTGCACCGAGCGGCCCTGGATCGCTCGGGTCGATGCTGATGGCAGCGTGCGCTGGCGTAGCCGGCTCGACACTTGTGGTCGGCACACGGGCCTCGAGATCGCCGACGACGGAACGATCTGGACGAAGGGCACCTCGACCCGGCTCTCGCCGCGAGGCTACGACGTATGGCTGGCTCGCTGGGCCCCCTGATCGAGCCAAGCGATCACGACCCAACACGCTCGTCGAGTCCACGATCGTCCGCGAAGGATCCACAGAGTCAGCGTCCGCGAAGGCTCAACGAGCCTCGCCGTCGATACTCCGCTTCATTCGCGCAAACGCATCCACCGCTTCTGCATCACCATCAACCACACGATTGAAGAACCACCTCATGGCAAACCAAGCAGCAGGCGCAAGCATCTGCCTGTGTTCCCCATCATCACGCCCAATCGCAAACTCCCAGGACTTCGAGACCGCCGCATCCTCGACATCGAACAAGCACAAAGGATGGCGCCGCGGCCCATCGACGAAGGCATCATCGGCGATGTAGACCCATGTGCCTGCCCCTTCCAACCCAAGCGCATAGACGGTGTAGCAACGCCCGACCGTCAAGTGGAACACCGCGTCGGCAGGTTTCCCCACCGCGGGATCGTAGTAGGGCAAGACGAGGTCCACGCCTCGCTTGGCCTTGCAACGAACTCGCATCTCTCGTCATCGTATCTCGAAAATTCACCCTCGCGCAGCCAACTCCGGCATACAATCGCGACCATGCGCAACTCCCCGCGGATCGGCATCGTCGGCGCAGGACCAGGCGGCCTCTCGCTCGCCAAGCTGCTGACCGAGAAGGGCTTCGCCGACGTCACGCTGCTCGAGAAGAACTCGCGCGTCGGCGGCAAGTCCTCGACCTTCCATCACGAAGGTATCGGCCACGAGATGGGCACCTGCTACGTCGCCGACGGCTACACCACGACCAAGAAGTGGATGGACGCCGCCGGCATGCAGATCCACCCGCTCGACCGCCACGACATCCGCGACCTCGAGGGCGAACAGGTGCCCTTCGAAGAATTCGTGAAGGGCTCCGGCATGCTCGCCTCGCTCGGCATGGCCAAGCAGGCGGCCAAATACGCGTTGATCTGGAACCGCTTTCACGCCTGGGACATCCGCGGCTGCCCCGACGACGGGCTCGACGATCACGACCGACCGATGCGCGAGCAGGTCGCCCGGCCCTTTCGCGAGTGGCTGCGAGAGCGTGGGCTCGACGCGATCGAGCGCTTCGTGATGCGAACGATGACGATCATGGGCTACGGCGCGCTCGATCGGGTCCCGACCGTCTATGGTCTGCGCTGGAACGTGCCCTCGCTCTTCTTGTCGGCCGTGCGCAAGACCGTCGGCGAGCCGATCCCCGGCTGGCAGCACCTGTGGGCCCACCTCGCCAGCCACCTCGACGTTCGGCTCGAGCACGAGATCGCGGCGGTCGAGCGCGACGACGCGTTTCACGTGCACACCAACCAAGGCGAGCTGGTCTTCGATCACCTCGTGCTGACCGGCCCGCTCGACGAGGCCGCGCGCTGGTTCCCCTTCACCGCGGCCGAGCGGCGCGCGTGGGGTGTCGATGGCGAGGTCGAGTGGCGCGAGTACGTCACCACCTTGGTCGAGGTCCGCAACTGGTTCCGCGACGCCGACACTCGCTCCTACGCCGCCCATGCCTGGGACGGGCCGGCGACCGACGCCAACCAACTCCTCGTGGCCCGGCGCACCGGCGACAAGTCGGCGGTCGCCCGAGCCCGCTCCGCGACCCGGCCCGACGTCTATGTCTGCTACCAATACGGGGGCAAGCAGCGCTCCGACGCCGAGCTGATCGCCACGCTCTTTCGCGACCTCGAGCACGAGGAGGCCGAGCCCGTGAAGGTCCTGACCCATGCCCGCTGGAAGTACGCGCCGCAGCTGACCTCGCAGGCGATCCGCGAAGGGGGACTGGCGCGCATGGAGCAGCAGCAGGGCCAGAGCAACCTGTGGGTGAGCGGGGCGACGGCCTCGCACGAGGCGGTCGACAACATCGTCGACTACAACGAGCGCCTGGTCGAGCGAATGGCGGCTGCGTTCGCGGGCCGCGATCCCGGCGACCCCGAGCTGCTCGACGACATCGCCGATCGCTTCCGGCTCCGCTTCGACGACAAGTAGCCACGCTCAGGCGAAGCTCGCGACGACGCGCTCGGCGATCCACTCGGCCACCGCCGAGATCGTCATGACCGGATGGCTCCCGATCGAAGTCGGGATCACCGACCCATCCGCGACATAGAGCCCCGCGTGGCCGTGGACCTGACCATCGACACCGACCACGCCCTGCTCGGCGCTGGTCGAGAGCGCGCAGCCGCCCAGGTTGTGGACCGTCATCGTCCGCGTGAAAGGCCCCCAGAGCGGGAAGTCGGCGT
>JAMHUH010000739.1:0-8112 GCA_035904925.1 Nannocystaceae bacterium
GGTTGGCGCCCAACCATCCGACGCTGCCGACGCGCACGAGTGATCCCTCGACTCGGGCCTCGCGGCCGAGGCCTGGGTGATCTTCGAGGTTGGTGATCTCGAGCTTGGTGATCTCGAGATTGGTGATCACCTCGCGCTCGGCCCAACGGCGCAGGGCTTGGCCGATCGGGTGGCCGCTCTCGGCCTCGATCGCGGCCAGGATTCGCGCGAGTTCGGCCTCGTTGGCGCCGTTGCGCGCGACCGTGACCACCCGCAGCTCGCCGCTGGTGAGCGTGCCGGTCTTGTCGAACACGGCGGTGTCGGCCTTGGCCAGCGCTTCGATCGCGCCGGCCGAGGCAAACAGGATCCCGCGCTCGGCTGCGCGACCGCGAGCGACCGCGAGCGCGACCGGGGTCGCGAGCCCGAGCGCGCAGGGGCACGAGACGACCAGCAGCGAGACGACGACCCCGAACGCGCGCTCGGGCGCGACCAACCACCAGCTCAGCCCGCCGACCAGCGCCAGGACCAAGACCGCCGCGACGAACCACCCGCTGATCCGATCGACGCTGCGCTGGATCGGCGCGCGGCTGCGATCGGCCTGCATGATCCGAGCGGCGAGCGAACCAATGCGGGTCGCGGCGCCAGCCGCTTCGACGAGCAGCTCGAGCCGACCTTGAAGGTTGCGGGTCCCAGCCAGCACGCTGTCGCCGACCTCGATCGCGAGCGGGAGCGACTCGCCGGTCAAGCTGCTGGCGTCGACGCTGCTGGTCCCCGCGATCACCTTGGCGTCGGCGGGGATGCCCTCGCCGGGCAGCACGACGATGGTCTCGCCTGGCGCGAGCGCGGTCGCGGCGACCTCTTCGAGCGCACGATCGGGGCCGAGTCGCCAGGCTCGGGCGGGCAGGAGGCGCTGCATCAGATCCGTCCGCGAGAGCGCCCAACGTTGGCCGCGACGCTGGACCCAGCGACCGATCAGCAGCAAGAAGACCAGGACGCTGACCGAGTCGAAGTAGACCTCGCGGTGGTCGAAGGGGTCGCCGGTGATCGTCGCGATCACGCTGGCCGCGAACCCGCCGAGCAAGCCGAGCGCGATCGGCAAGTCGATGTGCAGCCGACCCATGCGCAGGCCGGCCCACGCGGCTCGATAGAAGGGGACGGCCGCCCAGGTCAGCGCTGGCAAAGCGAGCAAGAGCGCCGCCCATTCGAAAAAGCGCATCCAGCCGGCGTCCATGTCTTGCAGCGCGCCCGCGTAGAGGGCCGCGCTGACCAGCATGACGTTGCCCGCCGAGGCGCCCGCGACCGCGATCCGGATCAGCTCGCGCCGTTGCTCGCGGCGCTCGGCGGCGTCGGCCTCGGCATCGACGGCGTGAACCTCGTAGCCAGCGCGATGCAAGAACGCGGCGATGGCCGAGAGCTTCAGCTGGGCGGGATCCCACTCGACGACCAAGCGAGCCGTCGCGCCCTCGCGCCCGCGCGAGCCCGACCAGCCGACCCGGGCCAAGTAGACGCCGGGCAGGACCTCGGGCAGGCGCTCGATCAGCCACACACACGCGGCGCAGTGGAGCCCGACCAAGTGGAGCTCGGCCCGACCCGGGCGACCCTCGGCGATCGCGTCTTGCACGCTCGGATCGTCGAGGTGGGCGAAGGCGGGCGCGTCCGCGGCCTGCTCGGCGCGGGTCTGGCCGGGGACGAGCGCGTCGCCTTCGATCCGCTCGCGCAGGTCGTAGTAGTGATCGAGCCCGACCTCGTGCAGCAGCTCCCAGACGGTCTTGCAGCCGGCGCAGCAGACGCTCGGCGCCCCGCTCGGACTCGCCGGCGCCGGGAGTCCACAGTGGGCGCAAGGCGTGGTCGTGGCCATGGCTTCAGTGGCAGGGGGCGTCGCGGGGCGGGACCGGATTGCTCGGCTTGGCTTGGCTCGGCTCGGCCTCGTTGGCCTCGTTCGAGTCGGGCGCCGGCGCGTGCGTGGGCCCGAGCTTGCCCGCGAGGCTGAGCAGTCCGAGCGTCAGCATCAACGCCGCGCTCCAGCGCGGCGCGTGAGGACCCAGGCGTCGACCGAGCTCGCCCGCGAGCAAGCCGACGCCGAACAACGCGGGCAGCGTGCCCAGCCAGAACACGAGCATGGTCAGCGCGCCCGAGGCCAGCGTGCCCGTGCCGGCCGCGAAGATCAGGTAGGCCCAGAGCCAGCCGCAGGGCAGCAGCGCGGTCAGGAGTCCGGCCGCCGCCGCAGCACGAGCCCCACGCTCGCGCAGCGCCCGAGTCAGCCGCAGCCGCGCGCGCTGGACCAAGCCGACTCGCTCGTGGCGATGCGAGCCGAGCGAGATCAGGGGATCGGGCGCGGGCGCGCGGCGAGGCCAGAGCGAGGCGATCGCCATGGCGATCAAGGCGACGCCCATCAGCGGTCCCGCGAGCCGTTGCAGCCCGAGCAGCGCGCCGCCCCGCTCGAGCCCCGCACCGAGCAAGCCCGCGAGCGCGCCGAGCAACACATAGGTCGCGCCGCGAGTCGACTGGTAGGCGAGCAGGGGACCGAGCTCGCGCCGACCTCGTTGTGCGCCCGTACCCGCGACCATCGCGACGAAGCCGCCGCACATGCCCACGCAGTGGAGGCTGCCGAGCAAGCTCGCGACCAGGATCGCCACCCAGCTCATGTCAGGGCGCCCTCGCGGGCTCGAGCGCGTCGAGCTCGACCCAACGCTGGGCCGCGAAGCGCTCGCCCTTGGCGTCCTGCACGGCCACGCGCAGCTCGTAGAGGCCCGCGTCGGGGATCGCCCCTTCGCTCCGGTAGCGGCCCTCGCTGGCCTCGACCAACGCGAGGCTCAGATCGTTCACGCTGTCGGCCCGGCGCAGCGTCACGCTCCCACGCAGGCCGAGCAAGGGCTGGCCCTGGCGGTCGACGATGTCCAGCGCGAGCGCCTGCCCGTCGCGCGCGAACTCGCGGACCTTCCACCCGAGCGCGTGGCTGTGGGCACGAAGCTCGAGCTCCTGCTCCCACTCGAGCGACTCGGCCCAGTGATCCTGAGTCGCCGGGATCGAGGGCTGGGAGAAGGCGATGCCGATCATGATCGCGTTGCTGATGACCACCACCGCGAGTCCGGCGATCACGAAGATCGGCCCGCGGGCGCTGCCTGGTTCGTGCGTGCTCATGCGCCTGCTCCGGGTCGGCCGATGAATTCGGTCTCGACGGTGCCCGAGAACTCGTGCTCGTCATGAACGCGCAGCTCGACCGTGCCGCTGCCGAGCGAGACCGGACGGACCAGGAAGACCGGGAACTGTCGGGTGCTCTCGGGCTCGACGACCAGCGTGCCGCCGGGGACCAGCAGCTCGGTGCCATCGTCGACGACGAGCTCGACGCTGAAGTGACGCTCGACGCTGTCACGGTTTTGGATGCGCAGCTCGAGCGAGTTTTGAACCCGCTCACCCGGCAGCTGCACGAAGGGCGCGGCGCCGGCCTGACGATGGAGGTTGAGCCCGACCGGCTGGCGGCCGTGGACGAAGAACACCGCGAGGCTCAGCACGACGGTCAGGCCGATCGCGTAGGCGATCACGCGCGGCCGAAAGGCTCGGCGGGCGAAGCTGGCCTGCGCACGCGCGGCCACGCCCTCGCTCGAGAGCGAGCCCGAGGCCGAAGCCGGCGCGCTGGTTCGCAGGAGTCGGCGCTCGCTGTCGAGCCGGATCAGCCCTTGCGGCCGATTCAGCTTGGTCATGATCTGGTCGCAGGCGTCGACGCAGGCCATGCACTGGACGCACTCCATCTGCGCGCCCTTGCGGATGTCGATGCCGGTCGGACAGACGTTGACGCAAGCGCGACAGTCGACGCAGTCGCCGAGCGCGGGGTCCTTGGCCTTGGCGGCCGGCTTGGCCCGGGGCTCACCGCGGCCGACGTCGTAGCCGACCGTCAGCGAGTCGGGATCGATCAACACCGACTGAAAGCGGCCGTAGGGGCAGACGACCAGGCAGACCTGCTCGCGGAAGTAGGCGAAGTCGAAGAGCAGCAAGCCGGTGATGACCAAGAAGGTCGCGGTCCCGGCCGGGTGCGAGAGCGGGTCGAGCTGGGCGTGGAGGATGCCGTCGCGGCCGAGGAAGTAGGCCGCGAAGGTCGTGCCCGCGCCGCCAGCCACGAGCAGATAAAACGCGTACTTGGTCAGCTTCTTGGCGATCTTCGAGCCCGTCCAGGGCGCGGCGTCGAGCTTGCGGCGGGCGATCCAGTCGCCCTCGATCAGCCGCTCGACCGGGCGGATCAACGACTCGAGGAAGACCGTCTGCGGACAGCTCCAGCCGCACCACGCCCGCCCGTAGAGCGCGGTGAACAAGAACACGCTGAAGATGACGACCCCGGCGAAGAAGAGCAGATAGGCCCCGTCCGTGGCCATGAAGGTCATGCCCCAGAAGTAGAGGCGGCGGCCGGGGATGTCGATTCGCGTGGCCGGGTGGTCGCCGATGTCGACCCAGGGACCGATCAACAAGAGCACGATCAAGAGCCAGTGGACGGCCGTCCGAATCGTCAGCTTGCGACCGCGGATCCACATTGGGTAGAGCCAGACCCGCTTGCCGCCGCGGCCAATGGTCGTGACGCCTTCGATCGGCTCGGGCAGTTCGTTGTCGTCGACGTGGCGCATTGCGGGGTGTGTGTAGCTCGCGAATCTTCGAAGGTTCAGGGGGTCTTGGCCGGCGCCGACGAATCGACGATCGGGTCGCCCTCGGGCTTGCGCGGATTCGCGGGCGTCGTGCCCCGCAAGGTCCGCACATGAGACCCGACTTGATAGATCTCGGTCATCGAGAGCTGGTCTTTCCAGGACAACATGCCTTTCGGCGTCCCGGAATAGACGATTCGCGCGATGTGGCTCCGCTCGTAGCCGTAGATCGAGAAGTCATCGGTCAGGTTGGGCCCGACCAAGCCACCGCCGTCGATCCCGTGACACGACGCGCAGCGGACGGCAAAGGTCGCCGCGCCGGCCTGCACGAACGCGGGGTCTTCGGCCATCGCGGCCAGCTCTTCGTCGCTCGCCAGCTTGGGCGGAGGGTGCTCCGCGTACCAGGCGTTCATGTCCTGCGCCCAGGTCTCGCGCGGCAGCCCACCGGGACCGAAGTGGTAGTAGGGCACATAGACCAGCGCGAATACGATCGTTCCGTAGAACAGGTAGACCCACCACTTCGGCAGCGGATTGTCGTACTCCTGGATGCCGTCGTAATCGTGCGAGAGGACTTCGTCAATCTTGGACATCATCGATTTCCGGTGAAGTGGGTTTCCGGTGAAGCGTGGGATCAGGAGGGCCGGAGGGGCAGGGGTTCGACGGGGATGTCGTCGGAGAGCGGCATCTGCGAGCGGGCCGCGTAGGCTTGCTTGGAACCGGGCCTGAACATCCAGACCAGCGAACCGAGGAACACCGTCATGAAGATGACGATCGACACGGTGCCGAGCCAAGCGAGGTCACTGAGGGCGAGGATGTCTTTCATGGCTAGATCTCCGGAACCGTGACTTCGGTCGTCCATTCATCGCTCGCGCCGCGACCATCGCGACCCAGGCGCTGCAAGTAGGCGATCAACGCGACGATCTTCTTGTCGTGGATGTCGGGCAGGCCCTGGTCGATCAGGCCCTTGGCGATCTCGTCGGCCTGGATCTGCGCGAGCTGACTGGCGACGGCGATCTCGTCCTCGTCGTAGGGCGCGCCCATGCTCGCCAGCGCGCCGATCTTGGCGTTGGTCGACGAGAGGTCGAGCGGCTGCTCGGCCAGGTGCGCGTAGCTGGGCATCAGCGACGCGGGCGAGAGCTTGCGCGGGTCGAGCAAGTGGTCGTAGTGCCACGAGTCCGGGTACTTGCCGCCAACCCGCAGGAGGTCGGGACCGATCCGGCGCGAGCCGAACAAGAAGGGCCGATCGTAGATGAACTCACCCGCCTTGCCGTAGTCGCCGTAGCGCAGCGTCTCCTCGCGGAAGGGCCGGATCATCTGCGAGTGGCAGCCGACGCAGCCCTCGCTGATGTACACGTCGCGACCCTCGAGCTCGAGCGGCGTCCAGGGCTTGACGCTGGCGATCGTCGGCACGTTGGTCTTGATCGCCATGCTCGGGATCAGCTCGAAGATGCCGCCGGCCGCGACCGCGACCGTCGTCCAGAGCGTGAACGCGAGCGGCTTGCCCTCGAGCCGGTAGTGCCAGCCGCGGTCGGCCTCGGCTGGCGCGGGGGTGGTTCGGACCGGGACCGAGACCTCGGTGTCGCCCAGATCCGCGGCGCGGGTCTTCCAGGTCTTGAACAGGTTCCAGAACATGACCAAGAAGCCGGTCAAGTAGAGGCTGCCGCCGATCGCTCGGACCACGTACATCGGCGCGAGCGAGCCGACCATCTCGTCCCAGGTCCCGTAGACCAGCTTGCCGTCCGGATCGAACTCCTTCCACATCAGGCCCTCGGTCACGCCCGACACGTACATGCTGAGCACGTAGACGCCGATGCCGATCAGCCCGAACCAGAAGTGGGCGGTCGCGAGCTTCTTGCTGTGCAGCTCGGTCTTCCACAGCCGCGGGAGCAGCCAGTACATCATCCCGAACACGAAGAAGCCGTTCCAGCCGAGCCCGCCGGCGTGGACGTGGGCGATCGTCCAGTTGGTGAAGTGGGTCAGCGCGTTGACGCCCTTGAGCGACATCATCGGGCCCTCGAAGGTCGACATCCCGTAGAAGGTGATCGACGCGACGAAGAACTTGAGCACCGGATCGGTGCGCAGCTTGTGCCAGGCCCCGCGCAGGGTCAGCAGGCCGTTGATCATGCCGCCCCAGCTGGGCGCGAGCAGCATGATCGAGAACACGGTGCCGAGGGTCTGGGCCCAGTCGGGCAGGGCCGAGTTCAGCAGGTGGTGCGGGCCGGCCCAGATGTAGAGGAAGACCAGCGCCCAAAAGTGGATGATCGACAGCCGATAGCTGTAGACCGGCCGCTGCGCGGCCTTGGGCATGTAGTAGTACATCAGCCCGAGATAGGGCGTGGTCAGGAAGAAGGCGACCGCGTTGTGGCCGTACCACCACTGGACCAGGCCGTCCTGCACGCCCGCGTAGACCGAGTAGCTGCGCAGCGCCGCGACCGGGATCGCGATCGAGTTGACCACGTGGAGCACCGCGATCGCGATGATCGACGCGATGTAGAACCACAACGCGACATAGAGATGCTTCTCGCGCCGCTGCTTGAGCGTCAGGAAGAAGTTGAGCCCGAAGAGCACCCAGACCAGCGCGATCGCGATGTCGATCGGCCACTCGAGCTCGGCGTACTCCTTGCTGGTCGTGAACCCGAGCGGCAAGGTGATCGCGGCCGAGACGATGATCGACTGCCAGCCCCAGAAGTTGATCTTCGAGAGCAGGTCGCTGGCCATGCGGGTCTTGAGCAGCCGCTGGGTCGAGTAGTAGACGCCCGCGAACATGCCGTTGCCGACGAAGGCGAAGATCACCGCGTTGGTGTGGAGCGGGCGCAGCCGGCCGAAGGCCAGCTCCTTGATCATGTTGAAGCGGTGATCGGTCAGCTCCAGCGCCAGCAGCAAGCCGGCGAGCATGCCGATCAAGCCCCAGATCAGGGTCGCGTACGCGAATTTGCGGACGATCGCGTCGTCGTAACGGATCGTCTCGGTCGAGGTGGACGCGGATTCGCTCACGGTTTTGGCTCCTGCATGGGATCGGGACGGTTGGCGGGACGGCGTGCGTCGTCGTCGAAGAGCACGCGCAAAGGCGGGGTGTCGAGATCGTCGAATTGGCCGTCGCGTGCGGCTGCGTAGAACGCAACCACAGCGGCGAGCACGAGCACGCCTGCGAGTGGAATGAGGAAGTAGAGGACGGCCATCGGCTGCACCCTGCGTTCCCACGCTTACCCGGTTTCGCAGGCGTGGTGCAGCCATGCGGCCGCTGCTAGAGATGCGCTGCGCGATGGCCACCCGCGCAAGATCTTCGTGTTTCAGAACTCCTTGCGGCGCTTCAGTACCGACCCGCTCGAGTTCAGCGCTCGAGCGCGACGAAGCCGAGCAGCGCGGCGACGAAGCGATCGGGCTGCTCGAGGTGGGCGGCGTGATCGGCCTTCGGGATCACCACCCACTGCTTGTCCGCCTGGGCGAGCCGGGTGAAGAGCTTGGCTTGCCAGAGCCGATCGATGGGGTCGTCGACGCCATGCAA
>JAMHUH010000740.1:0-11976 GCA_035904925.1 Nannocystaceae bacterium
TGGCGACGCCGCCACCTCGAGCGCGGCGAACCAGCCGACCGAGCTGTCGATCCTGCGGCTGAAACACGCCCTTGAGCTTCTCTTGGATCCGCGCGTTGACCCCCGAGGGCGAGTCACCCTTGTGGAAGGCGCGCAAGATCGAGTAGGCGGCCAGCATCGCGTGGGACTTGCCGGTGCCGTTCTCGCCGATCAGCACGTTGACGCCGGGACAAAACTCGAAGCTGGCCTGCTCGAACACGCTGAAGCTTTCGAGCCGCAAGACCGCCAGGGGGGCCTGACGAGCGCGCTTGCGTGGGCCAGGCTTCGCAGCGGTCGCCGGTCGGTAGTCCGCGACGAACTCGTACTGACCTCGCGCGCGTCGCTCGATCTGGCCGCGCGAGATCGCCTGAGTGAGCACCGGGGCGCTCAGGCCGATCGCCTCGGCGTCGCGCGTGGTGAAGCGTTCGCCACGAGCCCGCAGCTTGGCCCAGCGCTCGTCGGGCTTGCGTCCAGAGCTCATGAGACCCTCATAGCAGGCTTTTTGGCCGCTCGAGCGTGTTTTTATTAACCTTAATAATTGACCGCCTGCGGGCCCGAGCTCAGCGCTGCGGCGGCGCGGCCTCGCGGATCAACGCGCCGCGCTCGTCGGTCATGACCAAGATCGCGAAGCGCTGGACCCGATCGAGGGTGTCGGTCGAGAGCGAGGCGTAGTCGAAGGCGCCGCGCAGGTCGGTGTAGCCGTCCTTGTAGAACTCGATCGCGCCGCTGTTCAGGCGGGCGTAGACCTTGACGTAGGCGCGGGCGAGCGGGCGGCTGGTCGAGCGCTCGCGGACCCGGAGTTGCCCGTATTGCTCGATCACCTGGACGCCGAGATCGTGGGCGTAGTTGGCTCGCGAGCGGCGCAGGCCGGCGGCGACGATCTCGATGATCGTGTTGCTGCTGCGATACTCGCTCGGCAGCTCGAATTGCAGCTTGGTCTGCTCGCTCGGCAGCTCGAGCCGGAGCGTGTGGTTGGGCTGGACGATCGCGAAGCGGGCCGAGGGATCCTGCATGAAGGGCTGGCGCGAGAAGAGCAGCTCGATGTCCATCCGGTAGTAGCGGACCAAGCACTCGCGCAGGTTCTGGTAGCCGAGCGTGATCAGGCTGCCCTCGACTTCGAACTCGAAGCTGGCCTCGCTCGCGGCGAGGCGGGCCTGCTCTTGCTGGCGATCGTCGGCGTCGACGACCTGGGCGGCCGCGCCCTCGGCCTCGGCCAGGATCGCCAGGAGGTTGGCGAAGCGCCGCCGCCAGCGATCGACGGGGTGCTCGCGGTGGGGCTCGGCGAAGGCCCGAGCGCTCTGCGGATCTTCGCGCGAGATCGCCAGGTAGGCGCGCAGGTAGTCGAGCTGGAGCTGGCCCTCGACCTTGGCCGGATCGATCGCGTCGAGCTGGGCGAGCGCGTCGGCGAGGCGATCTTGGGCGAGCGCGTAGCCGGCCGCGGCGACCCGTTGATCGTCGCTGGGCCGGGCGACGTAGAGCAGCGTGGTCAAGAAGCGCTGGTAGTGCTCGGCCAGGCCGGTGTTGAGGATCTTGCGCTGGGCGCCGAGCTGGTGGGCGCGGGCGTTGACCAGCGGGGCGTACTCGAGGTGCTCGTACCAGTGGCGCGAGACCGGCTCGCTCGCGACCAGGGTCGAGTCGAGCGCGAGCCCGCAGCCGCGCAAGAAGCCGTCTTGCTGGCGCAGGAACACGCCGAGCGGGGCCTCGAGCGCGGGCTCGGGCGTGGCCATGTAGTGATGCAGCGCGTAGGACCACAGCACGTCGGCGTAGACCCGACGACGATCGAGCAATTCGAGCAGGGTGTCGAAGAGGGCTCGCTCGCGCATCCGCCAGGCGATCCGGCCGAGGTCGAGCCGATCGAGGTTGTTGGCCTCGAGGTAGCGCAGCAGGGCCGCGTCGTCGGCGTGCTGCGAGACATGACTCCACGACTCGGTGTCGACGCTGCTGAGCGCGGTCACGACCACGAGCGTGGTCGGGGCCGCGAACACGACCAGCGCCTCGTTCTTGGCCACGTGGACCGGGAAGTGATCGAAGCGGCCGGGGCTCGGGAAGTAGA
The DNA here is from genome assembly GCA_035904925.1 of Nannocystaceae bacterium. Lineage (GTDB taxonomy): Bacteria > Myxococcota_A > Polyangia > Nannocystales > Nannocystaceae > Plesiocystis. The sequence goes on from JAMHUH010000740.1 coordinate 2,072, forward strand.
AGGCGTACTCGATCGAGTGAGTGCCGTGCGGGGCGAGGTGGACGTGGAGGTCGCGGGTCTCGAACCCGCCCGCGACCGGCATCGCGCCGCGGGGGATCTGCACGAGCAGGTCGAGCTTGTGCGAAGACGAGCTCGGGTTGGTCAGCACGACCCGGCACAGATAGACGGTGTGGACCAGCAGCTCGTCGCCGACGTACTTGTCGTGCCGCTCGTTGTCCTCCCAGCGATAGCGATCGTCGCTGCGAAAGTAGCTCTGGCTGACGAGCACGCCGATCTCGCGCGGGTCGGGCTCGACCGCGGCGATCTGCTTGCTGAACAGCAAGAGCGGCGTGGTGGCGCGCAGGCTCAGCGTGGCTTGCTCGAGCGAGGTCGCGGCCGGCGTCGCTTCGAAGGGCAGGTCGAGGACCGCGAGCGCGCAGAGCATCTCGGCCAGGCACGAGGTCGCGCGGACGAAGTGGCGCGACAAAAAAGGCTTCGCGGGACCGGTGTTCCCCGGATCGTGCTCGGCGAAGTCGCGCCAGAACGCGTTGACCGGGATCAGCGAGGCGACCTGCTCGGCGATCCTGCGCCGATAGTAGTTGTTCTCGGCCCACTCCTCGGTCTTGTCGACGCTCTGATAGAAGCGACGCAGCTGGTCGCGGGCCGCGAGGTCGCCACGCGAGACCTCTTCGTCCATCTCCATCGGCATGTCGTCGTCCATGTCGAGGATCGCCGACTTCTCTTCGACCTCCTTCATCTCCGCCGCCCGCTTGGGCGCCGGCGCGCGGCTGCGTGGGGCCGCGGGCGCGGGCATGCTCGCGGGCGCGGGGGGTGGCGGTGCACCACCCATCATGGGCGGACCGCCGGGGCCGCCCGAGCCGAAGCGATCGAGACCGCCGCCGCCACGCGCCTCCATGCGACCGACCATGGCCTGGGTGTCGTAGGCGCTCTGGGTCGCCAGCGCGCTGCCTTGCAAGGCGAGGTCGAAGGCCGCGTTGTCACCCTCGACGTCGGGCGGGATCAGGTCGCAGCGATCGCCGACATGGCGGGCGCTCGCGCGGCCGAGCAGCAAGATCCGCTCGAGCGTGTTGAGTCGACCGAAGGCCCAGGGCTCGAGCCACGCGCTCAGGTCGTCGCCGAGCAAGTAGTGATCGAGGAAGGTCTTGTCGCGCTTGTCGATCAGGTAGGGCCGCACGACGCTGGCGAAGAAGGCCGGGTCCTTGCGCTGAAGAAAGAGGTGCAGCTCGTGGCAGGCGTACTTGCTGTAGCGCTCGCGCTGCTGCTCGGGCCCGAGCGAGGGCCAGCGGGTGATGAACTCGAACTCGCGCAGCTGGGCGTCGCCCGACGCGGTCAGCAGCAGCGCGTGGGCCTTGGCCAGCGTGTCGATCGCCTCGAGCTTCGAGGTCCGAATGTCGTCGATCACCAGCGCCTCGCCGGGTGCGAGCCGGGTGCCTTGCTTGCGTTGGATGAAGTGGCCGGTGGGCGGCAACGCGTCGCGGAGCCGAAGGTCGCGCGGGGCCGCGTCGACCTCGGGCAAGCGAAGCTGGCGTGAGACCAGGGCCAGGGGATCGGCGGCGACGACCCGGATCAGCGTGCAGTGGGCCAGGGCCGCGCGATCGAGCGTGACCCAGCCTTCGGCGTCGGGCTCGAGCGCGAGGGCGACGAGCGCGGGCGTGGCCAGGAAGTCGAGGTTGGTCGAGCCGCCGAGCGCGGTCGAGATCCCCCGCTGACCCTGCATCGGAGCCATCGTCGAGCGCATCGCCGACTCGGCCTCGCGCGCGTAGCTGCTGCCGCCCTCGGCGCTCTGCACCCCCGACGAAGTCGTGCGGATCGCCCAGGGGTTGAGCAGCAAGCTGGGTCGCTCGGCCATGTTGCCGGCGAAGCGCTGGCCGCTGCGCTTGCGCTCGAGGATATAGCGGTACTCGTCGCCGATGTCGCGACCCGAGAGGTAGTGCGAGCGGGCGCGACCGACCTCGACGCTGCTGGGTGCGAGCAGCGGGCGGGCGTCGAGCTTGGCCTGAACGTCGGCGGCCGGCCAATAGCGAGCACCGAACACATGCACGCGGGTCTTGTCGTTGGCCCCGGCCACGCGCACGCGCAGCCGCTGGTCGTCGAGCTCGATCGTCTGGATCCGGAGCGAGTCGGCGCGCGAGAGCTGAAGGTGACGGCGAGCCGAGAGCGCGAAGCCAGCCACGCTCTTGGCCGCGCCGACGCGGATCTCGACCTGGCGGCCGTCGTGCTTGAAGCCGAGCGTGTAGTCGCCGGGCGCGAGGCCCTCGATCCGCACGCCGCCAGGCTCGAGCGTGACCGCGTCGATGCAGTCGCGGACGAAGCCCGAGCCGCGCCGCTCGAGCAGCGAGAGCGCGGCCCGAGGATCGTCGCCGAGCTCGTAGGGCTGAGCGAGGACCAAGGCGCGGCCAGCCGCGACCTGAACGAGGCTGGGCGTGCTGGCGTCGGCGCGGATCAGGGTCCAGCGCCCCGAGCCGCCCGCGTACGAGGCCTCGATCGACTTGATCTCGGCGAGCGGCCCGAGCTCGATCCGGCCGCGCGCGTCGGTCTGGACCGGGACCTGGCGGCGGTTGACGAAGTCGAGGTGCTCGATGATCACGTTGACCTGCATGCCGGCCCGGGCCTCGCCCGACTTGCCGAGCAGCTCGAGCACGTAGCCGCTCGCGCTCGGGGCCAGGTGCAGGGCCATGATCTGCTCGCCGACGTCGATCTCGTTGACGCTCAGCCGGTCGCTCGCGAAGAGGTCGACGTCGCGCTGGCCGGTCACGCTGCGGACCTTGGCGCGGACCTCGAATTCGAGCCCGATCAGCGCGTCGGGGACCTTGAAGCGATGCAGGGCCTCGGCCTCGTCGCGCAGCTCGAGCGGCACGCTCAGGCTCGAGCGGGTCCCGTGGCGATCGGTCGATTGGATCGTCAGCGTGGTCTCGCGCAGCAAGCTGGGCGAGATCGCGACGCCATGGAGCGTGAGCCCGGCACGAACCACGACGTCGGCCATCGCCCCGGCGATCAGCTGCTCGCGCTCGACGTGGACGCCGACATGAAACGCGTAGAGCTCGGCCCGCAGCACGAAGGGCACGACCGTGGCGACCTTGCCCTGGCGCAGCAGCAGCTGGGTGCGGGTCTCGCTGGCCGCGTAGGGGATCCGGATCTCGCCGCGCTCGTCGGGCCGCAGCTCGCGACCGGCGAACCACACGCTGACGTCCTGCGTCACGCGAGCGTCGTCTTCATCGAGGATCGTCAGCACGTGCCCGGCCGCGCCGAGCCGCTCGAGGTAGCGCAGGCCGCCCTTGCGGATCAGCGCGCGGCTGCTCTTGCCCTTGCCGATCAGCTCGATCACCCAGGTGCCCGGGCCGCTGAGCGCGTCGAAGCGGAGCGTGCGTCGGACTCGACGCAGGGCCGGCTCGCCGAACTCGAGCAGGCGCTCGTCGTTGGCGACCAGCCCGTCGAGGTCGACCGCGCTGTCGACCGCGCGCCCGTGCGCGGCGAAGTAGGCGATCGGATCGATCTCGAACACCTTGACGACCAGCGCCTGGACGTTCTTGACGTCGACCTGCAGCTCGACCGGATCGTCGGCCGCGAACACGCGAGGGTTCTGCACGACCAGCTCGATCTCGACCCGTTGCTCGAGCTGCTGGTAGTACGAGGGGTTGTCGAGCAGCGAGTACCAGCGCTCGGCGTCGTCCGAGCCGGCGAGGATCTTGGTCTCGGCGAAGAGCCGGCGCAGGAAGTCCTCGTCGATGAAGGGTCGAAAGGCCGCGTAGTCGGCGGCCGGGCCGAAGAAGTGGGCCAGGTAGTCGCGGACCAGCGCTTCGTCGCTGCCGACCGGCCCGAGCCCGGTCGCGGCCGCGAAGTCCTCTCCGAGCTGGGCGAGCTGGTCGCGGTGGCGCTTTTGGAAGCTCGCGGCCAGGTAGTCGACCTGGCGCGGCAGGGCCAGGTAGCGATCGAAGCGGGCCCGATCGTAGACGCCGCGTCGGCGATCGAAGTCGAGCCGGTGATAGGCGACGTGGACCTGCAAGCCGGCGAAGGCGATCGGCAGCGGCTCGACGAAGGCCGCGAGCGCGTCGAGGTGGGCCGCGAGCGCGACCGGGTCGTTGTCGAGATCGACGTCCGGCCCGGGCCGCAGCTGGGCGAGTCGGACCTGGACGAATTGCGGATCGGCCCGCAAGCCCGGGCGCGCGGCTGCGAGCGCGTCGAGCTGGCTGGGCAGCAAGAGCCGATGCAGGGCGATCGCGCCGAACCCGGACGAGCGCCGGTCGTCGAGCTCGCGGGCCACGAGCGCGACCAGGTTGGGGTGGTCGGGCCGGGTCAGCCGGGTCAGCAGCGAGCGCAGCTGGGTCGGCGAGAGCTCGCGCTCGACCAACCACTCGAGCGCGCGCGGGGTGAAGCCGTCGAGGTTGTCGCGGTGCGCGACCGCGTCACGAAAGAACGCCTCGCGGCCAAACTGGACCGGATCGAGGCGGGTGGCGAGGTGGCTGGGCGTGCCCTCGATCTCGCGCTGGTGGCCGAAGGTCAGGTTCAGGCGCGTGCGCAGGTACTCGCGCGAGCTCGCCTGGCTGGCGAGCGTGAGCAGGGCGTGGCGATCTCGCAGCTCGCGGACTCGGCTGGTCTCGCCATGGCGCTCGACCCAAGCGTCGAAGATCGGCTTGGTCTGATCGAACTCGCCGCGGTGCAGATGCTCGAGGCAGTGATGGAAGTAGGCGTCCTCGGTCCCGGGGATCAGCTGGGCGAGCGCCTCGCGGCGATCCGAGGCCAAGGCCAACGCTTCGAGCTGCTCGAGTTCCATGTCGGGGCGATTCTACAGGCCGTCGAGGGCTCGCCGAGCGTCATGTTGGGCCCAACCCGCGGCCGGTCGACGCTCGTTCGCTCGCTCTGATCCGCTCCGATCCGCGCTCGGTCGGAGTCGAGCGTTTGGCCAGACTCCTGGTCGTCCGCGCAGCAGCACGCTCGATCCCTGGCCCTGCGGCCGAGCGTTCACGTCGGTCCGGGCGGCTCGAAGCGCGATCTGGGCAGATAGACAGCTCGCTTGTCGGGGGCGTCGTCGGTATCATCCCGGCGCCCCCCTCGTGTACCACTTGCCCGCATACCTCGCGCTCGAGCGCTGGGTACTCGCCCGGACGGTGGTTGTCGTGCAGCCCAGCGGGCCGGAGGGGCCCCGTCGCTTGCTCGCGGCCGGGGCTCGCCAGGTGCTGGTCATCGGCGGCGACTTCAACTCGGAGCCGGGCATGGAGGTCCGACCGAGCGCGGGCTCGCGGCTGCCTCTGCGCGACGAGAGCATCGACATCGTGGTCTGCATCGAGGCCTTCGGGGCCCTGCGCTCGACCGATCGGCGCGAGCTCCTGCGCGAGAGCCATCGCGTGCTCCGATCCGAGGGCATCTTGTGCGCGTGGATCGAGCAGCGCGAGAGCGAGGCGTTCGGGCGCACGCTGGCCGGCTCGTCGCAGCTGGATTTTTGGGCGCTCGAAGAGCACATCGCGGCGATCTTTCCCCGCGTCGACATGCTCGCGCAGATGCCCTGGCAGGGCTTCTCGCTCGCGCCGATCCTCGACGAGCAGACCTTGATGCGCCCGGGCGAGGCCGAGGAGCCGCAGCTCTCGCTGCGCGAAGACCTGCTCGCCGAGCCGCCCGAGGCCAGCCACTACCTGGCGATCGCGAGCAAGAGCCGGACGCCGCCGGGGATCGGGCGCGAGTGCCTGTTGATCCCGCTGCCGCGCAACGAGGTGTTCGGCTTCGATCCCCAGGCCGAGCGCAAGGGCGCCGAGCTCGACGAGCTGCGTGACGAGCTCGATCGCCTCCGCGAAGAGCTGAGCCTGCGCGCGGCCAAGGTCGCGGCCGCGCATGGGCGGGTCCGCGAGCTCGAGTCGCAGCTCGACAACCTGCGAGCGCGCAGCTCCGAGGTCGAGGTCGCCGAGGTCGAGCGTCTGCGCGACGCGCTGACCGAGGCCGAGACCCAGATCAGCATCTTTCGTGCGCGCGAGCAGGAGCAGGGGTCCGCGCTGGCGCGGGTCGAGGACGACCGCGCCGATCTGCTCCACGAGCTCGAGGTCATCCGCCGCGAGCAGAGTCACCGCGGGGCCAACGTCGCCGAGGTCGAAGGCGAGCTCAGCGAGCTTCGTCGCGAGATCGAGGGCCTGCGCGGGCGCGATCGCGAGGCCCGCGAGAAGCTGCGCGCGCAAGAGACCGACCTGCAGATCTTGTCGCGGACCAGCGCCGAGCAAGACAAGGCGGTCGATCGCCTGACCACCCAGCTCGAGGCCGAACGCAAGGCGCTCGAGGAGCTGCGCGCGACCGACAAGACCTTGCGCGCGCGGCTCGAGCAGCTCGACGGCGAGCGCCAGGAGCTGCGCCGGCAGAACGAGGTCTACGTGGCCGAGCGCGAGGGGGCGCGCGCGCTCGCCCAGCGGGTCGAGGCCGAGCTCGACGTCGCCAATCGGCGCGCGCGTCAGCAAGAGCAGGCGCTCGCGGCCAAGCTCGAGGAGTCCTCGCGCCTCGCCGGCGAGCTCGAGGGTCTGCGCAAGCGACTCGACGAAGCCGACAAGGCGCTCAGCCAGACTCGCTCGCGCGCCGAGGAGCTCTCGGCCACCGCCGCGCAAGGGGCCGAGCAAGGCCGAATGTTGGCCGACGTCGCGCTCGATCGCGATCGCCTGCGCGAGGAGCTGAGCCAGCGCGCCCGCCAGGTCGAGGAGCTCGAGGGCCGGGTCTGGGAGGCGCGCGAGACCCTGCAAAAGGAGCGGCTCGAGTCGGTCCGAGTCGGCGGCGAGCTCGAGCGGCTGCGCGAGCAGCTCGAGCGCTCGCGGGCCGAGGAGAACAAGCGGGCCAAGGACGTCGAGCAGCTCGGTCGCGAGCTGCGAACCCTCGAGGTCGAGAAGGCCGAGGCCAACGCGCTGCTGCGAGCCCGCGACGAGCAGCTCGCTCGGCTCGAGCGCGACGTCGAGGCGGCCGCCGGGCAGAGCGAGGGCGTCGACGACCTTCGCACCCAGCTGCGGGCGCGCAACGAGGAGCTGGCCCGGCTCGGCGATCAGCTCGCCCAAGCCCAGGCCCGCGAGGAGCGAGCCAACGCCCAGGCGGTCAAGCGCGAGCGCGAGCTGCAGGACGTCGGCGAGCGGCTGACTCGATTCCAGCGCGACATCGACGGCCAGGCCGCGCTCGCGGCCGATCTCCAGAACGAGGTCGATGTCCGTCAGGTCGAGATCGAGCAGCTCGCCGCCTCGGTCGCCAACCTTCAAAACGAGGTCGAAGAGGCCAAGGAGCGGGTCCGCCAGCGCGAGCAAGAGCGCGACGCCCTGCAGCGCTCGCTCGAAGAGGCCGGGGCCGCGCGCGAGAGCCTGCGTCGCCAGCTCAAGCTGCGCGAGGACGAGCTCGATCAGCTGAAGGCCACGCAAGAGAGCCGCGGGCTCGAGCTCTCGCAGCTGCGCCACGAGCTCGAGACCAAGACCGAGATCGCGGCGCTCGGCGAGCTCGGCGAGGCGGTCAGCGACGAGGACCTCGCCAACTGGCCGGAGTCGGCCCGGCGCGAGGTCAAGCGGCTGCAGACCGTGTTGGCCAACCAAGCTCGCGAGCACGCGCGCGAGCTGGCCCAGGTCCGCGAGTCCGCGGGCGCCAAGCCGAGCACGGCGGCCGACATCGATCGCCTGCGCCGGCTCAAGCTCGAGATCCAGGTCCGCAGCAGCGAGCAAGAGCAGATGCTCGGCCAGCTCGACGGGGCCGAGCAGAAGATCTGGGAGATGACCGACGCGGCCGATCGCAACGCCGCGCGCTTCGCCGCCAGCTTGGCCCAGCTCGAGAAGCACAAGGAGACCGTCGACTCCTTGCTCGACGAGCTCGAGGTCACCCGCAACTTGCTCGCCGCCGAGCAAGCCCGCGCGCTCGAGCAAGAGCGGCTGCTCGCCAGCGAGCGGGCCAAGATGGCCCGCGCCGGGATCGGGATCGAGGGCTTCCCCAACGTCGATCCCGCCGACGACGACCCCTTCGCCGATCCTTTCAAGGACTTCGAGGGCGACATGGTCGACCTCGGCTCCTCGCCCGCGCCGGTCAAGTTCCACGGGCCGCCTTCGGCCGAGCGGCGAAGCTCGCTGCCGCCCGACAAGTCCGAGAAGTCGGAGAAACCGGGCAAGGGCGACGCCGACAAGCCCGCGAGCGTCACCCGGGCCAGCGCGCCGCCGCGCAAGCCCGGCAGCGCGCGGCCGACCGCCCACGAGCTCGATCAAGCGCTCGCGACCCTGACCGACGACGACGAGACCAGCTTCGCCGATCTCAACGACGACTTCGACGCGCCCGCGGCCACGCCCAAGCCGGTCGCGCGAGTCGGCTCGGGTCCGATCGCGCGGGCCGAGCCCGACGCCCCGGTCGCTCGACCGCGACGCGGCTCGTCTTCGGGCATGAGGGCGGCTTCGGGTTCGGGGCCGATCAAGATTCACGGCGCGAAGGACAAGTCGGGCCCGATGGCGAGCTCGGACAAGTCGAGCCCCTCGGTGACGAGTGACACCGGCGTGCCCGCGGCCGAGATCCACGACGTCTCGGGCTCGCGCGCGACCAAGCCGATGAAGCACAGCGCCCCGGGCAGGCGGGTCACCGTCGAAGAAGTCGACGACGACGAGTGGCCCGACGACTGAGGCGGACTTTCGAGGTCCTCCCAAAACCAGCCCCCAAAGCAAGAGACCCCGAGATCTTGCGATCTCGAGGTCTCTTCCGTTAGTGCGAGGAAAGGGACTTGAACCCCCACGGCCGTGAAGCCACACGGACCTGAACCGTGCGCGTCTACCAATTCCGCCATCCTCGCGGGGAACGGGCGAGGAACCTAATCTGGGCGCTCTCGCAGGTCAACACCCCAGACACGAGAGAAGCCTCTCGTCGTTCTTCGCCTCGTCATCCACCGGGATTCACAGCACTTCGAGCTTCTCGACCTCGATCGCGGGCCCGCTCATGTGGATCCCGAACCCGCCCGACTCGACCTTGCCAGTGACTCGAACCCGCGCACCGACGGCTGGCTTGGCCCCGCTCAGTCGGTAGACGTCGCCCTCGTCGGTCTCGAGCTCGAGGAAGCCGCCTTCGAGATCGTTCTTGCGTACGGTACCCGTGAACTTCGCCATCGCTGCCGAGTGTACCGAGTCCGGGCCGAGGCGCTACCCTGCGAGTCCGTGGTGAAGGCCCTCACGCCTCGAACACTCGTGGCGCTGCTCGTGTTCGAACTCGGCTGTGGCAGCGCCGAGCGGCGGCACGCTCGCGAGGCGGCGACGAAGGTCGACGCCGACGCGGGCGAGGTGGTGCTCGAAGACGCCGAGCTCGGGCTGCCCAGCTGGGGCGCTCGACCGCCGCGGGGCGCCGCCGACGATCTGATCGCGGCCGAGCTCGCTCGCGATCCCGATCACGCCGCCCTCGCGGCGGCGCTGCGCGGCGAGCCAGGCCCGACTCGAACGCGGGCGCTGTGGTCCTTGGCGCGGATCGGCGGCGAGCTGGCCCGCGATCGCTTGCTGGCCGAGCTCGATCGCGGCGACCCGGCCATGTTCGCGAGCTTGGCCCTGCTCGAGGTCCCGCCGAGCGAGCCCGGCAGCCCGCCGACGCCGGAGGGAGCCTGGGCCGAGCTCGAGGACGCGCTGTGGACTCGCTACGCCGTCACCGATCCGGTCGCGCTCGCGAGCCTGCGCGCGCTGGTGTTCGCGATCGCGCGGGTCGGCGGCCCGCGCTCGATGCAGCGCTTCGCGATCGATCTGGCCGAGCAGCCGACCCGCGAGCATCCGCCAACCTACGTCGCCCGCTGGACGGCCGCCATGCAGGCGCTCGGGCTCGGCTGCGCCCGCGGCTACTCGCTCGACGAAGCCGGCGTGGCCGCGATCGTCGACGGGCTCGAGCGCGAGGACCCCGAGGCCGCGCGCGCTTCGGTCTACTCGCTGGGTCGCTGCGCTCGTTCGTCGAGCGAGCTG
>JAMHUH010000741.1:0-36487 GCA_035904925.1 Nannocystaceae bacterium
CAGGTGATCCCCGGCGAAGTGACGGCCCGCTACCGCGAGCTGGTCGAGCAAGATGGTGCTGACGGACGCGTGATCGAGACCTCGTCCGATCACTTCTCGACCACGCCTTCGGGCATGCGAGCGCTGCTCGATCACGTGAGCGCGTTGGTCTGAACGCGAAGGTGGTGCAGTCGCGAGCTGTCGTCGCCCGCATACACTCGTGGATGCAGCCGAATTCACAGCCCGACCTGTGATCTGCGTCCGCCCACGCGCAAAGCCACGTCGGCGCGCTCGTGCGTGGCATCGTAGCGCTCGCGCGGCTCGCAAGCCCCCGCGCAGGTTCCTGCGCACGAATCAATCCACGCCGACCACGAGTTCGTTCGCTCATGACCTCGCCTGAAGATTCCTCGCCGCTCGAGGCTCGCCTCGACTTCGTCCATGCGCAGGTGCTGCAATTGCAGTCGCGGGTCGCCGCGCTCGAGCACGAGCTGGGTCATCGACCGCAGGCGCCCGAGCTCGCGCCCAGCCCGATCGCCGCGCCGGCGTTGGTGCTGCCCGAGCTCGTCGGACCCGCGCAGCCCTACGTTCGCCAGCAAGAGGCGCTGCCCGTCGCGCCGCGCTCGAGCGAAGAGGCGAGCCCGATGCGGGTGCTGGCGCTGGCAGGCGGCGCCGCGCTGCTCATCGGTCTCGCCTTCTTCGTCGGCTTCGTGATCGAGCAAGGCTGGCTGACGCCAGCGCTTCGCTTCGGGCTCGGTGCGACCTTCTCGGCCTTGCTGACCTTGGCGGCCTGGCCGGTCGCGCGGCGTGGCCACGAGCCGGTCGCGGGCGCGATCGGTGGCGCGGGCTTGGGTGGTTGGTTCGCCGCGTGGCTGGTCGCGCGCCACGTCCACGAGCTGGTCGCGGCGCCGCTGACCTTCGCGGCGCTGGGCCTCGGCGCGGCGGCTTGCTTGCTGATCGCCGATCGCCTTCGCCTGCGCCTGATGGCCGGGCTCGCGACCGCGGCGGCTTGTGCCACGCCAGTGCTGGTCGGGGCCCACGGCGATCGCCTCCACGAGCTGATGCTCTACCAGACGCTGGTGATCAGCGCCCTGCTGGTCTTGGACTGGCGGCAGCGCTGGCCCGAGCTGCCGACGATCGGCCTGCTCGCGACTTGGATCCTCGGCGCGCAGTGGGCCAGCGAACACCTCCACGCCGACACTGGTGGTGGGCCGCTCTTGGCTTGGGCGAGCGTGATGTTGGTCGCGAGCGCGACCTCGGCCTGGCGGCTCTTGATCGGCACGGCCGACGAGGCCGAGCGCGCGCGCGAGGGCGAGCGCGTCCAGATCGTCGCGCGCTTGCTGGTCGCGGGCGTCGCGAGCTGGAACGCCGCCGCCTGGGTGTTTGGCGTGACCGCGCCAGCCTTCGGCGCCGCCTCGCTCTTGCTCGCGGCCTGGCACATGGGCCTGGGCGTGCAGCTGCATCGCCGCGCCGACACCCACGTGCCGAGTTCGAGCAGGGCCAGCGAGGTCTTCTCGCTCTTCGGGTGGATGCAGGCGCTGGTGGCCGTGCCGCTGATGTTGGCCGCGCCGCAACCGAGCGTGGTCTGGTGGATCGCGATGGCCTTGGCCGCGATGGCGATCCCCTGGTCGGGGTTTGGCCGGATCCGCGGCGCGATGATCATGCTCCCGATCTTGCTCGGCGTGGCCGTCTGCTTCGCCTACGACGAGCCCTGGTCGCTGCTCGCGGGTCTGAGCCTCAGCGCCGTCCCGCTGATCGCATCCTTGTGGCCGGCGGGTGATCGTCCGCGCCCGGTCCTCTGGCTCTCGCTGAGCTCGGCGCTGCTCTGGGCTGGCGTGGTCTTGGGCTTCGGCCCCGAGGGCGTCGCCACGCAGCTGAGCTTGGGCCTGGTCCCCACGCTGGTCATCTTGGTCTGGGCCTGCGTTCGACCGAGCCGGACTGGGCTCGAGGTCGCAGGCTTTCACCTGGGGCTGAGCTTGGTCGGTGCGTTCGGGGCCCTGCTCGAGAGCGGCGCGCTCGTGACCAGCGAGCCCGCCCACCTCGCCTTGGCGACGCCGCTGATCGTGCTGGTCGGCTCGGGCATCGTGCTGGTCGCTCGGGTGCTCGCCGACCCGACGATCGGGGCCAACCAGGTCGACGACATCGGCGTCAGCGGGGTCGGCATCGTGCTCGCGGCGATGCTGGCTCTGATCCTGCTCTTGGTCGTCGCTGCCGGCGCGAGCAGCCTCGGTCAGGCTGGCGGCGCGCTGGCCCAGATCGGCTACACGCTCGCGGCCGCGAGCACCGGCTTGGTCTTGCTGATCGCCGGCCTGCGCATGAACCAGAGCTACTGGCGACAGCTCGGCCTCGCGGCGATCGGCGGCGCCGGCCTGAAGGTCGTGCTCTTCGATCTCGCCGCCGCCGCAGTGGTCTGGCGCGCGCTGAGCTTCGTCGGCCTCGGCGCGATCTTGATCGCCGGATCCTTGGCCTACAGCCGGGCACAGGCGCGGCTGAAGGCCGCGAAGCCGAGCGGCTGATTCGAGCGGCTCAGGGCTTCGGCCACTCGCCCCACTGATCCTGGCTCCACCAGTCCTCGATCGTGTTGCCGTCGCTCGCGAGCGCGCGCACCTGCGAGGCCAGGATCTCGGCCCGAACCGCCTCGGCCGGGACGTCGGCGAGCATCGGATCGATCTCGATCGTCACGTTCTGCTTGGGCTCGCACTTGAACTTGTTGCCCGACATCGAGGTGAAGCCGAAGTCGCTCTCGAAGGGCGTGCCCGGCTTGACCTTCAGCAGCTTGTCGCTGGCGTCGTAGTAGCGGAACAACAAGAAGTAGGCCGCGGCGGTCTTGTCCCCGGAGTTGTAGGCCAGGACCTTCATGCCGCGCTCGCCAGTGCCGGTGAACTCGACCGCGACCGGCGAGCCATTCGTCGCCGCGGGCAGCACCTCGACCTCCGGCGGCTTGTCTTCGGCCTCCTTGCTGCCACAAGCGAGCGGCGCGAAGGCGAGGATCGAGACGACGACGAAGCGGGCCATGTTCCGACGCGGGCGGCGGACTTGGTTGTTGATCAGCACCCGCGGACTCTAACCATGTCAGCATCGAGATGTCATGCTCGAGCTGCGGCCGCTCTCCGAACAGGATCTGACCCGGGTCCACGCCGCGATGCTCGACGCCTTCGCCGACTATCCGATCCCGATGCAGCCCGCGCTGCCGGCCTTCGACGCGCTGCTGCGTCGACGCGGGGTCGTCTGGCCGCTCTCGCTCGGGGCCTTCGAGGCCGACGCCCTGCTCGGCTTCACGTTGACGGCCCGGACCGGCGCGCTGGCTTACGACGTGATGACCGGGGTTCGACGCAGCGCCCAGGGGCGTGGGCTGGTTGGCGAGCTCTTCGCGGAGCTGTGGCCGCGGCTGCGCGCGGAGGGCATCGAGCGGATCCAGCTCGAGGTGATCGACGTCAACGAGCGGGCAGTCCGAGCCTACGAGCGGCTCGGCTTCATTCGAAGGCGCAAGCTGATCTCTTGGCGTTGGGACGCTCCGATCGTCGAGCGGGCTTCGCCGACCGACCTGGTCATCGCCCAGGCCGAGGCCGAGCCGAGCGCGCTCGACTGGCCGACGTGGGCGAGCTGGTCGCAGTGCGAGCCGGCGTGGCCGAGCCAGCGCGCGACGATCGAGCGAAGTGAGCCGCGCCTCGTCCTCGAAGCCTCGCTCGCGGGCCGCGTGTGCGCAGTCGCGATCGCCAGCGGCGCGGACTTGCTGCAGATCATGGTCGCGCCCGAGCACCGTCGATGCGGGATCGCCAGCGCGCTGCTGGCCGGGCTGGCCGCGCGTGGATGTGCACCGCAGCGGGTGCTCAACGTCGACGCTTCGGCCGAGCCGCTGCTGGCCTGGCTGGCGAGCAGCGGCGCGCGGCCCTTCATCACGCAGTGGGAGATGGTCGCCGCCGCCAGCCGGCCATGAACCCGCGCGGCGGCACCGACCAGACTTGGTCCTCGCGCAGCCCCTCGGCCGCGCAGAACGAATTGCTGGCCAGCAGCCCGGCCGTGTACGCGGCCTCCATCAACATCGCCGGCAAGGGCAGCGCGACCCAGTCGCCCGCGAGTCGCAGCGCGGCCAGATCGGTGTCGCCGCTGGGACGGGTCGCTCGCGTGCCGACGTGGAAGGCGGGGAAGTCACGCCGCACGTACATCGTCTCGTGGACGATCGTCGCGTCGGCGAGATCGGGGAAGAAGTGGTGGAAGTCGGCGAGCAAGCGCTCGCGCAGCTCGGCTTGGCCCGGGTGGCGCGTGTCGCTGCCCGCGATCGTGGTCTCGCCCGGCAGGTCCTCGGACACGGCGTAGCAGTGCAGTTCGAATACGCCGCCCTGCTGGCCGAGCGCGACGCGGGCCGCGACCCAGTCGCTCGACTCGCGCTCGGATCGATGCTCGAGGCAGATGGCGTCGAGCAGGCGGATGCGCTCGGTGATCACGAACTCGGGCACGCTCTGGGTCGTGTCGCGGTCGAGCCAGAGGCGCAGGACCGCGTAGCGCTGGCCGGGCTTCAGCGTCTCGACCTTGGCCGCGCTCGTCGGCGCGGCCGCTCGCAGCTCGGGCGATCGTTCGAAGATCGCCCGGGTCGCGACCACGTCGGTCGCGAGCACGAGGTAGTCGTAGCGCTCGTCGGCGATCGAAAAGCGCGAGCCTGACTCGCCGACCACGTAGCCGATCGTCTCGACCGGGGTCGCGAGCCGGACCTCGACCCCGAGCTGGTCGAGGTGGGCTTGGATCGGCGCCGCGAAGGAGCGGGCGTAGTCGTCGTCGAGGAAGTCGTAGACCAGCCCGGCGTCGTTGCTCAGGTAATAGAAGTGGAAGCTCTCGATCAGCGCCGCCATCGACATCTTCTCGGCGTCGGCGAAGAAGGCCCGCGCGAAGGTGTTGAAGACCAGGCGGAGATCACTCGGGAGTCGGGCCTGCTCGGCAAACTCTTCGTAGGAAACCGTGTCCCATTCCGTCCATGTCGCGACGGGATCGTAACGCAGCATCGCCTCCATCTTGGGCCCCGTGTGGCGTCCGGCGACCTTCCAAAAGTCGTACACGCCTTTGCGCGCGAGCGAGATCAGGTTGATCAGCGGCGTGGTCGAGACCCCCTGAAACGACACGCTGCGGCCGTCCTCGGTCCGAATCAGGTAGTTGTCCATCGGCCGAAAGCGACTCGCGACGCCGGCCTCGGTCAAGAAGAGGCTCAGGTTGTAGTAGTGGCGAAAGAAGGCATGAAAGCCGTGGGCCATGCCGATCGTCGTGCCGTCGGGCATGGTCGTCGGCCAGGCGCCGAGCTTGCCGCCCAGCGAGGCGTTGCGTTCGAAGAGCACGACCTCGAAGCCACGCGCGGCCAGCTTGGCGGCCGCGCCCAGGCCTGCGAGCCCGCTGCCGACCACCGCGACCCGCTTGGCCTGGCTCAGGACCAGCGGCTTGGCCTCGTCGACGGTGTTGAAGGGGTGCCGATAGCCGCCGAAGCGTCGCTCGATCCACCGGGCGACCAAGCCCTTGCGTGACGCGTTCGTCATGTTCAGCCCGGCCTTAGCACGCCCGCGCCTGCGTGGCGATAGCGTGTCGGGCCGGCGCGCGAGCGCCGAGCCCTTGTCGCATTCTGTTCGCGAAGTCGTGATCCGGCAGTGAAGCGCGCGGTCCAGATTCGCGGCGTCGTGACCACATACTCCGTCTCGAACCTCGAACCCAACGACTTTGCCGATCTCATGTACCTCGAGGACGAGGTGTTCGGTGGTGAGGGCGAGTCCGTGCTCGGGCCCTACTACGTCCGGCTCTGCTGCGATTTTTTCGCTCGCCACTGCTTCTTGGTCCGGGCCGAGGGCAAGCCGGTCGGCTACCTGCTCAGCTTCGTGCGCGAGCGCGAGGCCTACTGCACGACGCTCGCGGTCGTGCCCGAGTACCAGGGCACCCGGGTCGCGCACTTGCTGCTGCGAGCCTTCGTCGGGGCGATCGCCGACGAGGTCGACTCGTGTTGGTTCACGGTCAAGCAAGACAACAAGGCCGCGCGAGCCCTGCACGCCTCGCTCGGCGCGACCGAGACCGGGGTCCGCAACGACTTCTATGGTCCGGGCGACGAGCGGATCGTGTCGAAGATCGACTCGGTCGCGTTCGCTCGGCTTCGCGCTCGTTACGAACGACTCGGCCTCGTCACTCGCCGACCGCAGCTGGTCAGCGAGCGCATGGTCGAGCTGGTCGAGCAGGCGGCGATGTCGTGACCCCGGCGTCGATCGGTCGCTCGAGCCGACGTCTGACCCGAGCCAGCATGTTCGTGTTCGACGCGGCCACGCACGTCAAGACCCGGCTGCGAGCGCTCGACGACTCGGCCCCGGCCTCGCTGCGGCGGCAGGGCTACCTCGGCTTCATGGCCGAGAACATGTGCGCGATGCATGGGATCGAGGTCCGCCTGCGTGGCCAGGTCCCGCGCGCACCCGCGATCTTGGTCGCCAATCACATCAGCTACCTCGATCCTCTCGCGATCATGAGCGTGGTCCCGAGCCTGGCGATCGCCAAGCACGAGGTCGCGAGTTGGCCGGTGCTCGGCGAGCTCGCCCGCGGGCTCGATCTGCTCTTGGTCGATCGCGCCGATCCCCACAGCGGCGCGCGTGTGCTGCTGCGGGCGCGCACGCTGCTCGAGCGCGGCGCCTCGATCTTGGTCTTCCCCGAGGGCACGACCACGATCGGCGACGACGTGCTGCCCTTCAAGCGCGGCGTGTTCGGGCTCGCGCGCCTGCTCGGTCTGCCGGTCGTCCCGATCGCGCTCGACTACCTCGACGAGCGCGTGGCTTGGGTCGGCGACAGCCTGTTCTTGCCCCACTACTTGAAGACCTCTGGTTATCCGCAAGTCGGCGCGCGGCTCGAATTCGGCGAGCCGATGTTCGCCGCGCCGGACGAGCGCGCCGAGCAATTCGCCGCCCGCGTCCGCGACCGTCTGCGCTCGCAGCTTCGACGAGAACGACCTCATGCAGCCTAGCTCCGCCCTCGACTACCTCCGCCATGGCCAGACCCCCTTCTTTCGCTTGCCGCAGGCCCAGCCCGGCCCGCTCGGCGACCCCAGCCGCTTCGTCCACGCGGGCGAGCGGGCGCGCGCGGTCATGCTCGGCGTGCCTTACGACAGCGGGACCAGCTACCTGCCCGGCGCTCGGGTGGCGCCCTATCACGTGCGTCGGGTCAGCGCGCTGGTCTCGAGCTACCACCCCAAGCATCGGCTCGACGTGTTCGCCGAGCTGCCCACGCTCGACGGCGGCAACGTGCCGGTCTCGCCCTTCGACGGCGCGATGATGCGCGAGGCCGTGTTCGCCGAGATCATGGCGGTCCAGACCGCCGGCGCCGTGCCCTTCGTGGTCGGTGGCGATCACTCGATCACGATCCCGATCTTGAAGGCCATCCACGCCGTCCATGGTCCGGTCTGCGTCGTGCATGTCGACGCCCACTTCGACACGACCGAGGCCAGCGTCTGGGGCGAGAATTTTCACCATGGCACGCCGATCCGGCATGGCCTCGCCGAGGGCTGGATCGCCCGTGGTGGGCTCTTTCAGGTCGGTCTGCGGGGTGGTTGGAAGGACAGCCAAGAGGCGGAGCGCTCGCTCGCCCACGACGCCCGGCTCTATCCGGCCTCGCTCTTCGAACAACGGCCCGCGCACGCGATCGCCGAGGAGATCCGCCTCGCGGTCGGGGACCGACCCCTCTACCTGAGCATCGACGTCGACGCGGTCGATCCCGCCTTCGCTCCAGGCACCGGAACGGCGGTCCCGGGCGGACTGACCAGCCGCGAATTAATCAGCTTGCTCGGCAACCTCGCCGGGACAAAGATCGTGGGGATGGATCTCGTCGAGGTCTCGCCGCCGCACGACCACGCAGACCTGACCAGCATGCTCGCCGCGCACTTGTTGTTCGAGGGCTCGAGCTTGTTGGCCGTATACGAGCGCCACGCCAGTTCACGAATGGACAACTCTTCAGGAGGGGACCCACTGCGTGCACCGTGATGCTCTGATCCACCAACCATCCCACTACTGCCGCTTCCATGACTCGCTTTCCCGAAGCCGAGCGGGTCTTGCCCGAGCTCGGCGATCTCTACGAAGTCTTGGACCTGTTCGGGTCGAAGGCGCAGACCCACGTCATCGCTCGGGTCTCGCACGGCGGCATCGAGTTCCCGATTCACGGGGTCGTCGTTGGAGCACAGCGAGCTGACGCCCCGACCCTCGCGCTGATCGGCGGCGTGCATGGCCTCGAGCGGATCGGGACCCGGGTGGTCCTGGCCGGCATGCACACCTTCGCGCAATTCCTGGCCTGGGATCGGATCTTGGCGACCAGCTTGCAAGAGGTGCGGCTGGTCTTCGTGCCCTTGGTCAACCCGGTCGGGATGTGGCAGCTGCGGCGATCGAACGCGCGCGGCGTCGACCTGATGCGCAACGCTCCGCCCCACCCCGACGCCTCGGGCACGCCTTTGGTCGGCGGTCATCGCTACAGCTCACGCCTGCCTTGGTATCAGGGCGGGCTCGACCAGCCGATGGAGATCGAGTCGGCGGCGCTCTGCGAGTTCATGCGCGCGTGGGTGCTGCCCTCGCGCGCCGCGATCACGCTCGACGTGCACTCGGGCTTCGGCTCGATCGATCGGCTCTGGTTTCCGCATGCCTATACCCGCCGGCCCTTCCCGAGCCTGGCCGAGGCTTATGCGCTCAAGTGCTTGCTCGACGACACGATGCCGCACCACATCTACGAGTACGAGCCGGTCTCGCGCAATTATCGGGTTCAGGGTGATCTGTGGGATTACCTCTACGATGAGCATCGGGGGCTCGCGCACGCGGGCCTCTTCATGCCGCTGACGCTCGAGCTCGGCTCGTGGTCGTGGGTCAAGAAGAACCCCGCGCAATTGCTCGACGTGCTCGGCAGCTTCAACCCGATTCGACCGCATCGCCTGCGTCGGACCTTGCGTCGCCACCTGCCCTTGATCGAATTCTTGCTGCGGGCGGTGGCCAGCAGCGCGGCCTGGTCGGGCTTCGCAGCGCCCGAGCGGCAGCGGCTCGAGTCGGAGGCGTTTCGGCTGTGGTTCACGCGATGACCGAGCGGCGCCGCTTTGTCCTGGTCCGCGGGCTCGCGCGCGCGGCTGGGCATTGGCACGACTTCGACCTCGGGCTGCGCGAGCGCTTCCCCGACGCGACGATCGAGCGCCACGATCTCGCCGGCAACGGCGATCAGTGGCCGCGCTCGAGCCCGCTGGCGATCGCGGACATGGCCGCGGACCTGCGCGCGCGCGTGCTCGCGGCCGATCCGCGGCCGCCCTGGCTGATCGCGATCTCGCTCGGGGCGATGGTCGGCCTGACCTGGCTCTCGCGCTGGCCCGAGGACCTGCGCGGCTTGGTCACGATCAACACCAGCGCGGGCGGGCTGAGCTCGCCGCTGCGCCGACTCCAATTTGGTGGGTTGATCGAGACGCTGAAGACGCTGGCCGAGCGCGATCCGGTCGCGCGAGAGCAGCGGATCCTCGCGCTCACGACTCGCAGGTTTGGTCGCGACCTCGAGCTCGCGCGCGAGCACGCGGCCATGCAGGCGCGGCAGCCGATCGCCCGCGCCAACGTGCTGCGCCAGATGATCGCGGCCGCGGGCTTTCGCGTGGATCCGCGACGCGTGCCGGCCGAGCATCCGGCGATCTTGATGTTGGTCTCGCAGGGCGATCGCATGGTCGACCCGCGCTGCACGGCCGCGCTCGCCCAGGCCTTCGCGGCCACGCGGATCGTGCATCCCGACGCCGGCCACGACTTGACCCTCGACGATCCGCGCTGGTGCACCGAGCAGATCGCGGCGTGGCTCGAGTCGCGCTGAGGCTCGCTCGCTCACTCGCTCACTCGATCGTATCGAAGCGCAGCCCCGAGCCGCGCTCGCCGATCCCCGCTCGCTTGCGCCGGGCCAACCAGGTGATCACCCGGCCGCTGCTCGAACGTGCGCGTTGCCAGTGGCGGGCGACTTCGATCCCGCCCACGGGCAGCTCTTCTTCGTGCAAGCGCAGGGCCCGAGCGGGCTTGGGGGCCAACACGCGACCTTGGCCGCCGACGAATGGTTGAAGCTCGGCCGCGAGCACGTCCCAGCCGATCATTCGGGCGCGGCGAAGCTGGACCTGGGCGCTCGCGCCGATCTGTTCGGGGATCAGCGGGACCCAATGCGGCGGCACTTCGCTCTGGAGGCGCCACTTCCAAGGCGCGTCTTCATCGGCTCGCGCGGGGTTGCTGGCGTCGGGGCTGGCGTCGGGCTCGGGTTGCCCGCTGGCCAGGGCCCATTGCAGGCGTCGGCGCAGCGGTCGACCCGTGGGCGCCTCGATCACCTCCTCGATCGCCCAGGCCAGGTTGGCGGCCTCGTCGCGCATGAAGCCGACCCGCTCGAGATCTTCGCCGCAGAGCGAGCCGACCAGCGCGGGCGGGATCAGCAGCCAAGGGTCGAAGCCTTTGGCGAGCGAGTCGTCGTTGCCGAGTTCGAAGAGCGCGAAGGCTCGGGTCGCGGCCCCGCGATCGCCAAACGCGGTCGAGCGGATCCGATGCCGACCGCCGAAGCTGTCGATGACCTCGAGGCTGGCCACGCGATTGATCGTGCCGACCGGCAAGCGCAAGGGGATGAGCCACCAATTGTCGGAGTAGATCGTCGCGAACTCGGCGACGATCATGCGCGCGAGATCGGTCGGGCCCGACTCGAGCTTGCCGAAGTCGACGCTGCCCTCCTCGAACTCCCACCAGCGCGAGGCCGGCATGCCGGGGTAGCGCAGCGGGACGGGCAAGAGGTCGAGCTCGCGGAGCTCGGGGGCCTTGGCCGTGAGCCCGTGCGAGCCGACCGAAGCGTCGACGTCGAACGACCACCAATCGAGTCGGGCGCCGTCGTACTCGGTGGCTGCGAGCACGACTTCGCCTTGGCCCGCGCGCACGCCGAGCGAGAATGCATACTCGAGTCGATCGTCGCGCCAGCACGATCCGGCCGGGCCCGGCGTGGTGAAGCGAGCGAGCTGCTCGGCCTTCCAGACCTGGTAGACCGGCTGGAGCTTGGCTCGATCGGCGGGGTTGGGGACGGCGGCGGCGAGCTGCTGGGGCGTGGCGGCCAGCAGGGCGAGACCATCGATCGCCCGCCTCGACCACAGCCGCAGGCGCTGCTGCTCGGCGTGCGGGAGCCCGCGCAGCTCGGCCGCGGCGGGGCAAGCCAGCGGAAATGCCGTGCGCAGGCTGGGGACCAAGTTGGCGAGCCCGACTTGGTCGAGGCGGCGCAGCCAGGCCAGGCCCGCCTCGACGGCGAGCAAGCGCCGACCCGGACCATCGTCGAGCGACTCGGCCTCGACCCGGGCCTCGAGCGGGGTGTCGCTCGGGCAGGGCTCGGGCTTGCTCGCGGGGCTCGTGGCCAGACTCGCGAGCGTCACGAGCCGGTTGGAGGCGGCGCGCAGGTGGACGTGGACGGGTGTGGCCGCGTCTTCGCCTCGAAACTCGCCCAGCTGCCACTGCCGGGCGAGCATCCACAGCGGATCGGCGATCCTCGCTTGCAGGCTCTCGTCGAGCTCGGTGGTGCGGGTGTGCGGCTCGATGCGATCCCACTGCGTGGTCATGGCTGCGCTCCGGCGTCGAGGGGGCCCGGAAAGATGGCCGGGGCGTGGTGGCCGAAGCCCTGCAAGATGTCGGGGTCGACGGCGCGAAGCTTGGCGAGCGCGACCGTGTCGATCAGCGCGTCGCAGAGCCCTTCGAAGGTCCAGGGCTCGGGCACGTCACCCGTCATGCGGGGCACCGCGAGCAGCAGGCTCTGCGGCGGGCGAGACGAGGGGGCGTCGAAGTGCAGCGCGATGCCGGTGGTCTGGTCGGTCGCGGGTAGGGCCTCGCTGAACTCGTCGATCAGCAGGCCCGCGACCGGGGCCTTGCCGGCCAAGTCGGCGCCGATCATCCACAGGCACAGGCGGTCGCGCTCGCGGGTGGTCGGGGCGGCGACGGCTGCCCAAGGCTCGTCGGGGCCGTCGGGGATCTGGCCGAGGGTCGGCACGAGCACCGGGGCGGCGCGGAGCAGGTCGGTCAGCGCGAGCACCTCGGCGAGCCGCTCGAGCTCGGGTCGAACCTTGGCCGCGTCGTGCAGCCAGCCGCTCGCGCGGTTCGGATCGTTGGCGAGCAAGGCCGGGCTGCGGGCCAGCGCGCTCGCGATCGCAGGGTTGGCCGCGCCGAGCTTGGGCAAGAACACGACCGGTCGATCGCCGAGCAGGGCCAGACGTTGGCGGAGGCGCTCGAGCTTGCCCTCGTCGTCGTCGGGCGCGGCTTGGCTGGCGAGCGCCGCGTCGGCGGCGAGGCGGGCCTCGAGCTTGGCGATGACCGCCTTGCGTTGCGCGATCAGATCGGCCAGCTCGTCTCGGCCCGCGCTGCTGTGGGGCACGGCGTCGGGCAGACCGAAGTCGGCGAGCTCGAGCAGGGCCGCGCGCTGGGCTGGGATCGTCTTGGCCGGCTCGAGCTTGGCGGCGGCGACCAAGCCGGCGCGAAACCGGTTGAAGCGCGTGGTGGCTTCGGCCAGGTTCCACCCGCCGACGCTGCCGAGCTCGGCCGGGCTGGCGAGGTCGCGAGCAGCGAGCGGTCGGGCGCGCGTGAGCAGGGTCGAGAGCGCAGTCGCGAGCAGGGCGAAGTCGGCGAGCGTGATCGCGTTGGCATCGACCGCGTAGTCGGGGTCGACGCTCAGCTCGGGTTCTTTGGCCAACGCGACGTTGGTGGTTCGAACATGACCGAGCGCGAGCCGAGCCCAGGCCGAGTTGGCGTCGATCGGGCCGCGCGGGGCCAGGTGCAGCCAGGTCAGCAGCGAGAGGCCGACCCCCGTGGCGATCGTGTCGAGCGCGAGCGTGGCGGCCTGGCTGCCGTCGCGGCCAACGATTCGAACCATGATCGTGCTCGGAGCCGGCAGCAGACTCGCGAGCCAGGCCTCGAGCGCTGGTTCGAGCGTGGCGAGCGGGCCCGTCGACCACGGCTTGGGCGTGGTCGCGGCGGCGCTCGGGCCAAACCCGATCGCGACCCGATGGGTGATGGTGATGGCCGAGCGCGGGCTCTCGAGCGAGCGCAGCTCGGGCGGCATCGCGTCGCCGGTCGCGATCGCGTCGAGGGTCGCGGCCGCGCGCGCGTCGTTGCCTTGCAAGACCAGATGGACGGCGTCGGCGATCGAGGCGTCGGCGAGCGCGTCGAGGCTGGCTTGCAGGGTCGCGAGCGCGCGTTGGACCCCGGCGAGCGAGGCTGGGGCGGGCACACCGACGCGCAGCGTGGCCGGGTCGAGCGGCACGCCGCTGCCCTCGTAGAGCTCGAGCAGCGCGAGACCGTCGAGCGGGCCGGTGGCCGGGGCGTCGCTGGCGAGCAGCGCCTTGCGGCAAGGGCCGATCCAGGCGTCGAGCTTGGCGTCGTGGAGCAGCCGTTCGAAGCGGCAGCCGAGCAGGTCGCCGAGCTGCTGCCCGGCGCGCATGCCCTCGACCAGATCGAGGGCGAGGCGAACTCGATCCGAGCGAAGATCGACCGCGAGCTTGCTGTCGCTGGCGTCGCTGCCGTGAGCCCGCCAGCCCGAGCGCAGGACCGCGGCCGTGGCAGCGTGGGCGAGCGAGGGCGTGTGGATGAAGCCCTCGCTCTCGCGGGTGCCCGCCTTGTCGGGCCGCAGCGACTCGACGAAACCCCAGGCGCCGACTTGGATGCCCTCGCTCTGCTTGGCGCGCAAGCTGGCGAGGTCGCGCTGGGCGAAGCTGGTCAGCCACGCATCGATCCGGTGGCTGGCCAGGCCCAGGGTCTCGCACAGGTGGAGCTCGAGCTGGTCGGCGTCGGTCGAGGCGAGCGTGGCCAGGGCGCTGCGCAGCTCTGCGCGTTGGTTGGTGGCCAGGCCCGCGATCGCCTTGGTCGCGAGTTGGTAGAGCAGCGGCGGATCGGCGGTCAGCTCGGCGCTGGGCTCGATCGGCGTGGGCTCGGGCTTGGCCGGACCGAGCTTGCCGGGACCGAGCTTGCCGGGCAGCGGCTGGACCTCGGCCGGCACGCTGCTGCGCAGCCAGGTCAGGTAGTCACGCGCGCGCGCGCCCGCGCTGGCGTCGGGCTTCTCGACCAAGGGGCGGGTGAAGAGGCGATCGGCGGTCGCGTTGCCGTAGCCCGCGGTCGCGAGCCGCACGTCGTCGATCGCGACGTCGAAGATCTCGCGCAGCGAGCCCGGGTAGAGGTCGACGATCGGCTCGAGCCGGTCGCGGTGGGATTCGAGCATGCCGACCATCGCGTCGATCATCGGCGGCAAGCTCAGGCCCGCGGTCGTCGGCTTGTCGGTTCGGCTGCGCAGGCTCTTCAGCGCGAGGATCTGCGCGTCGATGTCGGTGAGCTTGGCGAGATCGGCGACGTACTTCTTGCCGACCTCGGGGAAGTTGAACTTCAACGACCCGAGCATCAATTCCCAAAAGAGCAGCAGCAGATCGCGCTGGACGGTCAGGCGACGCAGCACGAAGCGACTCGGATGCGGCAGCGTGCCGAGGATGGTCGCGATGTCGAGATCGACGTCGGTCGACGCCGACTCGGCGTCGCCGACACCGTCGATTCGCTCGACCCGCGGCAGCGATTCGTCCCAGCGCCGGCTCAGCGTGATCAAGAGCTGCTCGAGCCGGAGCGCGAAGCCGGCCTCGGTCTTGGCATCGCCGGCTCCGGGCAGAAAATCCGGGCGGCGACGGATCGGCAGGACGCCATAAGGTTGGCTGCCGATCGCCAGGGTCGGGAGCGGGGCGCCACCGCGGACGTACTCGACGAACCACTCGCGCGCGCGGGCGCGGATGCTCGCGTCGACGAGCGAAGCTTGGCCCTCGACCGCGAGCAGCTCGTCGAGGTAG
The DNA here is from genome assembly GCA_035904925.1 of Nannocystaceae bacterium. Classification (GTDB taxonomy): domain Bacteria; phylum Myxococcota_A; class Polyangia; order Nannocystales; family Nannocystaceae; genus Plesiocystis. The sequence goes on from JAMHUH010000741.1 coordinate 14,804, forward strand.
GCGCCCCACGTCACCTCCCAGAGGAGTCGCTGCATGGCCGCGGCGTTGCCGTGTTCGCGCTGCTCGCCGCCGATCACTCGGGCGAGCGAGTCGGAGGGCAGGCCGAGCGCAGCGGCCAAGCGCAGCGCGTCGGAGTCGCTCGCCTTGGTCGGCGCGAGCTCGCCGAGCTCGCGCGCGAAGTGAGCGGCGAGATCGTCGATCGCGGCGGTCCAGCCCGCGCTGCCGGCCTCGGTGTTGTTGGTCGGCGTGGCCTGGGCGACGAACTCGAGCCCTTGGTCGTAGCGGTGGGCGTCGAGCAGCGAGCCGAGCGTCTGGGCGCCCTGCGCTGGGCTCTCGTAGCGCACGCCGACGATCAAGAGGGTGTCGAGGCCACGGGTCAGCAGATCCGTGAGACCGGCTTGGCCGAGATCGACGGTGATCGCCAAGCCGGCCGCGAGCGCTTGGTCGTAGTCGATCAACCAGGCCGAGTCGGCGTCGACCGGCAGCACGCCGGGCGCGTTGGACCACGCCGGCTGGCCGAGCGCGGGCGCGAGCGCGGGCTTGGCTTTGACCGGCTTGCCGAACGCGACGAAGCGGCGGGCGCCGTCGAGCCACGCGACCGCGGCGAAGTGACCGGGCAGGGCCTGAGCGACCGGCGGCGAGCTCTCGCTGCGCAGCGCCAGGTTGGGGAACACCGGCTTGGCTTGACCGTCGAGCGTCGGCTTGCTGACTCGGGCCAGCCAGGCCGCGCGCCGCTCGGGCACGCGCTCGCACAGCCAGCGATCGATCTCGAACTTGGCGTTGGCGTCGGTGGCCGCGAGCCGCGAGGTCCAGTACTGCTTGGCGAGCTCGAGCTCGTCGGCGCTCGGCCGCGGCCAGTGACCGTCGTGGTGGACCGCATCGGGATAGATGCGGATCTTCAGGCGCTTGCCTGGCACGTCGAAGCGGGTCTCGACCCGGATCGGCAGCAGCAGCAGCGGATGTTGGGCCGACAACTTGCTGAAGCGCGCCCCTTCGTCGGCGATGAATTGCGTGGGTGGTGGTGGGGGCAGCGGCACGTCAGTGGCCTCCCTCGAGCAGATCCTTGGCGTGGACGAGCAAGCGCGCGGGCCGTTGCAGGCAGATGCGGGCCATCGCGGCGGCGTTGGCCCCCCAGGTCTCGGTCCATTTGTTGGCGCCCTGGTCGTCGTAGGCGATCGCCTTGTCGACGGGCGCGGGCGAGAGCGGGACGTGCGAGCCCGTCCCGACGTGCTTCCAGCTGAGGTCGGACCAGGTCGCGGGCTTGGCCGGCTGCTTGGGGTCGCTCGGGTCGAGCCCGAAGCGCGGGCGGGTCGGGGGTTGCTCGAACACGAACATCCAACCGGGGCTGCCGGTCCAGTCGGTGCCCTTCGGAGGCACGAACGCGAAGTACTGGGTGTCGGGGCCGAGCCGACCGAGGAACGCGGGCAGCAGCGGGGCCGCGGCGTCGTCCTCGACCGGCGGCGAGCTGCCAGCGCGAGCCGGGACCGCGTAGATCAGCGTGTCGGGGAAGCGTCGCAGCAGCTCGCCGCGGACGATCAACACGATCGTCGTCGCACCGCCCTCGACCTGGCTGCCGAGCCCGCTCGCGGCCGGCCAATCGGCGATCTCGGCGATGTCGTGGACGTCGGCGTCGACCCGGGTCCAGAAGCGATGCACGAAGGTCCCGCGCAGGTCGGTGGGTAGCTCGCGCCAGACGAACTCACGAGCCAGCTCGTGGTTTGCACCGACCATGAACGCCGCGATGAAAGCCGGGTTGACCCGGGCGAGCGCGACGCTCTCGCTGGCCAGCGCGCCGATGCCTGGCAGCAGCAATTCGGGGTCGTGGGCGGCGAGCCGCTCGGCCGCGGGCCAATCGAGATCGATCGTGGCTCGCATGCGGCTCGGCGTCGCGGTGTTGGCCCAGGCGCTCGCGGGCGCGGTGATCCGAGCGCGGAGTTGTTTGGCCAAGACGCTCGCAGGGTCGAGCTTTTGCCGGACGAGCCCGGCGAGGTTGCCGAGCACCTGCGCGTTGCTGCTCGAGCGGGTTCGCGCGGGCAGCTTGCTGAGCGTCAGGGTATAGCCCGCTCCGGCCTGCGGCTTGATCGAGATCTGCTCGAGCGCGGACGGCTTGCCCCCGATCGCGCTGGTTGGAAGGGCGCTGGCGAGCAGCTTGGAGCTGGTCGTGCTCGCGGGCGCTTTGCCGAGCTTCTCGAGCTCGGTGTTCTGGCCCTCGCCGTCGAACACCACACCCGCAGGCACGGTCGGGCGGGCAAACGCCAACATGCTCGCCGGCGCCGCGATGAAGCGCTGCGTCAAGCTGGTGGCCAAATTGCCTGGACTGCCTGGACTCGCGGAGGCGTTGGCCAGCGGCGTGCCAGGCCGGAGGCGTCGGCGAGCCGCGGCAGAGATCAGTCCACGCGGCAGCATGCTGGCGTCGACTCGGGCGCGCAGCGTCTGGCTTGGCCCGGCGTTCAGACGGGCCTGGCTGGTCCGCGTCAGCTGGATCAGCGCGGCGTCGCCGAGCCCCGCCACGCGCTGGGTCAGTCGCTTGCCGAGCGCAGCGGCCAAGCGCGTGCGCGCGAGCAAGCGATTGACCTCGCGTAGACCGGCGGCCTGCGACCAGGCCTCGGCCATCAGCGCCTCTTGATCGCGGCGGACCAGCGCGGCTCCGACTCCGGCGATCGCCCGCGCGGCGGGATCGAGGTTGAGCTGAGTCGCCCAGCCTTCGGCCAGCGGCAAGCTGGTCAGCCCGGCTGGCAGCGCGCCATGGGCCGGCGGTGCGACGACCGGATCGTCGCGGCGCGGGTCATAGGGGTTTGGGCTCGCCGCCACGGTCTGCGGACGCAGGCCGGAGTCGACGAGCTTGCGCAGCGCGGCTTTGAAGCGGGTCTGATGAGCCGCGGGCCATGCTTGCGGTTGCGCGTCGATGGCCGTCAGCGCGCCGAGCAAGCTGACGCAGACTCCGGGCGCGGTCGGCAGCGCCGCGCTGCCCGGTTCACCGATGTCGAGCTTGGCCACGCCCGCGTCGCTCGGCAGCGGCCGGGGCTCGAGCTGGCGCACGAGCTGCTCGAAGTCGACCGACTCGGCGGCCGTGCGAAAGCCGAAGTGATGATAGACGGGCAGCTCGATCGTCGAGGTCTCGTCGGTCCATGCGAGCTGGGTCGCGCTCGCGGCCGAAGGTGTCGCGCCGAGCCCCGCGAGTCGACCCGCTTCGTAGCTCGGAACGATCGCCGCGATCCATGCTTGGCCCGGCTCGAGCCGGCGAGGGCAGAGCAGCCGAGCAGACACGCGGCCGGGCTCGGCCAGCAGCGCGTCGAGCTGGCTCGACAGGTTGGCGATCGGGCCATCGCTGGTGATCTGCACGTGCGCCCACATCCAGGCCTCGGCCAGCTTCGGCAGCTCGTCGCTGGCCTTGTCGGCGATCCGGAGCCGAGCCAGCGGTTGGGCCGAGCGGTCGAGCTCGATCCCCTCGCGCACCGGCACGACGATCAACACCAGCCAGGGCGCGAGCTTGTCTTTGCTCGGCTCGCTCGGCTTGGCCGGTGTGAACATCCAGGGCAGATCGGGCGTGGCCAGCTCGACCGCGACGAAGTCACAGGCCGAGGCGTCGCGGCTGTCCGCGGGCGGCTGCGAAGCCACGACCTCGTCCTCGGCCAGACCGACCACGCTGCCGGGGCCGAGCAAGCTGAACGAGGTGTCGAGCGGCTTGCCCGAGAGCTGCACCTTCGCGGCGCTCGAGCTCGGGCCCGCGAGCGCGCGGGCGAGCCCACGGCGCAGCCAGGGCAGGAAGGTCAAGGTCGGCGTGGGCACGTCACTCATGAGGGCTCCCAGCTCGGCGCCAGCACGCGCGCGGGCGCGTTCGGGGCCTGCTCGCGCAGCGTGGCGCGGGCGTCGAACCAGCCGGCCTTGGCCGGGCTCGCGAGCTTGGCTCCGCTGCTGGCATCGCGGACCGTCCAGCTCGCAGGTGCGAGCGCGAACCCGGACTCACGCGGCTTGCGTTGGCCTGCGAGCGCCAGCGCGATCGAAGCTCGACCGAGCTTGGGCGCGGGCAGACTCGCGGGCTTGGCTCGACCGTCGGCGTAGATCGTCTCGTGGTCGAAGGTGGCGCTGCGCTCGGGCCCATGGGCGCTGGCGTCGTCGCCGAAGATCACCCCGGCCTGCATCGACTCGAACGAGGGCGCGGCCAGCTTCTCGGCCTTGCGCAGCTCGAAGAATTGCGCGGCCGCGAACCAGTCGTCGATCGGCGTGATCGTGGTCGCGACCCCACCGAGCGTCGGGTTGCTGAACGCGAGCCGCGTCGGCCCGACGAGCTCGGCGGCGCCGTAGTGATCGAGGGTCACGTCGATCGGCGCGACCCGTTGGCGCAGACTGATCCGCCCCGCCGGATGCACGACCAGCGACTCCGCGCTGGTCGGCGGGACCAGGCGCACGACCTCGCGTCCGCTCGGCGGCAACGCGGCCCAAGCTCCAGGCTCGGCCAGCGCAGCGGCCACGCGCTCGAGCAGGTTCTCGCGGGCCGGACTCGGCTGCGACTTGCCGGCACCGATGGTCGCTTCGATCTCGAGCTGGGTCTTGAAGCCGCAGAGCGTGAAGTGGGCCTTGCCGGCGACGTGCCAAGGCGAGGGTCCTTGCAGCGAGGCCACCAGCTGGACACCGAGCAGCTCGACGTCGAAGGCCGAGACCGTCAGCCAGGCCGCGATGCCGATCGTGAATCCGAAGGGCGCGAACTCGATCAGCGCGTCGAAGCTGGTCCCACCCTCGGCCGTGAATCCGACCCGCTTGGCCCAGAACGAGGCCTCGGCGCCAAACTGCACCGTGTTGGAGGTCAGCGCGAAGTAGCCAGCCAAGCGGACGCTGACCTCGTCGCCGCCGTCGAGCGAGACCGCCAGGCGATCGAGCTTGGGGAAGTTGGCCGGGGGTTCGAAGGCCGGGTGGAAGCCACCAAACGAGATCAGAAAGCTGGGGTTGTCGAGGAAGTTGGCCCGGACCGCCATCGAGCCGGTCAACGTGAGCCCGGCGACCTTCGAGTCGCGCAGCGCCGCGTCGATCTTCAGCGTGCCGGCCGTGAGGTCCAAGGTCCCGGCCATGTCGACGCGCAAGGCCAGGATCGCCAGCTCGCGGCTGGGCAGCAGGGCCTCGAACGAGCCGAGCAGCGAGATCGTCAGCGGCTCGGGCAACTGCAGGATCAGCCCGAGCTCGAGCGTGAGCAGGGTCGGCGTGCCCCAGCCGAGCTTGGCGATCGGGCCAAACACGTACTGGCCACGCGCGACCGGGAACACCGACTCGAGCGCGGCGATCAGCTCGACGGCGTCGCCGATCGGATCGGCGGGAAAGAGCAGGTGAGCGAGCGCGCCCGTCCGCACGCCCTCGGCCAGCGCCTCGGTGTCGACGCCACGATGGATGCCGATCAGCCCGCCGACGCCGAGCAGCGTGAACCCGAACCCGAGCTGGATGCCCGGAAACTGGGCCGCCAAGCTGAGCAGGAGCGACCAACCCTGGCTGCCGTCCGGCATCTGGGTGACCAGCACACCCGCCGCCGTGAGCCCGACCTCGAGCAGCTCGAGCTCGAGCACGCCCGCGTAGCGATGGTCGCCGATGGCCAGGAAGCCGCCGCCCTTGGCGAAGCCCGCGTCGATCGCGAGGCCGATCGCCGTCGGGGGCTTGAACGCCAAGCTCAGATCGATCGGCCCGAGGTTGCCGGTCGGCTTGGCCAGGAAGTCGGCCGCGAGCGCGAGACCGATGCCCTGAATGACCGCCGTGAAGGGACCGAGCGCGAGCCCGACGACCACGCCCGCGTCGAGGCGCAGGTGGTCGGGGCCGAGATCCATGGCCAGCTCGAGCGAGTCGACCGTGAACACGCCCGCCAGGCTCCGGCCGATCGGGATCGTGACTTCGAATCCAGCCCCACCCGAGAACTCGAGCCCACCGCGCTTCGACCAGGCCAAGCCGAGATCGAAGTCGATGCTCAGGCCCTCGCCGAGCATGTCGGCCAAGAACGAGTCGCCGTCGCCGCCCGACACGACCAGCTTGGAGCTGCGGGTGCTGGCGCCGAATCCGAAGTCGATCGACTTGGCCGCGAAGTCGGTGAACCCGGCGACTTCGATCTGACCGATCTCGAGTCGGGTGCCCTGGTCGGCGCCGATGACCAAGGCCGGTTGATCGAGCTCGCCTTTGCGCAGGCTCAGGTCGACGCGCAAGCTGGCATCGCCGCCGCTGGCCACGAACTGGTCGGGCCCGACGAACATGTCGCCTGCCTTGCCCCCGAGCTCGAGCTCGAGCGTCCAGGCCCCGAGCTCGACCTCGGTCGTGACCAGGCCCATCGCGGCCAGCTCGAGCCCCGGGCCGGGTCGGCCGAGCCGCCCCGCGACGGCTTTGGGCAGCACCCCGAGATCGACGGCCAGCATGGCCGAGCTCGAGCCATCGGGCAGCGGCAAGGGGAAGATCATGCTCAGCTGGCGGAGCGCCCGCTCGTTGCTCGGCTTGGTGTACTCGCTGGCTGGCGCCTGCTCGAGCCCGACGAAGAGGTCGCCGCCGAGGGTGTCGATCAGCGGACGCAGGGCATAGGCCATGCGCTGGACGAAGCGCTGCGCGTCGGCGCTGGTGAGGATGTCGCCGCCCGGCAGATAGAGCGCGCGCAGGTGCCCGACCGGGTCGGCCAAGAGGTTGGTGAACGCGGCCAAGTCGACGCGCGGGTGGTGGCTGTGGATGCGAACCACCACCGAGCCCACCTTCAATTCGCTGCGCTCGGCATGGATCACGACCCCGAGCACCCGCAAGCTGGTCAACACAGCCTTGCCTCGGCGGGTCAGCCAGCGAATGACCAGGTGGTCGACGAGGTCGCCGACGAACGCATCGACGATGTCCGCGGGCAGCGGACTCGCGAACGCGGCGATCACCAGCTCGCGCATGCTCGCGAGCTGGCCCGCGACCTGGCCGAGCTTCTGCAGCGCGGCCGCGAGCTTGGCCAGGTTGTCGAGCTCGAGGCCCTCGCTGGCGAGCGTGACCAGGGCCGAGCGCAGGGCACCGATCGTGGCGGCCGCGCTCGCGAGCGGCAGCTCGCCCTGGATCGACCAGCCCATCTGCCGGACGAGCCGCTTGAAGCCCGCGCTGTCGGTCCGGATCGCCAAGAGCGGATCGAGCAGGACCTCGAGCTCGTAGAGCGCTCGGGCGAGCGCGTTGCTGGTCGTGGACGCGGTCATGCGGTCATCGGGATCATGGACAAGGATCGGCGTTGGTCATCGGGACGCGATGCCGGGTGTACATCGTCAGCGCAGGCATGGCGGCGAAGAGGGCGAGCGGAGCTCGAAGATGCGACCAGTAGAGGTCGTGGAGCAGGTCCCAGGCCGACCCGCGCTTCTCGAAGGTGATCAGTCCGATGTTGGAGTCGCCGATGCTGCCCCGGTTGCGCCGCAGCACGCCGGTTCGGGCATCGGCTGGCAAGGTCGCGAGCAACGCTTGCAGCATCGGGCTGTGATCGTCGCGCTGCTCGTCGGTCCGGGCGAGCGGTGGCTTGTCCGTCGGCTTGGGCGACTCGTCGACGACGATCTTCACGTACATCGCGGTGCTCGAAGCCGTGAGCCCGGCGTTGTCGAGGAACTGCTGGCCCTGCTCGAGCAGCTGCACGGCCTGGTCGGCCTCGACCACGCCGAGCTGGAGGTTCTCGTAGAGCTCGAGCCCGAGCCAGCTGCCGGGGTTGAGCGCCAGCAGCACGAGATCCTTGGCCAGCTCCTCGAGCCCCTGCTCGCCCTGGTAGAGCGCCCGGCCGCCGTGGAGCAGCGGATCGGGCACGTCGTTGACCATGTCGTGCAGCCCGGCGGCGACGCTCTCGTAGGCCCGGGCGAACAGATCGGCGCCCTGCTCGGCGGTGAAGCGGCGCAGCTCGTCGGCGGTCAGGCTGAAGTTGCCCTTCAGCAGCGGCCCGGTGATCAGCTCGATGATCGAGAGCAGCGCGGTCTTGGCCTCGGAATTCTTGGTCGAGCTCGAGCACAGCTGCACGAAGCGGGCGCTCGCGCCCGCCTTGCAGCGCTTGACGTCCTGGGTGAACGCGTAGTGGACGTCGCCCGAGAGGAAGACGACGGGTTGATGCGGCGCGAGGCGATCGAGCAGCGCGCGGAAGCAGGCGGCGTTGCCCGCCCAAGGTTCGTTGTCGAACTCCTCGGTGCCGATGTCCGGGTGCTTGGCGATCATCAGCTTTTGCAGGACCTCGACGATCCACATGCCGATGACCGGCGCGGGCGAGATCAGCAAGAGCTCGCGCTCGCCGAGGGTCGCGAGCTGGGGATCGATCTGCAGGGCTTGGGCGGCCGGCTCGATCAATCCAGCGTTGAATTCACCGCTGATCACGGTCGCCGGGAATTCGCGGAAGGTCCGGCAGTCGAGCGCGAGGACCCGATGGTCCTTGCCATCGATCACGTAGTCCCAGCGCTTGCGCTTGGCGTGGTTGGCGGTCGGCGCTCGCTTGCTGGCGAGGTCGAGGACCGCTTCGATCAGCTTGGCGACGCTGACCTTGGCGATCGGGTCGATCGCGCTCGGGGTCGCGATCGGCGGGCTGCCCCAGCCCGAGCCGACGCTCGGACAGGTCAACAGCCGCAAGAGCGTGGCCCCGTGCTTGCCGGACTGATAGTCGCTCGGTTGGTTGCCCCAATCTTGGAAGACTGCATAGGCGAGCAGACCGTTGCGGACCATTCGCTGGCCCAAGCCCGTGCGGAGGCGAGCGTCGACGTTGGCGTTGACGAACCAATCGTCGGTGATCTCGTGATCATCGAACATCATGTAGGTCGCGACGTTGGCCAGCGCGCGGCGAACGAAGGGCAGCCGCTTGGCGAACTCGATCGCCTCGAGCGTGGCGCTGTCGTGGCTGCCCACCACACGGGCATTCAGCACGGCCAGGTCGGCGGGGGTCGGCAAGGTGTACTGGCCCCCGGCGTCGCGGCGCCAGATCGCGTCGGACCAGGCCATCACGTACATCGCACACCATTCGCCAAAGCCGAGCAGGTGGTTGTCGGAGTAGGCGGTCCGCGGGCGAATGTCGTGGGCGTCGAGCAGCAGGCTGCGCCAGCCGGGCGCGAGCATGAACGACTGGCCCATGGCGAGCGGGAGCACCTCGGGCGTCGACCAACCCAGCAGCAATTCGCTGGCTTCCATCAGCGCGCCGAGCAGACCCGGGGCGACGTCGTCGGCGTAGATCTGGTCGCCGGTCAAGAAGAGCTGCTGCGGACGCTCGCGCGGACCCGGGATCCCGAGCCGGCCCGCGCCGACCAGCGCGTCGACCAGCGGGAGCATGTCTGGGCCGCCGCCGTGGGGCTTGCGACACGAAGCGTGAACGATCGCCAGCTTGTCGCGCGGGCTCGGCAGCATGAAGCTCGGGCGCTCGCCGGGGACATGGCCGATCGGGACCGCGCCACCCATCAAGGTCATGCCGACCAGCGTCTGGCGGGTGCCCGACTTGGTCTGGAGCGCGACGTCGTAGCCATAGACCGTGTTGGTGACCAGCGCGAGGTCGCGGACTTCGATGACCCGGACATGAAGGCGCGCACCGATGGCGATGGTGTCGGCGCTGGTCGAGCCCAAGCTGGTCGCCGAGCTCGGCGAGCTCGTGATGGTCAGCGTGACCGTGACCGGCTCCTTGGTGGCCACGAACACCGCGACCGAAGTCTCCGTCACGCGTCGAACGATCGGTCCGACCAGCAAGAGTGGCCACAGCGATGGATCGAGCACGTACTTGGCTGTCACGATGCTCCCAGTGACGACGCTATCAGTGTGCTGCTGGGATCACCAGAACGAAGCGATCCCCCTCGTGCCCCCCATCCGTGGGGTCGGACCCGACTCAGGGGACGTGGACTTCGGTCATGTACTCGCGGGTGATCTCGAGGTTCTCGCTGTCGACCATGAACACGCGGGCCTTCCCGACCTGCCCGTCGAACTCGACCACCAACCAAATCTCGACCGCCCATGCGCTCGAGTGGGCCAAGCAAGGCGGCACCCAACCGACCACCACCGCCGAGCCGAGCGCGTCGTTCTGACGCTTGCGGTAGGCCTCTTGGTAGCTCTCGAGCTGCTTGACGGCCGAGAGCGCAGCGCGGGCGATCGGCGGGCGGACTTCCTTGCGCCAGTCGCTGAAGAAGCGGAACTCCTCGAATTCCAGCCCGCCCGGGCGCAGCACGCCGATGTAGGTCTCGCTCGAGTCGAGCTCGCCGAAGTCCGGCAGATCGAACTCCGGATAGACATTGTCCATCGCAATCGCCTGCTCGCGCGCGCGGATCTGCGTGTCGAGCAGCCGGGCCTCGTGCTTGCTGTAGGCGACGTAGATGCGCAGCAGCGCGTACTCGCTGGGGATCTGATGGTCCCAGTCGAGCACCGCGCGAACGGCCGCGTACTGGTTGCTGCCGAAGGGCGCGAGCTCGGGGACGACCTCGTGCAGCTGCTTGGCGTAGTCGATGTCCGCGCCGACGCCTTGATCCATCAGCCGGACGTGAATCCGCAGATCTGCGAACGCCTGCCGCACGAGCTCGCTGGGCGGCTCATTGGGCGGAGGCTTGCCCTTGTTCTTGTTGCGCCCGAACAAGTTCACGAAGCGATGGCCTTTGGGTCTGCACGGGTCGAGCCTTCGACGGCTCGACGCAGTTCGGCAATGATCCGCGAGACGGCCGGCTCCTTCAACCGGAGACTCGCAGGGTGGACGATCAGGCGGCTGGTGACCTCGAAGAGGGTCTCGACCTCGACCAGGTCGTTCTGCCGCAGGGTCTCGCCGCTCTCGACCAAGTCGACGATCTGGTCGGCCAGCCCGGTGATGGGGGCCAGCTCGACCGACCCGAAGAGCGGGATGATCTCGGGTTGGATGCCCTTGCTCCGATAGTGGCGCATGGCGCAGTTCGGATACTTGGTCGCGACCCGCAAGGTCATGCCGCGGCGGAGTCGAGCGGGCCGGGCCCGCGGCTCGGCGACCGCGAGTCGGCAACGACCCACGCCGAGGTCGACCGGCTCGTAGAGATCGCGGCCTTCTTCGGCCAGCGTGTCGTAGCCGGCGATGCCGATGTCGGCGATGCCGTGCTCGACGTAGGTCGGCACGTCGACCGGCTTGACCAGCAAGATCCGGGTCCCATCGGCGAGGTCGACCATCAGCCGCCGGCCCGCGTCCTCGAGCGCCGCGGCGACGTCGATCCCAGCGGCGACCAACAAGGGCAGCGCCTGCTCGAGGATCCGCCCTTTGGGCAAGGCTAGCGTCAGGTGCTCAGCCACCAGCGCCATGGTACCTCGTCATCCGGGCCCCGAGGGGACGTAAACGATCTTCGATCGTCTCGTAGCCGCGGTCGATGTGATAGACGCGGCGAACCTCGGTCGTGCCCTCGGCGACCAGACCGGCCAAGACCAACGAGGCGCTCGCCCGCAGGTCGGTGGCCATCACTATAGTTCCCGAGAGTGTGGCCGGGCCGCGGACCACCGCCGTATTGCCGCTGACCACGATGTTGGCGCCCAGACGGACCAATTCGGGCACGTGCATGAAGCGGTTCTCGAAGATGGTCTCCCGGATCACGCTCGCGCCGTCGGCCATGGCCGCCAGGACCATGATCTGCGCCTGCATGTCGGTCGGGAAGCCCGGGTGGGGTCGGGTCGTGATGTCGAAGGGGCGCAGTCGCTCGGGCCCGATCACGCGCAGACCCTCGGGCTCGACTCGACACTCGACCCCCGCTTCGGTGAGCTTGTCGATGACCGCGTGCATGCCATCGACCGGCGCATCTTCGAGCAGCACGTCGCCGCGCGTGATCGCGGCCGCGACCGCGAAGGTGCCCGCCTCGATCCGATCGGCGACCACGCGATGGTCGATGCCGCGCAGGCTGCCGACGCCTTCGATCTCCAGCGTGTCGGTCCCGACCCCATCGATCCTCGCACCCATGGCGATCAAGACCCGGGCCAGCTCCTCGACCTCGGGCTCGCGGGCGCAGTTCTCGAGCACGCTCGAGCCAGAAGCCAAGACCGCGGCCATCAGCACGTTCTGGGTCCCGCCAACGGTGACCTTGTCGAAGCAAAAGCGCGCGCCGATCAGCTTGTTCGCCTCGAGCTGGACATAGCCATGCTCGAACACGACCTCGGCCCCGAGCGCCGCGAACCCGGCGAGGTGCTGATCGATCGGTCGGGCCCCGATCGCGCAGCCACCCGGGAGCGAGATCCGAGCTCGGCCGTAGCGGGCCAGCAAGGGGCCCGCGACCGTGACCGAGGCCCGCATGGTCTTGACCAGCTCGTAGGGAGCCTCGAGCGGACCGCTGCCGACTCCACGCGGATCGATCGTGACGACTCGATCGTCGCCGACCTCGACCGTGCAGCCGAGCTCGGCCAACAAGTGATTCATCGTGCCGACGTCGGTCAAGCGCGGGACGTTGCGCAGCGTCGTCGCGCCGTCGGCCAAGAGCGCCGCGCACTGGATCGGGAGCGCCGCGTTCTTGGCCCCGTGAATCGCGATGCTCCCGCGCAGACCGGTTCCGGGGGCTCCTGGGGCTTTACCGATGATCTCGAGCTTGTCCATGGTGCCGACCTACGCGTGGGTGCGCGCAGTTCATCCAGGCGCCGGGAGACTCGCACGAACCTGGGCGATCGTCTCGCTCAGATCGCCGCGACCGGACTCGCAAGCGCCCAAGGCCCGCAGCTCCAGCCGCCGCGAGACCCCCGTCCAGCGATGCCAGATCTCGGCCTGCGCCAGCGTGGGTCGCCCTTCGGCGATCGTCAGCTCGCGCCACGTGAGAATCCCAAACTCGCCCTCGGTGGAGGTCTCGCCCTCGTGGCCGTCGTCCCAGGTCGAGCGAAGCACGGCCATCGCGGCGCCCGAGTCGGGCTGCAACCAGCCGGCAAGCTGCTCGTGCCAAGCCCGGGCCTGGCACGAGCGAGCGCGATCGAAGTGGCCTTCGGCGTCGAGGCAAGCCGTCTCGTGGCAACGACCGCCGACGACCTGACCCCGCCAATGATCGCCAGGTCGGACTCGCGCGAGCGGGAGCTCGGGCCAACCGAGCGCGAGCGCGTCCTCGAGCGGATCCCAGGTCCGGTTGCGGCAGGCGAAGTCGGGCGCCGCCGGCCCGAGCGAGCGCGAGTCGGGTCCGACGAAGAGCCCACGCAGGCGCGGATGCTCGCCCTGCTCATGTTCGGCCGAGCTTTCGGCGACCAGCAGCGCCGCGAGCTGGCCCTCGCTGCGCGGGTGCGGGCCCACGGCCATCAACCAGCGCGAGTGCTCTTCGGCCCGACCGAGGAAGGCCGCGACCGTCTCGTTGGCGAAGGTCTCGTCGATCGTGAACGCGTAGACCTGCGTGCACGCGTCGCTGGGCTGCCAACGCAGCAGCTCGGGTCCACGATCGGCGAGCCCGAGCAGCGGCGCCGCGTGGACCTCGGCCGCCATCCGCTCGAGCGTGCCCTCGAGCTCGTCGTCACGCTCGGCCGCGGCCGCTCGCCGCGGTTGCCACTGCCAGCGCACGACGCCAGCCAAGACCAAGCTGGTCAACGCGAAAGCGGCCAGCTGGTGGGGCGAGGGCTTCACGCGACCAGGCTACCCGATCGGGACCGTATCGCAGCCGAACAGGATGTCGACCGACGCCTCGCTCGCATCTTGCACGCGAGCGCAGGTCGCCGGACAGATTCGGATGGTCTGCGGCGTGACGGCGTCGGGGAAGTAGTACCAGCCGTCGCCGCCGTTGCAGGCCGCTTCGTCGGCCACGTAGTACACATCCTCGGGCACGCCATCGAGCTCGAGCGCGACGTTGACCTTGTTGGGGTCGAAGCTCTCGCCCTCGGGCGGCGGCGGGATCTCCCACTCGCAAGCCAAGGGCACCGTCGTCTGGACCGACTGGGCGATCTGCGTGAACACGGGCCCAAACTGTTGATCGCAGAGGTCCCCCGCGACGCCGCCGGTCAGCGCGACCAGATCGAGGTAGACCTGCCCGACCCCGTCCGAGAGCGGGATCAAGCTCGCGCAGCAGCTGGCCCCACCGAGGCACTCGAGCGGGTTGGGCGACGTGAACGCGACGATGGCGTGGAAGTAGTAGTCGGCGTAGCTGGGGTCGAGCGCCTTGAAGGCGGCGTCGAAGCTCGCGGCGTCCATCCCCGACTCGTCGTCGCTGACCACGACCAGATGCTTGACCGAGTTGGGCCGGATCGAAGCCGCCCACTGCGGCTGGGTCGCGAGGATCCGCTCGAGCGAGTTGGAGCTGCCGACGGTGTCGACCACGTGCACGTATTCGGGCGGCGAGCTGTCGGCCGGGCACGCGCCGCTGCCGAGCGGCACGTTGATGCAGGGCCCACCCGGCGACTCCTCGGCGATCATGACCACGTGGTGATCGATGTTGGCCAAGAAGATCTGCTGCGAGAAGATGTTCATGTTCTGCTGGACGAAGTCCTTCTCGTCCGACATCGAGCCCGAGGTGTCGATCGCAAAGATGATGTCGACCGGCGCGTATTGGTTCTGCGCCGTCTGACTGACCGCCGCGCACTCGTTGCCGGTCTCGCTCGGGCCCTCGCTGGTCTCGAGCATCGAGTCGAACTTGGCCCCGCCATCGGTCGAGGCCTCGCCGTTCTCGCTCGAGCCACCCTCGACCTCGTCGTTGGCGGTCGTGATCCCCGTGCTGCCAAAGGTATCGCCCGCATCGCGTCCCTCGCTGGCGCACGCGCTCAGGACCAGAGTCGAGACGGTCAGAACTCGCCGAAAGCCATACATGGCGGGAGGATAGCGAGCCCACTCGCAACGCGAGCAAAATTCTTCGGGTCGGCTGAAACCAGCCCGTGGGCCGCTTGGTCTCAGGGCCCAACATCGCGTGATGGATGCGTGCGTCCGGGCAGCTGTAGGCCCTGGCGAAGTGCTCCTTCGCGCCGTCGAGGGCCTTGTCTCTCCGACGAGTCTTTCAGTCGAGTTCGAGTCGCAGCGAGGTCTGGGGATAGCGCGAGTCACCCGAGCCGATCCACGCGACGCGACAGGCCAGGACCTTGCCGGTCTGGCGCGAGTGCTCGCGCAGGTCGCCGCGAACCTCGAGCGGCAAGTCCGGACGCACGGTGCCCGACTGGTACATCGTGATCTCTTGGAAGAGCCAGGCCGCGCCATGGACCACGCCGCTGCTGAGATCGATGATCAGCGGGTCGTGCTCGCGCGCGACCCAGCGCTTCGAGAAGACCCCCTCTTCGACGGCGAAGGTCCGCACCTCCACCCGGTTACCCACGGGGATCGCCAGCACGAGCGGAGCATGAATGATCTGGGTCGGCATCGCGCCCTCATACCCTTCGAGCGCGCTCAAGCGCGGTGGTCCGGCTCACGAATCGGCCCGCGAAGTCGCTCGGGTCGCCAGCTCAGGCCGAGCACGACCACGAACACGAGGTTGGCCCCCGCCACCGCAACCGTGTAGTGCTCGGGCGCGGGGACGGTCACCACGAAGGCCGCGGCATAGCCCAGCGCGACCCAGAGCGCGCGCAGATCCACGACCAAGGCCCCGAGCGCGACCACGGCGGCGATCAACAACAAGCCGGGCACCAGCGATTCGAACGCGCCGAGCCCCATCACCCGACCCGAAATCAACAACGCGGCCTGTCCGACCAGCGCGATTGCGATCGCCGAGACCACGATCCGATTGATGCGCGAGCGCGTCAGCGAGTCGCGGGCCCAGACTCGCAGCCCCCCGAGCACCAGCAGCGAGACCAGCGGGACCGCGAGGTAGACCGCGAAGGCTTGATCGGCGCTGCGGCCCGCGAACAAGACCTGATCGAGGGGCGGCAGCACCGTCCACAACAAGCCGAGCAGCACGACCACGAACACGCGCGTCCGTTGGCCGACGCGAAGGTCCTGATCGCGGCGCAGCTGCTCGAGCTCGTCGAGGCTGGCCCGCCGCTTGCTCAGGCCGAGCGCGAGCCGGTTCAGCAGCTCGCTCGGCAGCCCCTCGATCTGCGCGGCCAGGCCACCGGCGATCTGCACGTCCCCGTGCTCGAGCTCGTGGGTGATCATGCTCGTGAACCCACGCAGCAGACCAACCCGAGCGCGCTCGTTGTCGGACCAAGACGCCAGCGCCTGCTCGAAGCCAAAGCGGACCTGGGCGAAGAGCTCTTGTCGCGTCGCCGCGCCGGGCTCGGCCAGCACAGCCTCGAGCTCGGCGAGCCGAGCCTCGGCCTGCGCCGTCAGCCGGATCGATCCGCGATGCCGCAGGTAACCCTGGATGGCCGCCCGCAGCTGCTCGGCGCTGGCGAAGCGCTCGCTCGGCTCCGATGCCATCGCCCGCTTACAGATCGCCGCGAGCTCGGCCGGGCTGTCCGAGGGCAAGCGCGGCTGCTCGTGCATCACCGCATAGAGCACCGCCATGATCGAGTCGCCACCATGCGGCGGCGAGCCAGCGAGCAGCTCGTGCAGCATCGCCCCGAGCAAGTAGACGTCGGTCCGCTCGTCGAGCAGCGCGCCATCGCCGAGCGCCATCTCGGGCGCCATGTAGCTCGGCGTGCCGACGATGCCCTTGCGCTTGCTGACCAGCGGCAGCTTGCCCGACGCGTCCTCGAGCGCCGCCGCCACGCCCCAATCGACCACGTAGACCTCACCGTGCGCGCCGATCATCACGTTCTCGGGCTTGAGATCGAGGTGCAGGATCCGGCGATGATGCGCGTATTGGATCGCGTTGCAGACCGCGATCAGGATCTGCAAGTGGGCCTCGAGCAGGTCGTCCTCGCTGCACCCGAGCCGCGCGCACGCTCGCAAAGGATCGCCGAGCAGCGCCGACCAAGGCTCGCCCTCGATCCGCTTGAGCACGATCAGCGGGCTGCCATCCTCGGCCCGCGCGATGTCGTAGACCGGCACGATGTTGGGATGCTCGAGCCGCCCAGCGATCCACGCCTCTTGCAGCAGCTCGAGCGTCGGCCCCGGCGCCCGCAAGGCCGGCCGCACCGCCTTGACCGCGACCGCCCGACTCATCGAGGTCTGGACCGCGAGCCGCACGATCCCGCGGCCACCCTCGCCCAGCACCTCCCCGAGCACCAAGCTCGCCTCGGCCTCCGGCACGCGATCGCGCTCGTAGGCGGCGAGCACCTCACGCCCCGTGGTCCCGAGCTCGAGCTCGCGGGGCCGAAGCGTGCGCTCGGGCGGACCGTGCAAGGTCTTCGCCTCGGCTTCGACGAGCGTGGCCCACTGGCTGGCGTTCGGCTCCGACACCGCAGGGATTGTACTCGACTTGATCGTCCGGCCGTGCCGCAGTCGATGGACTGCTAGCGCGGACGGAAGGTCTCAACTACATGCGACGCCAATGGCTCGTCCAGCTTGAAGCCGCCACAGGTCGCGACCAGGACGTCGAGCTCGCGGATGCGTTCGAAGAGCGCGTCGTCGTCGCTGTCGTTGACGCCGAGGAGTCGAAGGCCGATGTATCCGTAGATCCGACCGCCGGCGTTGAGGCCCCGCATCGCGTCGCGGAGCAGATCGGCGCGCTCAGCTCCGACGAGCGCCTGCAACGAGTTGTTACCCAGCATAGCGGACCCGTTCAAGGTGCAGTTGCTCCCGACCGTGATGAGGTGTCGCGGCGAGGTCAGGAGCTCGTAGGCGTCGCGCAGTGGCTCGAGGACCTCGGCGCCCGACAGCAGCCCGAGCTTTGCGGCGACAACGGCCCGAGCCTCGGCCGATGCGTCAGGGTCCTCGAACTCGAGCCGCGCCGTGTTGCGATCCCGTACGAAGCCCTTGGGTCCGAGCGTCGCAGCGTCGAACTCGATGAACACCGGCTCGAGGACCTCCCAATCTGCCTTGCTGCTGGTGCAGCTCGCGGTCGCTTCGAGCAAGACCCCATCGCGGGCCACGGCGTCGAGCATGCAGCTGGTGTAGCCGCCCCAGAGGTGGCACGCGTAGACGTCGATCCCAAGGCCCTGAGATATCGGCTTGCAGCTGTCGTCGACGGCCGCGAACACCAGCAGTGCGGCCGACAGGTCGGTCAGCGGAAACATCGACGCAAACTGGGAGAAAAGCTCGAGATCCTGCTCGAGCCAGTCCCGCCGAATCGCTCCTGGGAGCTCGAACTTGGCGAGATCGAGCGGAGCGCCGGAGACCTCGGGAGCGGTCCAGTCGGGCTTGGACTCGGCCTTCGGCGGGTCGACGGTGCAGCCAAGCGCGAAGATGAATGCGAGACACGCGGACCGTCGCACGCCGAACTATACACGCATTTTGTGCAGACGCTGGCGTCGGTGTTGGTGACCACGAGAAAACGCGGAATTCTGGTCAACGGCGCGCGGACCTTGCGCTTCACTTTCGCCTTCCCCGCCTTGCGCGGCCCCTCGTCCCCCCTCGTCCGCCTTCGGCTCGCGGAGCCGATGGCTCTTGCCCTTGATGGAGGGTGCTTGCCGTCATCTCGTCAAGGACCGAATGGCGCTCACGGGGCGCGCTGGGGCCTCGAAACGGCCGAGGCGGTCCTTCGCCTGCGCGTGCTCGCCAAGAGCGGTGACCTGCGGCGGTACTTCACAACCACCTCCGCAACCTCGAGTAGGCGCTGGGATGCAAAGCATGAGCCGTGCTCATGCCCCGATAGACCTTGACAGGTGTCCCCCGGCGGTCGAGCACCACGACATCCCAACTTGGGTTTGTACTTGAAAGCTCATTCGCGCAAGCCAGAGCCAGATCGATGGTTGAGTGAGTCCTATAGCGGCTAGCCTGCCCAAGCGCCCACGCGCCTTCGAGAAACAGCACGATTCCGGTATCCGCTTCAGTACACAGGACCGCACACTCCCCTTCACCAAGCTCAGGGAATTGGTCAGAACGATTCATGGGACCCTCCTCGGGGACTCGCTTGCTTGCGGGAAGAGACTTTCCGGTGATGACCTAACATTGCATTCGACCTTCCCCAGTCGCCCGCCACTCCAATGGGCCACCGAAGCGGACCAAGGCCCAAAAATGAAAGCATGCCTCCTCATGCAACACCACGACCTTGAACTCCGCGAGTGCATCTTCGTCGAGATCGAGAAGAAATACATCGGTCGGGCCCAAGCCAAGCCAATTCGGACTGCCCACCCAAACATATCGTTCGTGTCCTGTGAGCTGCCAGTGAAGCGGCCCCACTGCGAATTCACCTCCACCGGGCGGGACATCGCCGGCAACGGTTTCGAAGCCGTAGCCATCCCGTCCGATACCACATTCCAATCCATCACCCGCGAGGCGAACCATGGCGACTGCGCGCTCATGCTCGAACACCAGGAAACCCCCCTCCGATACCCCTAGGCTTGAAGTCGTGAGCGGTTCAACACAGAGTATCGCGCTGGATGGCCGGCCGGTGACTTGGGCGAGTTGCGGGTTGCCGAGCTTCGTGTCGTGTGGAATGGCCGGGTGTTGGCATGCGAGTAACATGGAAATACTCGCTGCAAGGACCGCGGACGTGAACCCGACACCTCGTCGCGTCTCGCGTGCGTAGAGGACCTCGCTGCCTTCCGGGCTGATCGCCGGGCCGAGCGCGTCGCGTGAGATGCTGGCCGCGAAGGTCTCGGCGTCGAGCAGACTCGCGGCGGCGGAGGCCATCGCGGCGATCGTATCGTCTCCGAGCAGATCCGACCAGCACGTAGCCGCCTGCGGCGATCCGCTCGGTGTCGGTCGCGCGGTCCGCTTGCTCGACGCACCCAAGCGAGGCCGCGTGACGCGTTGCACCAAGGACTGCTAGGTTCCCCCTCACATGCACGACTTCGAGGTCATCAGCTTCGACTGCTACGGGACCCTGATCGACTGGGAGTCGGGGATCCTCGCCGCGATGCAGCCCGTGATCGAATTCCACGAGCTGATCTGCACGAGCGAGGACGTGCTCGCTGCCTACGCGCGCGGCGAGTCGGCGGTCGAGGCCGACGGCTGGCTGCCCTACCGCGAGGTCCTGCGCCGGACCTTCGCGAGCATGGCCAAGGACCTCGGCTTCGCGCCGCGCCGCGAGGAGCTCGAGCTGCTCGAGCAAGCCCTGCCGAGCTGGCTGCCCTTCCCCGACACCGTCGCGGGCCTGCGCGCGCTGAAGGCCGCCGGCCATCGGCTCGTGATCATCTCCAACGTCGACGACGATCTCTTCGCGCGCACGGCCACCCGCTTGGGCGTCGACTTCGACGCGGTCGTGACCGCCGCGCAGGCCAAGCACTACAAGCCCCACCCCGGCATGTTCGAACTCGCGATCGCCCGCCTCGGCGTCCCGGCCCCCCGCTTCTTGCACGCCGCGCAGAGCCGCTTCCACGACATCGCGACCGCCAAGCAGCTCGGCATGCAGACCGTCCACGTGGTCCGCGACGCCGGTCGCTCGGGCGGCGCCACGCCCTGGGTCGACGACGACGAGCGCACGCGACCCGACGCCACCGTCGCCGATCTCGCGGGCCTGGTCGCCTTGGTCGGAGCATGAGCGCCCAACCCAAGCGCTACCGCAGCCTGGCCACGCTCGAGCGCAGCCTGACCCGCTGCCGCGCCTGCCCGCGCCTCGTCGAATGGCGCGAGGACATCGCCGCGACCAAGCGAGCCGCCTTCGCCGATCAAACCTATTGGGGCCGCCCCGTGCCCGGCTTCGGCGATCCTCGAGCCCGCATGCTCGTCACCGGCCTCGCCCCCGCAGCCCACGGCGCCAACCGAAGCGGGCGAATGTTCACCGGCGATCGCTCCGGCGACTGGCTCTACCGCGCCCTTCATCAGACCGGCTTCGCCAACCAACCAACCTCGATCGCCCGCGACGACGGCCTGATCTTGAGCGACGCCTGGGTGACCTCGGTCGTCCACTGCGCCCCACCCGACAACAAACCAACCACCGAAGAGCGCGACGCCTGCCGAACCTGGCTGCACGAGGAGCTGCGCCTGCTCGACAAGCTCGAGGTCATCGTCGCCCTCGGCGGCTTCGGCTGGGACGGCCTCCTGCACGCGCTGGCCGAGCGCGGCCACGTCACCAAGCCCAAGCCCCGCTTCGGCCACGGCGCCCAGGCCCAGGTCGGCGACTATCTGGTGTTGGGGAGTTATCACCCGAGCCAGCAAAACACCTTCACGGGGCGGCTGACCGAGCCGATGTTGCGAGGTATCTTCGAGCGGGCGCGAGAGGTGATTGATCGTTGAGTTTTTTGAACAATCGAGTATTCGGACGTATTCGGAGATCGTATTCGGGAGATCGTGTGCCCGAAGTGGGGGGCTTCACGGGGAATATTTGGGGCCTGACGCTCGGCTCCCCCACTCCGGTCCCAACGCCAATGTCCGCCTCGGACAGGCCCCAAACATTCCCCGCCGCCCGAGTTCGCGGATGCCTCCGCCGCCACGCTCGAGAACGGAAAGCCCCATTGCGCGGCAAGATCGATCGACCTTCGCTATTGGGGATCGCAGAGGCAGAGGCGCAGACAGACATTCTCAGTTCTTGCCGGCCCCCTCTACGCGGCGGCGCAGGCATCCGAGGACCCGGGCGGCGGGGAATCTTTGTGTCCCGTCCGAGGCGGACATTGGCGTTCGAGTACAAGTGGGGGAGCCGAGCGTCGGGGCACAAATATTCCCCGTGAAGCCCCCCACTTCGGGAACGCAAACATCCGCGAACAATCTCCACCCAACACCAGACATCCGCGAACAACCTCCACCAGCACCCAATCCTCCATCCACGACAGATCCCCAACCGCGCCCCCCCCAACCGCGCACCCCACACCAGCGCGGCCGCCCCGCCCACGCGATTAAACCCCCGACCCCAACGACGTTTCCCTGCCCATTCGCGCGCGATCGCTCGTCGCGACCTCACCCAACCCAGCCCC
>JAMHUH010000742.1:0-13470 GCA_035904925.1 Nannocystaceae bacterium
GGTCGGTAGGAACGCGACGTCGTTCGCGGGCGGGTTCAGGGGGAGGTCCGCGAGCAGTTCGAGGGGATGCGTCTGGAGATCGAGCATGAGCGCCGCAAGCGTCAGGTCGACCACGGGATCGCCGAGCTTGCGCCCATTCGGGAAGCCTGGGGCGTCGAAAAGGCTGATCTTCAACGTGTCGGGCAAGATCAGCGGCATCACCTGATTCAACATGCACTGGTAGGTGACGCAGGGCGTGAGACCTGCAGTCTGCAGGTCGTCATCCAAGGCAATGTGGATGTTCAGCAATTGCCCAGTCATTTCGTTCGCGAACAACGTGCCGTCCGCTTCATCGATGGGATTCGCCGCGTTGTACTCGTCCTTGGATGTGACCAGCACCGTGGCGATGGCCGGCATGCCCATTCGGTCGACCCGTGTATACGCACCCGGAGGATCATTCGCGAACACGAAGGGGTCTTCTTCGCCCGTGGTCTCCGTCGTGGAGCTCGACGAGCTGGACGAACTGGTCATGGGGTCCCCGTCGCCGTCCCCCGTCGTAGTCTCGCCCTCACCCGTGGAATCGGTCGCGCCAATCTCATCACCGCCATCGTCGGCTGGCTTGAAACAGCCAGACAACGCGAAGAGAACCCAAAAGCAATTCGAGCGCCGAAGCGTCATCCCGCGAGCCTATCCGATCTCGCAGGCACAAAAAAGCTGCCCATGCCGAGGCATGGGCAGCTCTTCGTCCTTCGACGCGCGATCAGTTGGGATCGGCGAGGTAGGGGAAGTCGGCCGAGAAGGGCACGTCGTTGGCCGGCGGATTGAGCGGGAGGTTGGCGAAGGTCAACACGTCCTCCATGTTCAGATCCAGCAACACGACGGCCAAAGTCACGTCGATCACCGGATCTGCGAGCATGCGCCCATTGGGGAACCCGGGCGGATCCGTGAGATTGATCTTCAGCGTATCGGGGACGATCAGAGGAACGGCCTGGTTGCCGCAGGCGATCGCGTTGCAGGGCGTGAAGGCAGCGGCGAGCAAGTCATCGTCGAGCGCAGCGTGAAGGCCGACGACATTCGTGGTGATCTCGTTGACGAAGGTGGCCATGACATCGTCGGACGGATTGGCCGCGTTGTACTCGTCCTTCGAGGTGATCACCGCCGTGGCGATCGCCGGCATGCCCATGCGATCGACCCGAGCGTAGCTCTCGGGCGGATCACTCGCGAACACGAAGGGATCCTCGCCCGTCGTCGTGTCCGTGTCCGCCGTCGTGTCGGCGGTGGTGGTGCCGTTGGTCGTCGAGGTGTCGGTGGTCGTGTCGCTCGTCGTGGTCGAGCTGTCCGTGCCATCGGTCGTGTCGGTCGCGCCGACCTCGTCGTTGCCACCCTCGTCATCGCCCTTGCAGCCCGAGAGCGCGAGCGGTGCCGCGAGGACACAGCAACCAAGCAGCTTGATCCAATTCTGGTTGGCCATGGTCATCGTCCTCACTTGCGCCCCGTGGTGGCCCACATCTGGAATTGGTCGTTGCCGCCGCCCGCGGTGGCCGCGTCCATCTCGACGACGATCGAGGTGACGTTGAGACCGGCGAAGGTGTCGTTGGTCGAGTCGAACATGAGCGTCCCGCTCATGGTCGTGGCCAGGTAGCCGTCGAGGTCGAAGAAGAAGGGATCTTCGCGCGGACCGGCGTAGACCTGCAGGCCGTTGCCCGCGTCGAGGTTGGTGTCGACCGGACCTTCGACGACCGCGTCGGCGCCGGGCAGGTCGACGACCTGCACGCCCCACTCGCCCGCGCCGTTCTGACCGAAGCGAACCCACACGTCGAGGTCGGGCTCGTTGTCGTCGTCGTTGTCGATGTGGATGCCGTAGAGCACGTCGGCGTCGTAGGTCGCCGGATCGCCAGCGGCCGCGAGGCCGGCGAAGTCGATGACCGCGACGACCTTGTCGTCGGCGGTGTGCCAGGCATAGAAGTCGGAGATGTCGGCGGCCGAGTCGGCCTGAGTGCCGGGCGCTTCGGCATGGTCAGCCGCGAACACGCCGGAGGTGCCGAGCGCGAGCACGCCACCAACTCCAAGGGTCAACGCAATGAGTCGTGTCTTTCGCATGATGTGTCTTCTCGTGCCTGCTCGTATGAGCGCGGCACCCCCGGAAGTTACCCGACTTGCTCGGTGTGCGCGCGAATTTCTGGCTCGGGGTTCTTCGCTGATCGCGAGATCATCGAGCGACCTGAAGCATCCTCCAGGGTCTGGTCGTCGATCGTGCGGCTCGAACGACGCTCGCGTCGTGGTTTGAACCAGCGACGCCGAAGTTACTGCGGTCGCGAAGAAAGTTGCGCTGGATCACTCGTCGCGATCAGCCCCACCTCGAGCGAGGCGACCGAGCTCACCCGCGATCCGATCACCGACGCCGACGGCCGTTCGGTACTGAGGCGGCCACCATACGTTTCGGGCCCAACCCTGCTCTGCGGCGGCATGCAAGGTCAGGTAGGGGTCATAGAGGTGCGGCCTCGCGAGCGCGCACAGATCCGCGCGACCCGAGACGATGATCGTGTTCACGTGGTCCCAGCCTTGGATGTTGCCCACGGCCATGGTCGCGATCTGCAGCGGGTGCAGCTCGTTGCGGATCCGATCGGAGAAGGGCGTCTGGAACATGCGGCCGTAGATCGCCTGCGCGTCGGGGTGGGTCTGGCCGGCCGAGACGTCGATCAGGTCGCAGCCATGCTCGTGGAACATGCGAGCGACCTCGACGGCGTGCTCGGGCTGGAGCCCCTCGGGCAGCCAGTCGGTCGCGGAGATCCGGACCGACATCGGCTTGGCGCTGGGCCAGACCTCGCGGACGGCGTCGAAGACCTCCAAGGGGAAGCGCATCCGGTTGGCCAGCGACCCCCCGTACTCGTCGGTGCGCTGGTTGCTGAGCGGCGAGATGAAGCTCGAGAGCAAGTAGCCGTGCGCGCAGTGGAGCTCGAGCAGATCGAAGCCGGCCGCGGCCGCGTGCTTGGCCGCGTCGACGAACTGTTGGCGCAGCGCCGCGAGATCGGACTTGCCGAGCTCGCGCGGGACCTGGGAGCTCGCATCCCAGGCGATCGGTGAAGGAGCGACGAGCGGCCAAGCCTGGTCGGGCCCGAGCGGCTTGGCGCCCTTCCACAGCAGATCGGTCGCGCCCTTGCGGCCGGCGTGGGCGATCTGGATGCCGACCTTGGCGTGGCTGTTGGCGTGGACGAAGTCGACGATCCGCCGCCACGCGTCGGCGTGGGCGCTGCTCCACAGGCCGGTGCAACCAGGCGTGATCCGAGCCTCGGGCGAGACGTCGGTCATCTCGCACATGACCAAGCCCGCGCCGCCGACCGCCCGACTCCCGATGTGGACGAGGTGCCAGTCGTTGGGGATCCCATCGAGCGCGGAGTACTGGCACATCGGGCTGACGACCACGCGGTTGGGCAAGGTCAGCTCGCGCAGCGTGAAGGGCTGGAACATCGGCGGCGGGACAGGCTGGCCCGGCTCGACCGGATGTCCGACGTGGGCCGCGAACCAGCGATCGAGCTGCTCGACGTAGTCGGCGTCGCGCTGGCGCAGGTTCTCGTGGGTGACCCGCTTGCTGCGGGTCATCATGCTGACGGTGAACTGCTCAGGATCGAAGTGCTTGTAGCGGCTGATGTCCTCGAACCACTCTTGGCTGACCTTGGCCGCGCGCTGGAGCTTGGCGACGTCGAGTCGGCGCTCGCGCTCGTAGACCGCGATGCTCTCGCGGGCCGAGCGGCTCGGGTCTTCGGTCAGCGCGGCGACCAGGGCGATCGCGTCCTCCATGGCCAGCTTGGTGCCCGAGCCGATCGAGAAGTGGGCGGTGTGCGAGGCGTCGCCGATCAGCACGATGTTGTCGTGCTGCCAGCTCTCGCAGCGCAGCTCGGGGAACGAGATCCACTTCGAACGGTTGCCGATCAGCTTGGCGCCGGCGAGCTCGGGCGCGAAGAGCTGCTCGCAGTAGGCGATGCTCTGGGCTTCGTCGGCTTGATCGAGCCCGGCGTTGCGCCACGACTGCTCGTCGCACTCGACGATGAAGGTGCTGGTGTCGGCGTCGAACTGGTAGGCGTGGACCTGGAAGAGCCCGTGCTGGTTCTCGCGGATGATGAAGGTGAAGGTCGACCAGAGCTTGTTGCTGCCCAGCCAGATGTACTTGGCCTTGCCAGCCACGACATGGGGCCGAAAGCTCGACTCGTAGCGGGCGCGGATCTGCGAGTTGACCCCGTCGGCGGCGATGATCACGTCGGAGTCGGCAAAGCGATCGAGGCTGGTCAGGTCGACGTCGTACTCGACCCGGACGCCGAGCTCGCGGGCCCGGGCGCCGAGCTCATCGAGCAGCGCGACGCGGCGCAGCCCGACGAAGTCGTGCCCACCCGAGGTGATGGTCTTGCCCTTGAAGTGGACGTCGATCGCCTCCCAACGGGCGAAGCGATCGGCGATCGCTCGGTAGCTCTCGGCGTCGGCGTCGGCGAAGTGGGCGATGGTCGCCTCGGAGAACACGACGCCGAAGCCCCAAGTGACGCCCTCGGGGTTGCGCTCGACGACGGTGACCTCGGCCTCGGGTCGAGCCCGCTTGAGCAGGATTGCGCTGTAGAGCCCAGCAGGACCACCGCCGACGATGCCGACTCGCATGCGCGGCAGTCTGCCACTCTTGGCCAGGATGTGACCCGCGCAAACCCGGCGTCAGGCGGGCGAGCGTGCGAGCACGGTCACGGACAGGTCGCGCCGCAGTCGTTGATCGCCTCGTTCGCGCAGAGGCCATCCCACGAGTTGTTGCAGCAGAACGAGTCGAGGGCGCACACGCAGGCTTGAACTTGCGCGTCCTGGCAGCCGAGCCCGCCCCACCCGATGCAGCAGTTGCCGCTCGAGAAGTTCGAGCAGTTGGCCGTGTTGTAGGATCCGCAGTTGGCCGCGCAGAGCAAGGTGCCTTGGTCGAAGCCTTGGCTGACACAGGTCTGACCGCCGAGGCTGTTGCCGTCGCAGACCTCGCCCGGTTCGATCAGGTTGTTGCCACACGAGTAGTTGACGCAGGCGGCCGGGTTGTAGGCCGTGCAGTCGGCCGCGCAGGCGAGCGTGCCCGCGTCGTAGCCTTGGCTGACGCAGGTCTGGCCGTTGAGGTTGGCGGCGTCGCAGACCTCGCTGCCCTCGATCTGCCCGTTGCCGCAGATGTAGTTCGTGCAGCCGCTGCTGTCGAAGTCCGAGCAGAGCGGGTTGCAGGTCAGCGTGCCGAGATCGAAGCCCTGACTCTGGCAAGTCTGACCATCGAGGTTGGCGCCATCGCAGACCTCGGCGCCGTCGAGCTGGCCGTTTCCGCAGGTCTCGACCGTACACGCGCTGGTCTCGAAGGTCCTGCAGTCGTCCGCGCACGCCAGCGTGCCGCCGTCGAAGCCTTGGGTCTCGCAGGTCTCGCCGGCGAGATCGTCGGGCTCGCAGACCTCGTTGCCCGTGATCATCCCGTCACCACACTCGTCGAGGCCGGTGGTCGTGTCGGTCGTCGTGTCGGTCGAGGTCGGATCGGTCGTCGAGGTCGGCTCCGTGGTCGACGAATCGGTCGACGAGTCCATCCCATCGGTCGAGCCGTCGGTGCCGATCTCGTCGGACGCGTCTTGGTTGCCGCTGTCGACCGTCGAGAAGGTCCCGAAGGTGGTGCCTTCGTCGGCGGCCCCCGACGCACAGGCTGCGAGCAACAAGAACGTGAGGGCGAACGACTCGGACAATTTAATGAGCTTCACGATGGGTCCTCACGGCGATGACGCCCGAACATCGTAGGGTCGCTCGCCACATCGCCGCAACAAAACACATTGCTCGAGTTCAACCCGGCACGTACTGCCACGCATCGCGCGCAGAACAGCGTAGAGGTATGCTCCGAACGATGCTGCTGCGAGCTCGACACTTCCCGGCGTCGGTCGTCCACGG
The DNA here is from genome assembly GCA_035904925.1 of Nannocystaceae bacterium. Lineage (GTDB taxonomy): Bacteria > Myxococcota_A > Polyangia > Nannocystales > Nannocystaceae > Plesiocystis. Next base: position 5,908 of record JAMHUH010000742.1, read on the forward strand.
CTTCTCGACCCGCGAAGGAGGTGTCAGCGTCGGCGCCTACGCGAGCATGAACCTCGGCCTTCGCTGGGGCGACGAGCCCGAGGCCGTACACGAGAACCTGCGCCGACTCGCGGCCGCAGGCCACTTCGCGGCCGAGCGCTTGGTCCGAGTACAGCAGGTCCATGGCGACGCGATCCTGGCCGCGCACGAGGTCGACGCGAGCAGCGAGGCCGATGCGATCTGGCGGCACCGCGAGCATCCGGGCGAGCACGTGCTCGGGGTGTTGACCGCCGACTGCGTCCCAGTGTTGTTGGTCGACCGCCAGGGTCACGCCTGCGCGGCCATCCACAGCGGCTGGCGAGGAACGGTCGCAGAGATCGCGGCCAAGACAGCGACGCTGATGTGTGAACGAGCCGGGATCGCGCCCGAGGATCTCTTCGCCGCGATCGGCCCCTGCATCGAGGTCGACGCGTTCGAAGTCGGGTTCGAGGTCGCCGAGCAGTTCGATCCGGCCTTCGTCCAGCGCCAGCCCGATCGCAAACCACACGTGGATCTCGTCGCCGCGGTCCGAGCTCAACTCGAGCGCGTGGGCGTACCCAGCCAGCAAATCGAAAGGGTTGGCGCGTGTACCCACGCCAACCCACAATCGTTCTTCTCGTATCGGCGCGCAGGTGCGGGCCAGGGCCAGCACCTCGCGTTCATCGGCCTTTGAGACGCCGAGCTACTCGGCTGCGGGAGCAGCCTTCTCGCCCGAGCCGACGCCCTGATCGACCTTGAGGCCGTCGCTGTCCGTGAAGGTGCCACGCACCGCGCCGATGATCAGCGCCACGAAGAAGAGGATGAACCCCGTCATCATGACGATCCCACCGATCGAGGCCACGCTCGTCAGGTTGGGCTTGGAGGCCTGGACTTCCCACTTGTTGTCTTGGATCTCTGCGATCGACATCTGTCCTCCGAGAGCGCGAACCGTCCAGGAAACTAGCATGTCGCACTCCGCTAGATCAACCAGGCCGAACGGCGCCTGGACGATTTCTCCGCCGCGGGCGGCGGACTCGGTTTCTCCGCCGCGGGCGGCGGACTCGATTTCTCCGCCGCGGGCGGCGGACTCGGTTTCTCCGCCGCGGGCGGCGGACTCGGACAACGAGCGGGGAACGCGGCGGATGCGTCAGTAGGTGACGGTCAGGCGGTAGCGGCCACGGGCCGCGCCGAGCTGGTCGACGGCCAGGAGCGCCGTGGTCGAGCCGCCGAAGCTCGCGCTCGCCGTGGCCCCGCAAGCGAGCTCGTTGGTGGTCCCGCAGTCGGTCCGGATCGAGGCGATTGGCAGGAAGGTCTCGTCGCCCTCGATCACCTCGACGACGGCGTTGAGCGTTCCGCCGCCGGTCAGGACCAACTCGAAGACGTCGTCGTCGCCGGGCGCGACGCAGCCGCTGTCGAGCCGGCCCTGCTTGTCCTCGAGGTTGGCCTCCCAGACGAAGTTGCCCCCGGCCATGAGCTCGATCGCCTGGTCTTCGATCGCGTCGAAGCAGTCGGCCCCGAACGACTCGGACCCGAAGCGAACCTGGAACGCGTAGTCGCCCGACTCGCCGAGCTCGGTGTCGACGATGACGAAGTACTCGTCCCCGATCGCGCCTTGTTCGAAGAAGCCGCGGCCGGGCACCGAGTTGGTGATGTCGGCACAGACCTCGCTGACGTCGACCGCCGCCTCGGCACAAGGATCGCCTCGAACCACGCGCAGGACCGGGTTGAAGTTGGTCTCTTGCGGCAGGAAGTCGATGAAGATGTCTTGCTGCCCGGTCGAGACCAGCCGGTAGACGTCCTCGCCTCCGCTGCCGCCACACCAACCTTCGGTGCCCGAGCAGCCGCCGAGCTTGCCTCGGACCACCACCGTCTCACCGACCGGCATGTCGATCGGATCTTCGCAGCTGCCGGCGCGCGGCATCGCGACCATGCCCCCGGTCGCGTCGTCCGTGCCCGCCGTGCCCGCGGTCTCGTCTCCGGCGACGACGCTGGCGTCCTTGCAGATCGGCTGAAATTCGGGATCGGTCCGCAAGCCACAACCCGCGAGCATGACGGTGATCGAGGCGAGCCCCACGAGGCGAGTCATGCTGCGATCTTGCACGGGCGCTCGGGGCCCGTCAAAGCCTGTCTACGCGAATGCAGCCGGCTCGACGCGAGCGAAGCGAGTGCATGACCGCCGCGCTCGAACCCTTCACGCTCGCGCACGCGACCTCGGACACGTTGGACCCCTATCCGCGAGTCAGCCAGCGCATGGTTCGGGTCAGCGCCTCGGCGAGGGGCGTGCGGGGCTGCTGGCCCAGGATCTCGCGCGCACGGCTGACGTCGGCCCGACTGTGGCGGATGTCGCCCGGACGAAAGTCGGCGTAGATCGGCTCGATCCCCGCACAAGGAGCGCCGAGCTCGGCCATGCCATCGCGCAGGAGCCCGAAGAGGTCGGCGAGGGTCGTGCGGCCGCCGAGCCCGACGTTGAACGCGCCGTCGCTGGGGTCGCCGGGCAGCTCTCGCTGCTCGACCGGGACCCGCTCGTGGACGGTCGCGGCCAACAAGTTGGCTTGGACCACCTCTTCGACCGGCACGAAGTCGCGAGTGGTCAGGCCATCGCCGAAGATCTGCGGGCGCTCGCCCGCGGCCAGCTGCGCGACCCACTTGGGGATCACCGCCGCGTAGGCGCCCTCGGGATCCTGGCGGGCGCCGACGATGTTGAAGTAGCGCAGGCACGCGGTCGCGAGCCCGAAGCTGCGCGTCCATGCTTGGGCCTGAAGCTCGCCGATCCGCTTTTGTGCGGCGTAGGGCGAGAGCGGTCGACCGACCAGCCCCTCGACCTGAAGCCCCTCGGGTCCTTCACCGGGGCGATCACCGTAGACCGCCGAGGACGAAGCCAACACGACGCTGCGGACACCCGAGCGGCGCGCCGCCTCGAGCACGTTGAAAGTGCCGCCGACGTTGACCGCCTGGGCCAGCTCGGGCTCGGCGATCGTCCGTGGGACCGAGGCCAGCGCAGCCTCGTGGAGGACATGATCGACGCCTTCACAGCTGGCGAGGCAGGCCGCGAGCTCGCGGACGTCTCGCTCGTGAAACGCGAAGCGAGCTCGGGCATCGCTCGCGCCCTTGGCCTCGGCCGCGCTCAGCAGCGCCTCGAGGTTGTCGGGCGTGCCGGTGTCGAAGTTGTCGATCCCGACCACGCGCTGACCGAGCCCGAGCAGGTGCTCGGCCAAGTGCGAGCCGATGAAGCCCGCGACGCCGGTGATCAGCCAGGTCCGCGGTTGGGCCCGCAGCTGGCCCTCGAGCGCCTCGATCGCGCTCATTCGACCCGCTCGCCGCGAACGAGATCGTAGACGTGGCCGGGCAGCGCCATGCGAAAGCCGAGCGCCTCGACTTGTCCGCGGTGGGCTTCGATCTCGTCTTCGTGATGCATCAAGACCATCTTGCGACGGACCGCCTCGGGCAGCTTCTCGAGCAGCGAGAACGCGCCGTGAACCTGGCCCGGGTAGTCGGTGAAGGTGCAGTCGTGAAAGTAGATGCTGGTCCGGGGCTCGATCGCGGCCAGGAACGCGGCGTCGACCGTACAGTCGCCGCTCCACCAGGCGATCCGCCCCTCGCCGACGCTGAACTCCAGCGAGCATGAGGGCTTGCCCGGCACGTGCTCGCTCTCGCGGGCGACGAGCTCGAGCGCGCCGGTCGAGAACTGCTCGCTGTGCCGCCAGGGGTTGGCCTGCGGCGGCTCGAACACGTGCGGCTCGATCAGCTCGAAGTAGTGGGCCAAGGTGCCCGAGCGCGGGTTGCCGGTCTCGTCCTTGATGTAGCGGAGCGAGGCCGCCATCGTCTCCCAGATCTCGTCGATGACGGCTCCATGCGCGACCAGCTTGGGTCGTGGGCCACCGATCATCACGGCCAGCGTCTCGCGGCGCGACTCGTAGTAGCGCATGAACGCGAAGTCCTCGAGCCCGTAGATGTGATCACCGTGAACGTGGGTGATGATCTGGCCGCCGATCCGATGCCAGTCGAGACCCGCGGCCCAGAGTTGATCGGGCGCTTGCCGGCCGCAGTCGATCAGCCACAGCTCACCGGATGGGAGCGTCACCATCGAGCACGTTGTTCCGTAGTGACGAGAGAACGCGCCTCCCGCACCGAGGAAGCGCAAGGTCATGGTCTCGCCGGCGCCCACCGCCTGGGCATTGTACAGCGTCGGCGGTGGATCCAAAGAGATGGGCGATTAGACCGGGGCTTCGGCCCGGCGGCGGCGCATCACGGCGACGAGCGCCCAGACGTTCAGCAGCATCACCCCGAGCACGCCGACGAACATGACCGCCGAGGGCCACGCGTCACGGGGGTGTTGGCCGACCGTGACCAGGTAGCCGTTGGGATCGGCCTTCAGGCCCCTTTCGAGCCGGATCGCGACGACCTGCGAGCGCGGCACCCCTAGCGTTCCCTCGACTGGAGCGATGGCCTGGAGGCGGCCCTCGACCTTCTTCCAGCCGGTATCTTCGGGGCTGTCCTGGTCGTAGGGGATCCGCAGCGAGTCCGCGGACACGCGCAGGTCACCGACTCGGGCCAGGTAGGTGACCCGGCGAGGCAGCACGATCGCGCCCAGCTTGGGGTCGGCTCGCTTCGCTTCGATCGCGGCTTTGGCCTCGGCGTCGAGCCCGTCCTCGAGCTGGCGGGCGATCGCCTCGTAGCGCTCGCGGGAGCCCTTCGCGTCCATCTCGACCGCGAACTGCCAGGACACCGAGGACGACTTGTCGAGCGCCGTCCAGGCCAAACCCAGCCCCTCGACGGCCGCTTGGGCAGCTTCGCGGGTCTTCCAGCTCGAGCGGCCGAGCTGGACCACGCCGACCGGGAAGTCGATCACCATGCGGAGCTGGTCGTCGGCCCCGAGCTCGAGCGGCTTGGCTTCGGCCGAGTTCACCGTGGTCGAGCCCTGCTCGATCGCGCCGAGCACCGAGCCGACGTCGAGGTCCTGGAGGTCGACGATCTGCTCGGCGTCGAAGAACTGCTGGAGCTTCTCCCACTGCGGCGCGGCGCCCAGGCGGCGCATGCGGCCCTCGTGCCGGCCGGGGAATTGGGTCGGCGCGTCTTCGTCGTCGCGCGGGATCGCGACGAAGAGCTTGCCCTCGGCCCGCAGCAAGCGCAGCACGCCATACCAGCCATCGCGGGTCGGCGAGCGAGCCGCGTGCTGGACGTCGGGCTCACCCTCGAGCACGACCCACTCGTTGTCGAAGTTCTCGATGAACTCGCCGTTTTTGTAGATGTCCTCGACCCGACCGAGATCGCGCGGCTCGTCTTGGACGATCCGCAAGAAGAAGCGGAAGTCGGCCCAAGTCGCGGCGAGCAAGAACACGCCGACGACGATCACGACGACGGCGAGGATCGGCGAGCGACCCCAGCCGAGCCGGCTGCGCAGGCCGGCTTCTTCTTGGGTGAACACCGGAGCGTCGCTCGCGGCCTCGCGCGCCGAGGCGACCTCGCGCTCGAAGTCGATGTCGTCGTCGGGCTCTTCGCGTTGGTCGGTGTCGCTCACGGGCACCTCCCTATACCACGGCTCCAACGCCCCTGGCTGCGATTCGGCGGGCACCCTAGCTGCTCGAGCATCTGGGCGTCCGACCGCCCTCGCCCGAGGATGTTCCTGGGCTAGCAGCCCGCGGTTCGGTGGGGGTAAGCGTTCGAAATCACGAGGGTTCTATCGAACCCCCGAACCCGTCTCCACCATGTCTCCAACAACCGCGATCCCAACCTCGCGCGAGCGTCCGGCCCCAACGTAAGTAGGGGCCGGTGCCTCGAGCAACCGGATCGCGCTCTCGAGCGCGGCAGGAGACAAGTGCATGTAACGCTCGGTCGTCACGAGCGCGGAGTGGCCGGCGAGCTTCTGGATCGCCGACGCGGGGGCGCCTCGCATGGCGAGGTGGCTACAGAAGGTGTGTCGCAGCGTGTGCGGACCCTTGTCGCGCAGGCCAGCTCGCCTGAGCGCGCGGCTCAGCCAGCTCCGCTGACACCCTCGGGTGAGCGAGCGGAGCTCGGAGTGCTCACCACGGTTGGTGTAGATCACGAAGGGGCCGGGCCCTCGAGCGAGATCCCGCAAGCCGTCCGCGAGCCGGGTCGTCATCGGCAGGGTGCGGATCTTGTCGTACTTGGGCGTCGTGATCTCGCCACTCCACTCGGCGCGCTGGACCGTCAGCATCCGGCGCTCGAGGTCGACCGAGTCCCAGTACAGACCCCGGATCTCGCCCGCTCGCAGGCCCGCATCGCCCGCGAGCAGCACGAACACGAGCAGCCGCGGATCGAGCTCCTTCGCAGCCGCGACGAGCTTGTCGTACTCGTCGAAGTCGAAGAAGTCCATCGTCGTCTTGGACACTCGCAGTCGCCGGACTTGGACCGGCATCTGCTCGATCACTCCCCACTCGACGCCGCACTTGAGCAGCGTCGAGAGCGTGGCGAGCACGTTGTTGATGGTCTTGCTCGAGCGGCCTGCCATGGCCGCCTTGAGCCGCTGGAGCTCTTCTTGCGTGATCTGGTCGAGCCGCCGGGTCCCGAAGTACGGGATCAGGTGGTTGCGCAAGTGCTGTTGTTTGCCCTGGATCGTCGACGGCTTGTGTCGGTTGGCGACCGCGTAACCCTCCATGTAGCGCGGTGCGAACTCGGCCAGCGTCGGAACCTCCTGCTTGCCGACGGATGCGTCGTCGCAACCATCGTCCTTGGTCTTGATGCTCGGGCCATGCACGAGCAGGTGTCGCTCGCGATCCTTGGCCCAGCGCATCGTGGCCGAGCGGGAGTCGGTCGGCGCCTTGCGCCGCTCCCGGTAGGTCTCGCCGTTGGGCAGTCGGATCATGATGTCGACTTCGAGGCCCCCTCGTCGGTAGGGGCGGATTTTCACGGTCATCGTTCTCTTCCTTCTGAACGACTCCCGCAGCTCTTCGGAGACCCAGCCTAGCAGCCGGGCAGCCGTCGACGCGAGCGGGAAGCGAGCTGTTCCGTCAGGAGGGATCGGGCTCTTCGAGACCGCCCAGCCAGGTCAAGAGGGTGTCGCGGCGAAAGCGGACGCGTCGACCGATCCGCATGACGCCGGGGAGCTGGCGGCGCTCGACCATGGCGTACACGGCTCCGCGACTCGTGCGGAGCAGGCTCGCAACGTCGTCGGCGTCGAGGATCGGCGGGAGCTCGCCAGCGGCGAGCGGGGTTGATCGCGTCGAGCGAGCGCGGCTCATGGCTCGCACTTCCTGCTCGTGGACTTGGCGATCGCACTCGAGATCCACGTGTCGACGCGAGGACTCGCGTGTTCGACTCGTCGTCGCAGGCTCTCGATCTGCCGCCACACATTCATGCCCCAAGTGTTCACCAGGAGGACGTCTGCGACTAGCTGGCTCGCGGGCGAGGTCGGTCCACGTTCGTTGGTGGGGGCGACAATTGAACGACGACAAACCCCACCCGCTGGACCGTTGGGCGATGGGCTTGGGCGCTCGCTACCAAGACAAGATCAATCCACAGCGAAGAGTCTTCGCTGCGGATCGGTCTGATCGGTCTGATCGTTCGCCGTCGGCGGCTAGCGCGAACGCGTCGGCGTAGGCCGAGCCC
>JAMHUH010000743.1:0-3549 GCA_035904925.1 Nannocystaceae bacterium
GATCCCCTGCAGCTGCGGATGCGGATGCGGGAGCTTGGTCAGCGCGCGGCCGGGCCCCGCTTCACCGAGCGCGACCACGAACCAGTCGGCTGGATCATCGACGCCCTCGCGGCGAACCACGATGTGGTCGGGCTCGCTCCCCTCGGCCGAGCCCGCGAACGCGACGAACTCGGCCCAGGCGCGCTCGCTCGCTGGATCCGGAGCGGCAAACAAGCGCTCCGGGGCGCTGCCCTCGGCCAGCGCGAGGCGATCGAGGAAGGGCCGATCGCCCTTGGGCGTCGCGCCCTCGCCCGCCAAATAGATGGCCGCGTTGGCACCCTCGCCCGCGACTCGAACGACCTGCGTGTCGTCGGGTCGGGTCCGCGAGACCGGCGAGCCGGGGTTCGAATAGGCGTCGTGGATCGAGCGGTCGAAGATCACTCGATCGGCGCTGGGATCGGCGAGGTCGCGCAGGTGGGTCGTCGTCCACCGGCGGTCGCGATCGTACTCGCGCAGCAGGTAGCGACCCGGAAGCTCGAGCCAGTCGACGCCGCTCGAGCGATGCTGCGTGCGCGCGAACTCTTGTCCACCCGCAGCCAATGTCGTGGTCGCGTTCGTGCCTTCGACGGACATTCGCAAGAGCCGATCCCGATGCTCGACCTTGGTCCGGGGATCGCCACCGTCGAGCGCCTCGGTCCAGATCAGCGTGGCCGACTCGAGCGGCTGCCAGTCGACGCGACGCGGCCCGGTCGGCACGCCCTCGGTCGGCACGGCTTCGGCCGCGGGCAGCTCGGCGAGCACGATCGGCGCGGCGTCGAGATCCTCGAGTGACCACAGCTCGAGCCGATGCCCGAATCCATCGATCGGCACCACCCGCGAGAAGGGCTCGGTCAGGCGCTCGACCAACAGCCAGCGACCGTCGGGCGAGCTGCTCGCCCGCGTGAAAATGCCCCGCCCCTGCCCGCCCGCGCCGAGCACCCGAAGCGCACCCGAGCTCGCGTCGACGAGGGCCAGCTCGTGGGTGAAGTAGTAGCGAAAGCGGGCTTCGTCGAGCGCCGTCCGAAGCAGATCTTGCCAGGTGCGGTTGGTCGACTCGCTGCCGGTGCTGACCTCGATCCGTGGACCGCCCGCGACCTCGGGCGCGCGCGGTGGCTCGCCGCGATCGCCGGGCACGAGGTGCGCGATCACTCGATCGCTGCCCGAGACCCACGCGAAACCCGGGCCGGTCGCGTCGAGCGGACGATCGATCAAGCGCCGCGCTTGGCCGCTCGCGACCTCGGCGATCCACAGCTCGACGTGATCCTCGGCCGTGTGCGTGAAGGTCAGGCGCTCGCCGTCGGGCGACCAGTCGAGCGCAGACAGGTTCGGATGGCTCGGAAGGCCGGCGATCTCGCGGGTCACTCCATGCTCGACATCGACCAGCGAAATGCCGGTGTAGAACCGAGTGCGGCGCAGCTCATTCGTACGCGGATTGATGCGCTCACCCGCGAGCCCGAGCATCGGCGCGGCGAGCAGATCGAGCCCCGGCAAGGCTGGGTGGGCGAGCAGGGCCAGCGTGCGGCCATTGGGCGCCATGCTGACCCTGGGCGTCGGCGCCGCGTCGACGATCGCCACGACTTCGGCCGAGGGTGTCTGATAGCGAAAGTTCGGATCGATCTCGACGGCCAGCCCCGCGACTGGCTGCGCAGGCGCAGGCTCGGGTGCGCGCGCGGGCTCGGGCCGAGCTCGCGGCGGAGCTTCATGGGTGGCTCCGCAAGCGAGCACGACCGACAACGAGGCCCAAGCAGCGAGCGGCAGCCAACGAGGCGACATGGGCAAAGCGTATCAGCGTCGCGGGGTCGAGGTCGCGTTCCGCGATGCTTGCGAGCCCGCGACTTGGATGGGACGCTGCTCGCGTGCTGCCCGACCCGCACGCACTGAGCTTCGCGCCGCCTCGGCTCGATCGCGAGATCGACCTCGAGACGATCCTGGCTCGCGCACCCAGGGGTGCCACGACCAAGGGCGTGGCCATCAAAGCCGCGCTCGACCGCGTCCACGCCCGGCCCGATCTGGCCGAATGGACGGATGAACGCGTCCTCGCCGAGGCAGGCGTTCCGGCCCATCGCCCCGGCCTCCTGCAAGACACGCCCTGGTCGAACTACGTGCGCGTCTGTGTGTTCGTCGCGGGCCTCCTTCGCGGAAGCGATCGGCTGGCCGAAGGCCTCCGCGACGTCGGCGTCGACATGTACAAGGCCTTCGGCGAGACCCTGGTCGGGCGGATGCTCTTCGGCACGCTCGGCCGCAACTTCGCGAGGGTCCTCATCATGGGCCCGAACGCCTGGCGAGTCTGCACCAGCTTCGGCGAGGTCCGGGCCGAGCAGCAGCCCGGCCAACACGTTCGCTACACCTTCACCGACTATCCAGTCGAGATGGTCGAGACGGCCTTCGTCGGCATGATCGAGGGCGCGTGTGCGTGGCATGGCATCGAGGCCGAGCTGCTCGTCGCCGAAGCCGACTCGCGCACGATGGTGATCGACATCGTCTGGCGCTACATCGGATCGTGATCGGCTGGCAGGGTCGATCCGCCGATGTCGAACTCGTAGTACTTCGAGTAGTTCGGGTCATAACCATCGACGTAGGAGCTGCCAGGGATCGCCGCCCAGCTGGCCTCCGCGAGGTTCTGCTCGCGCAACATCCCCATGTGGAGATCGAGCAGGTCCGGGCTCTCGAGGTCCGTCCACGCGATTCGAATCTCGACGAAGGAGCCGGCCGAAGCGACGTCCTGGCTGCCGGCGATCGGGCCAAAGCCAGGGTTGATCCAGGCCATGCCGTTCCACTCGAGCGCGCCGCCAAAGTCGTCGCTCGCCCGCCAGCGCGCGTGCCAACGGGCCTCGAAGGGCAAGAGCGGCTGCTGGGTGTTGTAGGTGACGCCCGCGTTGGTGCCCATCGCACCGCCCAGATAGCTGACCCACCAGATCTTGTTGTTGTTGCCGAGCAAGTCGGGGCTGTTCATGCCCAAGTACACGTGAGTGTCGTCCCAAGCCACGTAGCCCGAGTGGCCGACCGTCGAGCTGACGAAGGCCTCGTCGACCGTGAAGTCGTTGGTGCCGTCGATGACGATGGTGTGGAAGTAGCGGACGATGAAGCCGGCCGCGCTCGTGAACTCGTCGACCATCGCCGTGCCGCCCGCGTCGGTGACGTCCGTGAGCACGCGAATTCGATAGTCGGTCGCGCTCGCCAGCGGATTCGCGGGGCTGAGCGTGAAGGTCTGATCGTCGCCGTTGGTCGGCGCCTCGGCCATCCGCACGCAAGTCGCGAAGTCGTCGGCCGAGAGCTGGAGCGAGCCGCTGCAGCTGGTGTCGGCGGTGTTGGTCGTGATCGTCGCGGGATCCATGACCTCGCTGAAGCCGATCTCGATCGTCGCATCCGCCGCGACCCCGCTCTGAAGCTCGGCCGGGTTGGTCGACACGACGTTGGGCGGCTCGTCGCCCATGGTATCGGTGCTCGTGTCGGTGGTCCCGCTCTCGCTCGTCTCGGTCGCGCTGCTCGTATCGGTGGTCTCGCTCGTGCTAGTCTCGCTCGTGCTGGTCG
>JAMHUH010000744.1:0-1520 GCA_035904925.1 Nannocystaceae bacterium
GATCGACGACGCGCGGGTCGTAGTCCATGACCCAGGCCCACTGCACGCGGGCGATGGCGAGGAAGGTGTAGGCTTGATCGCCGCCGACGCCGAGGTAGGCGCCGCCGAGGTTGCGCAGATAAGGCTGCCAGAGCGAGGCGCGGGGCTCGTTGGATTCGAGGTAGGGGAAAGGATCGCGGCAGGTGGTCTCGGATCGACCGCCGCGCTCTTGCACACCCCAGTTCTCGCGTACGTCGGCCGAGCAGATCGGCTTGTCTTCGATCGGGTCCTGGGCGATGGCGGTGAAGATGGCGAGCTGCTCGGGGCTGGGCGGCTCGGGATCGGGCGGAGCGTCGCGCGGGTGCTCGAGGGCGGCGCTCGGGTAGGCGGTCGAGAAGGGCTCTTCGGTCGCACAGCGGGCCGAGAGCCGGTGGCCGCCGCTGCGCAGGCCCTCGACCCTTCGATGGGCGCCGCGGATTCGACCAGCTGGCCAATACCACGATCCGCCTCGCAACATTCGCGTGCCGATGTCGCAAGGGAATGCGCCGTCGCAGGGGCCGGAAGGGTCGCGGCCATTGCAGGCTTCGCCGCAGCTGGCGAGGTCCTCGACGCCGACGCTCGAGGTCCATTCGTAGCCGTTGCCGGCCATGTCGAAGAGCCCGTAATGCCCAGCGGGATAGCTGCCGACCGGCTTGGTGTCGTGCTCGTTGCAATCCCAAGGGTGCTCTTTGCCCGGATAGGGCTTGCAGCCGTGGGGGGCACATTCGCGGTATTGGGCGCGCTCGCAATTCGGCGGATCGTTGCCCCAAGTATAGATGTCGCCATCGGGGCCACGGGCGGCCTTCTCCCACTCCCACTCGGTCGGGAGGCGCTTGCCCGCCCAGGCGCAGTAACGAACGGCTCGCTGCCAGTCGAGCGGTACGACCGGCTGGGTCGGGCCGACGAAGGGCTGCATGATGGTCTGCTCGCCGTTGATCCGACGCGGGCAGGCGCCGGCTTTGTGGCAGGCGTCGTAGTCGGCGTTGGTGATCTCGAGCTGGTCGATATAGAAGGTCGAGAGCTCGAGCTCGCGCTGGGGGCGATCTTCGGGCGGGCCTTGGTCGTCGCCGACGATCGCGAAACCACCCGGAACGCAAGACATGCCCGCAAGCGGAGTCAGGCAGGGCTCGTAGTCGAGCGCGAGGATCAGCGTGGTCACGCCGGCGCGGGCGGCCGCGCTCGCGATCGTGACCAGCTCGCTCGCGGGGCGGGTGTCGTCGAGCTCGAGCGCGATCGTGGTCGGACTCTCGCCGAGCTTGGCCAGGAGCGTGTCGATGTCGGCGAGGCTCTCGACGCTCGCGACCACGCCCGCCTGCTCGCGCAGCTCGACGCGATCGCGGGCGACGCGAATCAGCGCCGCGTCGCCGCGTGCTGCGACGCGCAGGTCGATGCGCTTGCCCTCGGCGAGCGTCAGCACGAGACCGGTGTCGGCCGGCAGCGAGGCCCCGACGCTGCGCAGCGCGGCGACCTTGGGCTCACCCGCGAGCTCCAGCCTCTGCGCG
>JAMHUH010000745.1:0-2696 GCA_035904925.1 Nannocystaceae bacterium
CTCACACACCTCCTCACATTCTGCGCGCAAGCGGGCGAGTTCTTCTTCCTCGAAGAGCTCGCGATCGGCGGCGGCCTCACCGGTGGGATCGATCGTCGCCTGCGAAGATGACGAGTCGGAGGCTGGCCGGCTTGGTGCACGCGGTCAGCCACGACAACAACAGCCACGAAAACCGTGCCATGAACGACGATAACATCGTTGATTCGCACGAACCAGGGATTTCGTAGCCGAGGTCGGCCAAATCGCCTCGAAGGAGGAGACGCAGACGCATCGACGGATTCGCCCGTGCGCTACAAACGAAACGCAATGCTTCCACCTCCGCCCACGCGCGACGAAGGCGAATCGTTCGACGACTATGTCGCGCGCCGGTCGAGACATTCGAGTCATTGCACATCCAACCGTGAATTCGGACATGGCGCGCCTGCCTTTCGTCGGTCGAAAATTCCAAATCATCCCGACGGTCAAATGGCTCCCCGCTGCGGCCTCGGGCGACCCTAGCGTTCGAGGGCGAAAGTCTCGAAGGCGCCGAAACCCGCGACATCCAGAACAAGGGCAAGATCTCGAAGACCCTCGTCGAGCGAGGCGCGGTCAGCATGGCACCCGAGCACGCCACGAATCCGCTCACCTACGCCCACGAGATGCTGCACTTGTTTGGCTTGATCGATCGCTATGGCTACATCCCGATCACGGGCACGAAATTTGCCGTTCGGGCCGAGCGTCTGAGCGAGAATCTCACCGAGGAGGGCAAGGCCCGCGTGACCACGGCCGGCCGACTCGATCCGCTCGGGCTCGAGCCGGGCCCCGTGCTGGACGAAGACTTGATGTATGTCCTGAACGGAACGGGAGTCTATGAAGCGGAGATTTCCCGTGGCCTCGACGATATCGCGCGAATGGATGAATTGCGCGGGCGCGAGATGAGCGCCCGCGAGATCCAGCAGGAGATCGACATTCGGGCGGAACGCGAGCGCCGATAGATAGAGATAGGGCTAGCGAAGCGCGACGATGTAGACCAGCCAGCTGTCTTGCTGCTCGACGACCTCGCGCGGCTCGTACTCGCCGGTCCCGCGCAGCATGCCGTCGCCCTCGTCATCGTCGTCGTCATCGTCGTCCTCGGCCTCGTCGTCCATGGTCTCCCAGTAGATCTGGACGTCGGAGAAGCCGACCTCGAGCAAGAGGTCGCGCAGCTCGGGCACCGACCACAGGCGCCACACGTAGGTGAAGGCCTTCTCGATCCGCGAGCCGTCGGGGAACTGGAAGTGGATGTGACAGACGATGTCGTTGTTGAGCGGGTTGAACGACTCTTGCTCCCACTCGTAGGTGAAGTCGTCGAGCTCGCGGACCTCGTCGTCGGTGTCGATCGCCTTGGTCCCGCCGAACATCTCCAGGAACATCACGCCGTCCTCGGCGAGGCCGCCCAAGGCGTTGGCCAGGTAGAGGCGCAGCTGCTCGCGCTGCTTGAACACGCAGAAGCTGAAGTTGAGCGCGACGATCATGTCGGCCGGCTCGACCCGGCCGGGCACGACCTCGAGCACGTCGGCCTGGACCAGCTCGAGCCGATCGCCGAGCTGCTTGGCGAAGGGCTCGACGTTGCGGCTGCGGGCCTCGGCCAGGGTCGGGCCGTCGAAGTCGATGCCGATCGCCCGGCGGCTGCGGGCGCTCTGACACCAAGTCCGCGAGAGCTTGGCGGTCCCGCAGAAGTCCTCGCGCAAGAGCTTGGGCTTGCGCCGCCGCAGGTCGCGGAAGATCTCTTCGAAGAGCTCGCAGTCGGCCTCGGGCGACTGGACGGCGGTCTCGTAGAGCTCGTGGCGATCGGCCAGCTGCGCCTGCGTGGGTCCGGACTTGCGCTTGCTCGACGTCTTCTTCTTGCTGGTGGCCATGGTTCCTCGGCGCGGGCTCGGACTATACAGAATCGGGCCGAGCCCGGTGGATCCGCGCAGACATTGCTCGGTCCCGGCCTGCGTGCCATAGCAGGCGCGTGAGCGAGCCCGAGCCCGTCGTGATGTTCAGCGACTACGCCTGTCCCTGGTGCTACCTCGGCCGAGCCCGACTCGCGCGCGCGCTCGCGGGCCAGCCCCGGCCGATCCAGATCGTGCCCTTCCCGCTCAGCCCCGACACGCCGCCCGAAGGTCGGGACCTCGCCGCCTACCTGCGCTCGAAGGGCATGAACATCGAGGCCGCGATCGCCCGGCTCGAACCCTTGATGCGCGCCGAGGGGCTCGAGTACCCGACCGCGATCGAGGGCCGCCGCCAGTACGCGACTCGACTCGCGCAAGAGCTCGCGCTCTGGGCCGCCGACGCGGGCACGCCCGAGCAGCTCGACGCGCTCCACGACCGGCTCTTTCGCGCCTACCAAGTCGAGAACCTCGACGTCGGCGATCTGGCCGTGCTCGAGGGCCTCGCAACCGAGGTCGGGCTCGACGGCGCGGCTGGGCGCGCGGCGCTCGAGCGCGGCGACTACGTGGCCGCGCGCGAGGCCGCGTGGCGGCTGGCGATGGAGGCCGGAGTCAGCGGCGTGCCGACCTTCGTGGTCGGCCAGCGCGGGGTCGTCGGCGCGCAGTCGGTCGAGGTGCTTCGCTCGCTGCTCGAGCAGAACGCGTGACCCGAGCTCAGCTCTCGGCCGTGATGTAGACCCACCAGACGCCTTCGTTGTCGAAGGCCTTGGCGTCGGAGAAGCGACCCGTGCCGTCGCCGTCTTC
>JAMHUH010000746.1:0-5384 GCA_035904925.1 Nannocystaceae bacterium
GCACGGGATCTCGACGACGAAGAACGGCAAGTGCCGCGAGCTCCCGCTGACCTGGGACGCCAAGGAGGCGCTCGCGGCCCAGCGCACTCGAGCACCCGGGGATCTCGTGTTCCCGATGCTCGACGTGAAGGCCAAGGACACGATGGTCAACCACTGGCTCGACAAGGCGTGCGAGCACGCAGGGCTGCGACGGATCCACAATCACGTTCTCCGCCACACCTTCGCCTCGCACGCGATCATGCGCGGCGTCCCGATCCGCCAGGTCCAAGAGTGGCTCGGTCACGGCAGCGTGATCGAGACGATGCGCTACACCCACCTGGCCGAGGGCCACGGCGACGAGCTGATCAAGCTCCTCGCCCCCGAGCCGATCCGCGAGACGGTCGGCCCGACCAAGGAGCGGGCTGCAAGCCTGCGGCACACGAGCAGCACACAGCACACGGTACACGCACAAACGAGGCCGCAGCCGGGGTAGGCTGCGGGTCTGACCGACCATCGGCAGTACGCCGGGTACAGCTGCGGTTTGGCTTCGCGCCCTCGCCGAAATTCCCGGCGCGATCCGACGCGACGAGTTGCACCACGGACTGCTGGCTCGATCGTCCGCGCATCAAGCTCTTTCGGCCCGACCTCTACGAGCACGAGGTCCGCGAGGTCGAGGCCGGCACTCGCTGGGTGTTCTCGCTCGGCGTCGCGTTCTGAACGACTCAGGACCACTCGGGCGGTCTCAGGCGATCGCGGCGGCGAGCAGCTGTTCGGTCTCGGCCGCGAGCGTGGCTCGATCGAGCAGGTCGCCGTGCGCGGGGACCATGACCCTCGGCGGATGCTTGCGGACGTCCTCGAGCATGGTCCCGAGCGCGAGCTTCTTGTTGGCCAAGATGAACTTGGTCGCCAAGTTGAACACCTTGTAGCCGGGCGCGCTCTTGCTCAGCTTGAACAGAGTGCCGATGACGAAGCTCTTGGGCAGCTCCATGTTGGCGAGCACATCGGAGGCGAACCAGGCGTAGCCGCCCGCGATCTTGGCCCAGGCCCAGGTCTCGCCGCACCGGCTGGCCGGCGCCTCGATCACCCCGACATCCTCACCGAGCAGCGGCTGCAGGGCGGCGAGCGGCTCGAGCGTGCCCGCGTCCTTGGACTTCTTGGCGATCCGCGTCGCGGCCCCGGGCGCGGCGAAGCAGCGGGCCGCGGGGAAGAGCTCGCGCCAGCGGCCGACCCCGAGGTGATGGTAGCCATTGTTGGCGACGATCGCCTGGACCTCGCCGAAGCTCGCGAGGTCGGCGATCGCCGCCTCGTCGATGCCCCGCGGCGGACTGATCACCATGAGCCCGCCCTCGGCGAGTCGCGCGGTGAAGCAGTTGGCCTGGCCCTCGGCGGCGAACTTGTACGAGAACGACAGCACACCCGCGTCGCCGTCGATGATCTTCCACCCTTGCGGAGTCGTTTGCATGATTGGACGCGAGCATAACCTCGCGCGCGGGCACGCCGGTATGAGCCGCCAAAGATGCTCGGCGTGGAGTGCCCGCCAACCCGAAGGCCAGGCGCCTCGATCGGCGCTACGAAAACACATTCGCTGACCGACGCCGAAACGGCTGGCGCGCCCTCCGCGGACTGAACGGCGAGTGGCCCATGAGCGGGCCACTGGGCTCGTGCCTGGTTCCTCCACCATTGCAGACACGAGTGCACCGTGACACGATGGCGCGACCGTGGCGCTGATCATCAATCAGGGGTCGGAGCGTGACCCACGAGCCTTGCCGCTCTTCACCCGAGCAGGGAACTTCATCGCCAATGAGCGCAATCCACCCTTGCGCCGAGAACGGATGCTCGAGGCGCTCGAATTGCATCGCCGAGACCATCCCGACGCGATGGTTCGGTCGCTCGTGTCGACCCACAACTGCATGGGCTTGCTTTTTGCCAGCCGCCGAACCCTGGTCGACATGGATCAGTGGGATCTGATCCAGGCAGACGATGGTTATCGCAAGCTCGATGAGTCGGAGGCGCCGATGCCGGGTGACGTCGTCCTCTATCGCGATCGGCACCATCGCCCCAGCCACGTCGCACAGATCATCAGGGTCGACCTCGATATCGCCCGAGCCGAACACCACGTCGAGGTCGTGAGCCAGTGGGGTCGCGACGGCGAGTACATCCACAAAATCGCGGACGTTCCCTTTCTCTTGGGAGCCCCCGCCGAGATCTGGACGGAGCGCTCGTTTCCATGACCCTCTCCGAGTTGATGGACCGCATCGAGCGTGATGTCGAGCTGCGGCTTGGCGTCATCAGCGGGTTCGCGCATTTCGAGGCGACCGTCATCGACCTCGACGAATCGCGTCAGCTACGGACAATCCTCGCTCATTCGTGGCGGTCGCGTGCCCGTATCAGGGCTCGCATCCAGGAGATGGTCCGCGAGGCCACAAACGACGATGGGTTCGCGTATTCAAACGACAACTCGCTCGCGCTCTACCTGATTGTGCTTGCCGAGGTCGGCACCGCAGACCTTCGTTCAGTGTTCGAGCCCCTGCTCGACGCCACATCTTGCCTCTGGTCGCGCCGGGCCGCATCCGTCGCGCTCGCGCGGCTCGAGCGACGCGCAGACTCATGCTTTCGTGCGCAGTTCGACTGGATTGAATCCTCCGATCGAGCGCATCTGGAAATTACCGCACGAGGGATAGTCATTTGGTCTCACATCGACCGCTGGACCGATCTGCTGGCGCTCTTGGCCTCGCACTGGACACGGCTCACCTGGGAAGAAGGTTACCCTGTGACGCTCGATGTTCGCGATCCCACCGAATACGAGATCAAGGCTCGCGACTACATCGAGCAGCTTCCGGCGACCTCGATCGCGGACGCACAACTCCGGCTCGACGCGTTTCGAGCATCCCACGACCTGTCCACGTTCCGTACCGGCTTGCCCTCGTTCTGGATTGTTCATGAAGGGCGAATGACTTGGATCGGTGGCCCTCAGGTTGGTGCCTGGCTTTGCCCGCGCGATGATTCGATGGCATGTTTGCGATCGCTCGCGGACGAGGTCGCAAGCCGAATCTCCATCCATGGTGAACCTGGCTCGGCGGCGGTCCTCGATGCATGGGAGTCCGCCTGCGACGCGAGGGCGAATCAGGTGGTCTCGCTCGCTACGGGTCTGCGCGAGGATGAAGTCGAGGCCCTTCAGTTGCTCGAATTCTCGTCGGAGGAATTCGACACAACCGAATTGATGGCGGCTGCGCGAATGATCGCCAGCGCAGACTTCCGTCATGTGATGAGCGACGTCATTGCTCGGCTTCGCGATATTCCACCGACGCTCACGCCGGTGCTCGATGATCTGGCCAACGCGTTTGTGGCCCGCGGGGAGGTATTCGAGACAAAACCGCACGAGCAAGGCTACGAAGCCGCACTCTGGCTGCGGGAACGACTCCATCGTGGGGATGATTCGATCAACCCCGAACAGCTGTTGCGCGAGTGGGGCGTCATGATCGTCGCGTGCGACCTCGAGGAGCCCAACATCGAGGCAATTGCGGTGTGGGGACCTCGCCATGGCCCGGCCGTCCTCGTGAACAGCGCTGCACGATATCGATCGTCCTATCGTCGCAATGTGACGCTCGCTCACGAAATCGCGCATCTCCTGCTCGATCGCCACGGTGCATTGCCGCTTGCGGAGGTCCTCGGTGGCAACGTACCCAAGCTCGTCGAGCAGCGAGCCCGGGCATTCGCAGCCGAACTCTTGCTGCCCCGTGGAGTCGCCAGTAGGGCGTTTACAAGTGAGGGTGAGCCTGAACGCACGCTCGTCCGCCTTTCCAGCACATACGGGGTGAGCCACGAAGTCGTGGCTTGGCAGGCACGCAACGCCGATCGCCCCCTCCCAGTCGAGGTCGAGCACTTCCTTCAGTACAAGGTCTCGCGGCCGAACCTCTTCGAGCGATACTGAGTTTGCCAGCCACGATAAAGCCCGCGGCCAAGCTGGCCGCGGGCTCGTTCACATCGGGCTCGACCCCGCGCTCAGCCGCCGTAGGTGTTGACGACGTCGACCAGCTGGTTCCAAGTCGTGCAGTCGTCGAAGCCCCTCCACTTCATCTCGGGGTCGACGATGAAGGCCGAGGGCCAGCACTGCAGCTGGAAGTAGCTGGGCAGCATCTGGATGTCGCCTTCGACGACGACCGGGATCTTCGGGTTGGGGTACATCGCGTCCCAGGCCGACGCGTTGGTGACCGTCGCGGGGGCCGAGTTGGCGTCCTCGACCAGCGTGGTCATCCAGATCACCTTGTCGGTCGCGATCATGTTGGTCAGCTGATCGCCGAGGCCACCGCCGAAGGGATCGGACCCGCCGTGGGCGAAGTAGTCGGAGACCATGTTGCAGGGGCCACACCAGACCGCCGCGACGTCGATGATGATCGGCGTGCCGCCGTAGTTGCACATGTTGAACTCGGCACCGGTCTGGTCGAAGCCCTGGATGTGCTTGACCGGCTCGCCGACCGCGAGCGGACCCCAGCCGGGATCGCTGTCACAAAAGCCAGCCATGCCCGTGGTCGTGTCGGTGGTGTCGCTGGTGGTGGTGTCGGCCGTGTCGCTGGCCGTGTCGCTGGCGGTGGTGGTGTCGCCAGCCGTGGTGTCGGTGCCGGCAGAGTCGGTGCTCGTGTCCGCGCCCGTCGTGTCGTCGGTCCCCGACCCCGCCTCGTCGGCGTTGTCGCCTTTGTCGAAGCAGGCGGTCAGCGCCACACAGAGGGAGAGCATCGTGGAAGTGAAAATAATTCGTCGGTGCATCGTGGGCTCTTCGGGGATCGAGGCGCCCAGCATCTACCAATGCCGGCCCTGGCGTCGAGACAATCGAACACAGCAAGTCGAGCAAAACGCGGTCGAGCGCGGGCCCGCGGACTGGTAAACTGGCGGCGATTGGCCGAGGCTGAAGACGAGCCCGCGAACGTGCTCGGCGGCGCCCGAGCGGTCCTCGCGATCTTGGCCTTGCTGGCCTGCATGATCGGCGGCGGGGCGCTCGGCTGGGCGAAGGGCGGACCGCTCCTCGGCCTCCTCGGAACGTGGTTGGGGGCGGCATTGGGCGTGCTCATCTTCGGCCTCGTCCGCTTCGTCGACCACGCCCAGCGCTTTGGTGAACGCTCGGTCCCCGACCTTCGCGCGCTCCCGGCCGACCAGGCCTTGCGGGTGCTCGGCGCGATCGTGGCGGGCTCGGGCTCGGCTTTGGATGGCCCAAAATCCGTGCCTGGGCTCGCGTCTGGATTGCTGGCCGAACTGGCCTTGGTCCGCGAGCTCGCGGCTCGAGGCGATCACGCGCAGGCGCTGGCCAAACTCGACGCGCTCGCGCCCTCGCATCCACGCGCGCCCGCGCTCCCGGCCGAGCGCGCTCGCGTGTTGCGAGCGCTCGGCCGCGGCGACGAAGCGATCGTCGC
>JAMHUH010000747.1:0-21762 GCA_035904925.1 Nannocystaceae bacterium
GGCCTCGAGGGTCGGCCACGGCTGCTCAACGCGGCCGAGCCCGAGGGCATGGCGATGGCCCCAGGCGTGACGCGGCGGATCGGCGAGCGGGTCGAGCGGCGCGAACGAGGCTTGCCGATCGTCTGGCCGAGCACGCTGCCGCGTGATCGAGCCATGCCCGTCACGCTGCTCTGCCTGGCCAGCGACCGACCGCTCGAGCTCGCGCACCTCGTCCGTACCCAGGCCGAGTACGAGCTGCTGGCTCGACGCGAGCGCCGAGGTCCGGTCACGCGATCGCTCGGCGGGCGAGCGCCGCTCGAGGGGCCCGAGTCGGCGAGCCGCTGGGGCTGGCAGGCGATCCGCTACGTGGTCGAGCCCGACTCGGCTTGATCGAGCTTGTCGAGCGCATCGAGCTCGGGCAAGCAAGCAGGCATGCCCAGCGCGACCAGGGTCGCGCGAAGATCCTCGGGCAGCTCGGCGCGAACCACCAAGGGCCGACCCTCGAGATCGAGCAAGCGCAGTTCGAACGCGTGCAAGGCCAGGCGATGCAGGCCAAAGCGGGTTCGAAACAGCCGGTTGTGCTCGCCCTTGCCGTAGCGGGTGTCGCCGAGGATCGGCAGCGCGGCGTGCTTGCAGTGACGGCGGATCTGGTGAGTGCGGCCGGTCTCGGGCCGGGCCTCGATCCACGAGTAGCGGCGCGGCCACTTCGGCGGCTCCTCGCCTTCGTCGGGGCCAAGCTCGCAGTGGGCGAGCCGACGCAGGTGGGTGAGCGCGGGCAAGCGGGTGCCGTCGTCTTCGACGTCGACCCGGCGCAGCGGATGATCGACGCTCAGCTGCTCGGGCGCGAGCCCGCGGACCAGCGCGAGGTAGCGCTTGCGGACCTCGCCGCGCTCGAACTGATCGCTGGCGTGGCGGGCCGCCTCGGGGTCGAGCGCGAAGAGCAGCACGCCCGAGGTCGCGCGATCGAGCCGATGGATCGGGTGCACGCGCGCGCCGACCAGCGCGTGGACCTGCTCGACCGCGACGATCTCGTCGCGCGCCCAGCCGCGGTGGACCAGGAGCCCGCTCGGCTTGGCGATCGCGAGCAGGCGATCGTCGCGGTGGACGACCTGCCAGGGCTCGAGCGGTTGGGGTTCGGAGGAGTCGGGATCGGGATCGGGCGAGTCGAGCTGGCTCATTTCGGCTCGCTGACGTGGAGGCCGCACTCTTTTTGCTCGGCCAGCTCCCACCACCAGCGACCCTCGCGTTCGTGCTGGCCCGGCATGATCGCCCGGGTGCAGGGCTCGCAGCCGATGCTGATCAGCCCGCGCTCGTGCAGCGGGTTGTAGGGCACCTCGAAGGCGCGCAGATTCTCCCAGACCTCGGCCGAGGTCATCGCGGCCAGCGGGTTGAGCTTGTAGAGCGGTCCGCCGCCGAGGCCGAGGTGGCTGTCGAGTTCGAAGAGCGGGACCGCGGTGCGCGTGTTGGATTGATCGCGGCGTTGGCCGGTCACCCAAGCCCGCAGCCCGGCGAGCTGGCGCCGCAGCGGCGCGACCTTGCGGATCGAGCAGCACTCTTGATGGCCCTCTTCGTAGAACGAGAAGAGCCCCTTGCTGCGGACCATGCCCTCGACCGCGGCGGCCTCGGGGAAGCAGTACTCGATGCGCAGATCGTAGTGGTGCTCGACCCGGGCGAAGAAGCGGTAGGTCTCGGGGTGGAGGCGGCCGGTGTCGAGGCTGAACACTCGCGGCTTGAGTGGTTGGAGCGCGTCGCAAGCGAGCTCGATCAGCAGCACGTCCTCGGCTCCGCTGAAGCTGATCGCGATCTCGTCGGCGCCGAAGAGCTCCCAGGCGCGCGCGAGCATCCGCCGAGTCGAGAGCGCTTCGAATTGCGCGGCGAGGGAGGCGACGTCGAGGTCGGTGGCCATCGCGGGGATGATACGCAGCCCTGCGCGTTGGGCTACTGCGGCGCCAAGAAAGCAGCCGGCAGCTCGCGAAGCGACCCCGCGCGAGGGCGGGGTCGGATTCGCGTGTTTGGGCGTAGGGGCTACTGGGGATCGATCTCGAGATCGAGGCCGCCCGGGTACCAGTAGCTACCGGCGCTCTGAACCCCGTAGACCGAGATCCCGACCTTCTGGTTGGACGCGACGGAGTGGTTGCCGTTGCCGGCGTTGCTCAGCGGCACGTGGGCAGCCGAGAACCCGGTCGCGCCGATCGCCGTCCAAGCGGCGACGTTGGCCCCGTCGACCGTGACCATCGCGTTGTTGGGCGCGATGATGTCGACGAAGTTGGCGGTCCAGGTCGGCGCGGCGTGGAAGAGGTAGTCGCTGCGGAACTGGGCCGGGGTCACGGCCTGGACCATCGCGGGATCCGAGGTCCCGAAGCCGGCGCTCTGACCGACCATGTACTGGACGACCATGATCTTCTTGCTGCCGGTGACCTTGAACTGGGCGGTGCTGAGGTCGAGCTGGATGAACTGCCCGGCCAGCGCGAGGTTTTGGTTCAGGCCGAGGTCGGGCTCGAAGGTGATGTCGGTGTCGGGCTCGGTCGCGATGATGCGGACCATCTGAGCCTTGAGCGCGGCGTTGTTGGGCACCTGGACCGGGGGCACGACCACGTACTCGTCGGCCAGGGTCTGGATCGGGAAGAGGGCCTCTTCGAGGTGATCGCAGGCGGTGATGTTGGCCGGCACGTTGGTGCACTTGTGGCCGCCGAACACCGAGATCGGCTTGTCGGCGCTGACCGAGGTGCCGGTCAGATCGCCGCTGGCGGTGATGACCTCGAGCACGTCGGACTCGTTGAGCACGACCACGCCCGAGCCGTTGGCGGCCACGCCCGCGCCCGCGGCCACGCTGACCGCGGCCGGGCCGGGCGTGAGCGTGACGGTGGTGTTGTCCTCGTGAGCGACGACCGCGTAGAAGGCCGGGATCCCGCTCCAGTGCGGCCACGAGGCGACCATGTAGTCGGGCCCCCAGGCGTTGACCGGCAAGAGCAGCGAGGCGTCATTGGTCGTGGTCGAGGCCAGCGGGTTGTACTGGTAGACGACGATCGGGCGATCGGAGCGGAGCCGATAGGCGCCGTCGGTGACCATCGTGGTCGGGCCGTTGCCCTTGGTCAGCGGGTTGACCCAGGGCAGCGTGATGACCTCGACGTCGCCGGGCGCGACCACGGTGTCGACGATCATGTTGTTGCCCTGCGTGATGGTGATCATCGCGTCTTGGTCGTAGACGTTGGCGACCGCGACCGCGAAGTTGTCCTTGGGCGAGGTGTTGTAGCTGTCGTACTGCAAGGTGACGGTCGGGTAGTAGTCGCAGCCGATGTAGCTGAGGCCGATCGCCGCCTGCGTGCACTCGCCCTCGCACAGGCCTTGGGCCCCGCAGCTCAGACCCTGGATTGGATCGCAGACCTCGCTCTCCTCCCAGGCCGTGCCGTCGTCGTTGCAGATCAGCGAGATGTCGCCCTCGCACATCGCGTCGCCCGGGCAGCACTCGGGACCGCAGGGCTGACCGGTCTCGGTCGTGTCGGTCGTGGTGTCGGTCGCGTCGGTGGTCGACGAGTCGGTGGTGGTCGGATCGGTGGTCGACGAGGTGGTCGGATCCGTGGTCTCGGCGTCGGTCGTCGACGCGGTGTCGCTCGACGAGTCGCTGCTCGAGCTCTCGGTGTTGGTGTCGCCGTCCCCGTCGCCGACGCTGGTCGAGTCGGTGCTGTTGCCGACCTCGTCGTTGCCGGTCGAGTCGTCGGTGCAAGCGACGCTGGCCGTGGCCAAGGCCAGCAGCGACAGCGAAGAGATCGTAGGCAGCAGGTTCGAACGCATGAGCGCGAGGGTAACAAGCCCTCGCGCTCGCTCGCGCCGCAAAAAACGAACGCGGGATCAGCTGCGCTTGCGCGAGCGCAGGCCGAGCAGCCCGAGCAGGGAGAAGAGCGCGAATGCCCCCATTCCGGTGTCGTTCGCGACCGAGCAGCCCTCGCCCTCGCCGTTGCCGGGCGGATCGCCGTCGCCGCTCTCGGCGGCCTCGTCGAGTCCGCCGTCGCTGGTCAGGTTGCCGGTGCTCGACTCCCCACCCGACTCGCCGCCCGAGTCGCTGGTGCTGGTGGTGCCCGAGTCGCCGCTCGTACCCGAGTCGCCGGTGCCCGAGTCGCCGGTGGTGCCCGAGTCGCCGGTGGTGCCCGAGTCGCCGGTGCCCGAGTCGCTGGTGCCCGAGTCACTGGTGCCCGAGTCGCTGGTGCTCGAGGTGCCGAAGGTATCGCCGGTGTCGGAGGTGCCGGTGTCCGTGTTGCCGGTGTCCGAGGTGCCGAAGGTCGTGGTCCCGCTGTCGGTCTCTTCGCCGGGCGTGCAGTAGCTCAGCTCGGCCTCGCACACGGCCATCAGCTCGGCCTCGCTCAAGCCCTGGTAGTCGTTGCCACCCGTGCCGCCGGTGCTGCTCTCGTTGTTGCACGAGCAGGTGATCCACGAGGGGATGTCTTGGACATCGCAGTGACCGTACTCGTTGGAGCACATCACCTGGGTGGCCTTGGCCTCGCTCGGGATCAGGCCGATCAGGCCGAGCGCCAGCGCGCCAACACAAGTCAGGAAGCGTTGCTTCGTCATGGCCCGGGTGTGCCACGAGGCGCGGGTTCGATCACCTCGCGCCTCGTGAAGATCCGTGAGTTGGCGTCGAAACGCCTGGATCGCCGCTCAGTCGTCGTCGCTGGCGCTCTCCGATGGGCCCTCGCTCGGCTCCGGCGTGTCGCTGACGATCGCCAGCCCGCGCTTGTGGCCGCTCCAGGAGATCTCGAACGAGACCTTGCCCTTGTCGCCCTTTTGCTGGGCGCTGACTTCGATCTCGAGCTGGTCGGGCGGCGCGAGCACGAGGATCTGATCGTCCTGGCGGAACTCGAGGTGGCCCGAGCGAAGCCCGGCGACCAACGACTCGAAGTACGACACGGCCTCGTCGCGCGGCATCGCGGCCTCGTAGCCAATCTTGACCTTCTTGTCGTGCTTGTCGTCGTGCTTGGACTTCTTCTTGTCGTCCTTGGCCTTCTTCTTGTCCTTCTTGGCCTTCGCCTCGTCGTCCTCGTCGGACTCGTCCTCGTCGGACTCGGCCTCGCTGGCAGGCGCGAGCTCTTCGGTCGAGGTCTCGTCAGGGGTTTGTTCGCTGCTGTCGTTGCTGGTCATCGTCGCCGTCTCCTCCCGAGCAGGGACACGGATTGTACGAAAAACCACGCCCGAGCGCGCGACCCGATCGAGAGGGCAGGGCTTCGAGCACCTTCACGTGCGGAGGGTCGGCGCGGATGGCCGAAAGGGGGCGGCCGACGCCGGTCGGCCGAGGTTGGAACCCTCGCGCTCGCTCAGGCCGGTTCGCAGTCCCAGCCGTGGCTCAGGAGCGTGGTCTGAATCAACCCGATGAGCTCGCTGCTGTCCGCGCTCTTGCACGCGCCCCCATCCGCGCCGCTGCTCGCGATGGCGGCCTCGAGCTCGGACCGGTCGCGATCGGTGTGCAGCAGCACCGCGCATTCGTGGATGGGGTTGCGCCGAATGATCTGGACCAAGGTTGCGCCGTCGAGCGCTGGCATGCCGATGTCGACGACGACCACGTCGGGGTTGAGCTCGCTGAGCAGCCTGCTCGCGCCCAACGACCGGTTGCTGGTCGCGACTTCGAACCCTGCCTGCTCGAGCGCATCGGCGACCACGTCGAGGCAGATCTCGCTGTCGTCGATGACCAGGATCTTGGGCTTGCGCTCGACGGACATACGCGAGGGGATCAGCATGCCGGCTTGGCGCGGGCCCAGCAACGACTCTGTCAGGGATGACCAAGACCGCGCGCGCGCGAACCCGAGCGAGGCAGGCTCAGACCAGCGTCAGCATCGGAAACACGCGACCGGCTTCGAACACCTTCACGTGCGGATAGTCGGCGCTGATGGCCAGCGCGACACCGTCGGGCCGAAACACGACGACCGCCCCACCGAGCCCACGCAGGCCCTCGATCTTGCGGGTGTTCACGTCGACCGAGGCGTCACACTCGAAGTTGAGCAGGCCCTCGCGCATCAGCACTCGCTGGCCTCGCAAGATGTTCTGGTGGCCGTGGACGATCCCGTAGATGCCGGCCTGGTACATGTGATCGACGCCGACCTGGGTGAAGGGCCAGTCGAAGTCGCGGTACTTGGTTCGGAACATGTTGCCGAGCTCGCCGAAGTAGAGCTCGAACATGTCGTCGCGCATGAGTCGTTCGAACCAGGCGTTGACGCCGGCGACGCCCGACTTGGCCATGACCGCGGCCGTGCCGTCGCCGACGCCAGCGTGAACCAGCAAGAACGAGCCCCAGCGCTCGGCCAGCTGGATGCGATCGATCAGCCAGCGAAACTCGCCATCGGGCGCCAAGAACAACTCGGCGGCCTTTTGCGCGGCGCGGTGGACCATGCCGAGCGTGAGCCCGAGCTGCTCGCACTTCTCGGGCAGCTCGACCATCTTCTCGCGGATCCGCTGCAGCTCCTTGGCCAGCTTCTTGTCGGGGATCAGCCCGCGCGCGACGATCGGGAACTCGCTGAACCAGGCCTCGCTCGGGAACAAGAGCTCGCGCAGGGCTTGCTCGCTCAGCTCGCTGGTGTCGTCGGGATCCAGGTACTCGTCGCGGATCTCCTGGAAGAGCGGCATGGTCTTCTTGCCCATGCGCACGAACAGATGCGCGAAGCGGGCGTCGGTCTTGCCCAGGTAGGCGAGCCCGACCAGCGTGCGCAGGTCATGGTTGCCGGCGAGCAAGCGAACGTCGGCGCCGCGATCGATCAGCCGCTTGATCGCCCGCAGCAAGCGAAGGTTGCTCGGGCCCTTGTCGAAGTAGTCGCCGGCGATCACGAAGGTCGCGTCGCGGCCGGCTTCGCTGAGCTCGTACTCGTCGTCGCCGGGGCCGTACCAGCGCACGCCACCCGAGGCGATCAGCGAGCGTCGCCACGCGTCGGCGTCGGCGTGGATGTCACAAAAGAAGTACATCGTCCGGCGCGGCCAGACGAAGGGCTTGCCGCCGATCCGATCGACCAGCTGCTCGCGCGCGGCGTCGTAGTGATCGTTGGCCATGTCGCGCAGCCTTCGACCCTCGAACTTCGGCCAGGGCTCGGTCGTGACCGGCAGCGGCATCTCGCAAAACTCCGCGCCTTGGTAGTGCGGAACGAAAGAGCTGCGAGGAAGGCGAGGCACGGCGCGAATGGCAAAGGCGGGTTGCGGCATGATCTCAATCTCCTGCGGAGGAACCAGGGCGTACCTTCCACTTTCCACCGATCTGCGTCCAGTGGCCATCTTCGTGCCGCTCGACCAGCACGTGGCCGCAGTGATGCATCGAGAGCCCGGGGACGCGATCGAGATCGAGCACGCCCAGGGCCACGGCCGCGTGGCGCAGGGCGCCGCCATGGCTGATCACGACTTGGAGCAGATCTTGCGGCGATCCAGCCAGGCCCGCAGCGTGGGCGTGCGCCCGACGCTCGAGGTGCGCAGCCACGCGAGCGCCGGCTTGCAGCAGCGACTCGGCCCCGAGGAAGGGCAGGCGATGGCGGGGGTGACTCTTCCAGTCGGGCGGGAGCGGGGCGAGCCGGGGATCGTTGGCGACCGCTGCGGCGATCTGATCGATCGTCAGGTTGGCCGCCGCGCCCAAGCTCCGCTCGCAGAGCACCTCGTGCTCGGCGACCTCGAAGCCGACGCCGCCGAGCTCGAGCAGTCGCGCGGCGGTGATCGTCGCGGTCTGCCACGCGCGCAGCAGCGGCGAGCAGTCGATCGTCGTCGCCAAGCCGAGCCCGTGAGCGTCGGCCTCGGCTCGCAAGGTCGCGGCCAGCTCGCTCGCCTGCGCTCGACCCTTGGCGGTGAGCGGGTGGGGGAGCAGGGCGCTGGGGACCCGATCGGGCTGGTCATAGTCGCCGTGGCGAACGAGGGCGGCGACGAAGCGGGGCGCGGACATGCCCGGCGAGTGTAAACGCAGCCTCGGACTCGCGTGGCGTGGAATTTCGCTGGCCGCTGCTCTATATCTGCGCGCCATGATGACCTTGCCCCGCGTCCTCCTCGGTCCCGCTCTGCTCGTCGCGCTCGTCGCCTGCGTCGATCCACCGAGCATCCAGGAAGCGAAGCCGGGCTCGGGTGTCAGCCAGACGACGCCGACCACGACCACGCAGACGACCACGAGCGCACCAGTCGAAGCGGGCTTCACCGGCGCGCCGGTGTCGACGCTGACCCTGCCCGGCGGGCTGATCGTCGAGGACTTCGTGATCGGTCAGGGCGCCGAGGCGACGACCGGCAGCGACGTCAGCGTTCAGTACACCGGCATGCTCGACGACGGCACCGTCTTCGACACCTCGCGCAAGCGCAACCGGCCCTTCACCTTCACGATCGGCGAGCGCCGGGTCATCCAGGGCTGGGATCAGGGCGTGCCCGGCATGAAGGTCGGCGGCAAGCGAAGGCTGACCGTGCCCGCCGAGCTCGCCTACGGCCAGCGCAAGAAGGGCAAGATCCCGGCCAACTCGCGGCTGACCTTCAACATCGAGCTCGTCGACGTCGTGCCGCCCTTGCCTCCGCCCAAGGGCGACGAAGTGTTCGCGGCCGAGCCCACGACCAAGACCGAGCTCGAGCGCGGCCTGATGGTCGAAGAGTTCGCGGTGGGCGAGGGCCGCGAGGCCAAGGCTGGCGACCAAGTGCTCGTCCACTACACCGGCAAGCTCGACGACGGCACGGTGTTCGACTCGTCGGTCACGCGCGGCAAGCCGATCACCTTCTTGCTCGGCAAGCGCAACGTCATCGAGGGCTGGGATCTCGGGATCGCCGGCATGAAGGTCGGCGGCCTGCGCCGACTGATCATCCCGGCCGAGCTCGCGTATGGCGAGCGAGCCAAGGGCAAGATCCCGGCGAACTCGCGGCTGACCTTCACGGTCGAGCTGATGGCGGTCCGCGACGCTCCGGCGGCGCCGGCAGGGCATGGGCGCCCGCGCCTCGACAGCCCGAGCAAGCCGGGCCAGTCGGGCCAGTGAGCGCTCACTTGCGCCGACGCATCTGCGCGAACTTGTCCGCGAAGCTACCCGGGTTGCCCCAGACCGGCGCGTCGTAGTTCTCCTGCGCGCCCGGGTTCGCGCGGCTGTCGGCCCACCAGCTCTCGAGCGATGAGTCCTCGGCGTGGGGATCGGCGGGGATGCTGGTGTGGACCCAAGCGGGCCGGACTTGCAGGTGATCGATGACCGAGCCGAACGCGAGCGCGTCGGCGCCGAGCTCGAGCTGGTCGACCTTGCAATCGATCGCGACGCTGCCTGCGGCGAGCCGGGCGTGGCCGAGCTCGCAGCGCAAGACGACGGCGCGCACGCAAGGGCCGGCGCCGATCGTCGAGTCGATGATGACGCTGTCGCGGACGCTGCCGTCGTCGGGGATCGCCGATTGGCCGGCGACGCGGTTGCCCCAGCGGTCGGGCGCGACGCCGTCGAGGCTGGCGAGGGTTCGGGCGAACTCGCCGGTCTCGCCGGGCGCTGCGAGGGCGGCGAAGGCTTCGCGGGCCTTGCCAAGCTGACCGACGTCGCACCAATGCAGGCTCGAGCCAAAGTCGATCACGGCGATCCGCAGGGGTCGGCCGCGCTCGGCTTCGAGGCTGGATTTCAGGGCCCGGGCGCGCGCGTAAAAATCGGGCACGCGCTCGAGCAGCTCGCGCAGCGCGGGATCGCGGGCTCGCTCGGCCGCCCAGCTGGCCTCGTCGTGGGTCAGCGCTTCGAACAGGTAGCCGTCGACGTCGAGCCAGCCCTCGCAGTCGGCGAAGCTTTGCAGCGCGGCGGCGATGAAGCGGTGCGAGAAGGCCGGGCTGCCGAGGTTGACCTGGGCGCGAAGCGGGCGATCGGGCGGACAGCTCAGGCGCTCGCGCAGCTCGGCGAGCGGACGGCGACGGACTTGCACGCTCAGCTCGCCGCTGATCGGATCGACGCCGAGCCACTCCTTGTTGCGAGCGAGGTCCTCGTCGACCTCGACCTCGGCGCCGAAGCGGACGGCGTCGACCTCGGAGAGATCGCGGTCGAGGCGGGCGAGCACGTGCGCGGGGATCTGCGGCTCGTCGCCCCACTTCCACGCGATCCCACGAAAGCCGAGCCGCTCGAGCGTGTGGCCGACCAGCACCCACGAGTAGAGCGAGGCGGTCGCGGCGTCGAGCCAAGGCCCGTGGGGGCTCGGCCGGATCGGCACGGGCAAGAGCGGCTTGATGCCGCGCAGGCGCTGGGTCAGCGGGCTCAAGCGCGTGCCCTTGCCGGGCAGCATGATCCCGAGCGCGACATGACCTTGGTCGAGCGGGTGGGCGCGGAGCATGTCGAGCAGGCCGAGCAGCTGGCCGCGTCGGGTCGGCTCTTCGTGGACGAGGATCCGCGTGTCGCCGTCGGCCCTGAAGATCTGCGTGGCGGCTCGCTCGAGGTGCGCCGCGATCGCGGCCGCGTCGCCGCCGTTCACGATCGCAAGCACCTCGCGCGGGCCTCGAGAGAGCTCGACGACCCGACGCAGATCGGCCCAGTTGTAGTGCTTGGCGTCGTCGCTGGGCTCGTGCGAGGTGGGCAGCCGCGGCCCGATCGGCACGGTGATCTGCAGCAGCTCACTCGGCTCGACCCGCGCCCGAACGAAGAAGGGCAGGTGGGCCTGGGGCAGCAGCATGGACTCGCCCGCGCGCAGCCGGCCCATCGAGGCGCCCTCGTGATCACGGAGCTCGACCTCGCCGCGCAGCGCATGAAGGCTGGCGGGCAGCCCGGCCGCGCGCACTTCGATCGAGCGATGGGCGCTCGGATGCAGGTGGTCGACGATGAAGGCCGGGCTCTCGACCGAGCGGCGAACCCCGGGTCGATCGGGCAGGGGTCGCGGCTCGACCCGAAACTGCTCGGGCGAGCTGCCGATGCAGCTCATGCTCGCGAGCGCGCCCGCGATTGCGAGCGGTCGAACCGGGAAGCGCAGGTGATCCCAAGCCCGGTAGGTCACGCCCGGTCGCCGGACCTCGAAGATCAGCGCCCGCTTGCCGCTCGGATCACCCAGCGCATGGATCTCGGCCGAGGGCACGAAGCTCGAGCGCGCGGCGCTGGGGTTGGCGTTGTAGATCACGTCGCCCGCGGCGATCGGGATCACGTTCATCGCGTCGAGCACCGCGTGATAGAGCTCGACGCAGCCCTCGATCAGCTCGAGCGCGGCCTCGGTCGAGCTGCCCACGCGAAGGTGGTCGCGCAAGTTGACGAGGATCGCCGTGGCCTGGACCGACTTGTCGCGCTCGCGCCCGAGCACGCGCGCGAAGGCTCGCTGGATCTGGGCGAAGTCGACGTCGTCGCGCAGCAGCCCGACCAGGCGCTCCTGCATCGCTCGGCCCGCGTTGAAGCGCTGGTCGAGCTCGCGCGGGTCGACCTCGCCGCGCCAGCCGAGCCGCAAGCTCGCGCCGGGCTCGGCCGCGACCACGACGTAGAGCTCGGGGTGGCCGGGCGGATGGCTCTGGACCGAGAGCAGGCCCTCGACATCGAGCAGTTTGGGCAGCAAGGGGATCCGCGGCCCGTGGGCGCGCACGAAGACCTCGCCGAGCAGCTCGACGCCCGCGAGC
Source organism: Nannocystaceae bacterium (assembly GCA_035904925.1). Lineage (GTDB taxonomy): Bacteria > Myxococcota_A > Polyangia > Nannocystales > Nannocystaceae > Plesiocystis. The sequence goes on from JAMHUH010000747.1 coordinate 11,501, forward strand.
TCGAGCAGCTCGGGCAGCGCCATGGTCGAGCCGTCGGCGAACACGACCTGCGAAGGGTGCGAGCTGGCCTCGCGATCGTCGGGCTCGGCCGACAATTCGAAGGACTCGCCGAACTTGCCCGCACGCTCGCCGAGGCGCTTGAGCTCGAGCAGCCAGCGGCCGCCCCAAGGGCGCTCGACCAGGTTGTCGGGGTGCAGACGAAGCGGGGCGCGAGCGATCGCGGCCCGACTCTCGGGGTCGGCGCGACGCAGGAGGTCGGCGAGGGTCTCGGTCATGAAGGGCTCCGATCGAGCAGCGCACGCAGGTAGCCCTGCGGCGAGTCGAGCAGCACCTGCCGGGTGCAGGGCATGGGTTCTTCGAGCAGCACGCGACCCTCGCTGCCGAGCACGCGCAAGAGTCCGCCGTCGAGCACGATCTTGGTGATCTTGGCCGGGCCTTGGGCCGCGGCGGCGAGCTCGAGCTCGAGCGCCCAGGGTCGACCTTGGTCGAGGCCGGGGTGGCTGACGCGGGCGATGTCGAGGTGATCGAGGTCGGCGTCGGGGACCGGATCGTGGGCGTCGATTCGAACCCGCGCGACGAAGGGTTGCGCAGCCAGCTCGGAGTCGGCGAAGGCGTCGAGCACGACCTCGAGCACGTCGACGCGCGAGCGCCCGCTCTGGCACTGCCAGCGATCGATCCTCGCCGCGCGGGCGAGCAGGTCGCGGGGGATCGGCTGCTCGGCCATCGCCTCGCTGCCCGGCGGCAACCCAGGCTCGAGGCTGCGGGCTTGCTTGACGACCAGCCGCTCGGGCTCGATCTGCCCGTCGGCCCGGGCCGGCCAACCTGGGCCGACGAGCCGAAATTCGAGATCCAGCGTGGTCGCGAGCCGGCGCTGGGTGGGCGCGAGCGGGGCATTCTCGACCTCGTGCCAGCGCGCGCTGATCCGCTCGCACACGGCCAAGAGCTCGAGCAGGCGGGCGTGGTCGAGCACGGCTCGACCTTCGGGCAGCTCCGTCGAGCTCGCGAGCGGCTCGATCGTGATCGCGTCGCCGCGTCGGGTCACGCGGACCAGCTCGGGTCGGACGACGCGGCCCTCGGCGTTGGGCGGGTTGGCGACGCTGAGCTGGCCGAACTGCACGTTGACCAGCATCGAGCTGGTCTCGGGCTGGTCGCCACGCGCGGGCGTCCACGCGAGCGTGACCACGCCGTTGGCTCGCTCGATCGCGTCGTCGAAGCGCGGGTGGACGAGCACGCCCATGTTGCCGGCGAGGTGATCGATAGCGACCGCGCGCCGCTCTTCGAAGGCCGGGAAGCTCCAGTACGAGGCCCAAGTCTTGCGCAGCGCCCACGCAAAGTCGTGATCGTGATCCTTGGGATCGGCCTGCAGCTCGGGCGCCAAGAACCCAGTGTTCGAGTCATAGAGGCCCGCGCCGTTGAAGCCTTCGATGTCCTCGATGCTGCTCGACGAACGAAAACGCAGGCCTTGGCTGGGCGCGAGCGAGGCGAAGTGCGCTCGCAGATCGGCGGCGAGGATCTTCGCGCTCGCGGGGTCGAGGGGCTTGGATCGGATCGCCTTTTGGATGCCATCGGCGACCAGCAGCCAGGCGATCGGATCGCGCTGCGCCGCGTCGGGCGGGTGCTGGCGCTCGAGCTCGGCCAGCCAGGCTTGCTGGCGCTCGCCCGGGAATTGCTCGGCGAAGCGCTTGCGACCCTCGAGCAGCAAGAAGCGCAAGCGGGCGTCGCTCATGAACTGGGCGTCTTGCAGCACGGCGCTCAGTCGCGGTCGGAGCGAGTCGATGTGCTGGGCGTAGGCCCGCACGGTGATCGCGAGCGCGGGGCTGGGTCGGTGGAGCGGCGGGTTCAGGGGCGTCGGCTCGAGCAGCGCGAGGAAGCCGGCCGCCTTGCCGCCGATCACCGGGCGAAGGTCGGGCATCGCCGCGACGCTCTGACCCTCGAGCGGGATCGTCCACGCGAGCGCGTCGACGTCGACCCGCGCGACCACGGGCGGGCGTCGACGGATCAGCGAGTAGTAGCGGGCGTACTCGTCCTCGCTGATCGGCACGATCCGCAGCGCGCCGGCCTCGGCCAGGACCACGACCGGCGCGTGCACGCGGGCGAGCTGATCGAGGTTGGGATCGTCGTAGCAGCCGCCCAGGTAGGCGTTGGGGATCCCGCGGTTGCGCGCGAGCAAGTTGACGTGGGCGAGCGGGGTCTGGGGCGCGGCGGTGATCAGGCCGCGCGCGCTGGGCAGCTCGTCGGGCACCGCCGACATGATCAAGATCGCGTCTTCGTCGGCCTCGCCGAGCATCGCCGCCGCGCGCTCGGGGTCGCTCGGGACCTTGCGCAGCCGGCCGGCGATCAGGCCCGGATTGTAGATCTCGATCTCGCCCGGCACCGCCAGCTCGGTGTAGGTCAGCAGCTGATCGGCGAGTCGGTGCTGGCGTCCACGCAGCTCGGCGACCAGGCGATCTTGGTGGGGCGAGCGGGCGATGTAGTGGAGCGAGTCGGCGATGTTCGCCGGCAGACCCGCACGCAAGACCGCGAAGAAATGCTCGAGCTCGGCCTCGTCGATCGCATCGCTGTACTCGAGTTCGAAGGCCCACAGCTCGGGTCGCAGCGGCTCGTGCTCGCGCGCGGGGATGTGCAGCAAGGTCCCGACCGCCAGCTTTCGCGGCTCGCGGCGCAGCGCGATCTCGTAGAAGTAGTCCGAGTAGAGCCGATCCGCGACCCAGCGCATGCCGAAGGGCAGCCGGGCCTGACCGCGCGCCCACTCGACGATCTCGGCCACGTTGGCGAAGGCCAGGCCCTCGCGCGGCTGCTCGATCGAGCCGGGCACCCGCTGGCCGTTGAGCAGTCGAAACCAGTACCACTCGTCGTGCATCGCAAAGAACTTGCTGTCGAGCACGCGCAGGATCTGGCGCTTTTGGTCGAAGCCGAGGATCACGAACTTGAGCGCGCTCGTGCCATTGTCGTCGGTCGTGGCCAGCGCGAGGAATTGCTCGGTGTCGACGATCTTGCCGACGCTGTGATCGTCGAAGCCGCTCGCGTCGTCGGGCCACTCGGTGGTCTGCGGACAGCCACCCGCGAAGGTCAACAGCAGCGCGCTCGCCAGCAGCCAGATCAGCGGCCAGCTCGGCGCCAACCAACGCGGCACGAAGCGGCGCGACGGGGGCGGGGAGGGCTGAGGTCGGCGAGGGCGAGGGCGAAGGTGCATGGTCGCGCCCGGGAGTGTAGCGGTCGAGCGAGCGAAGCGGGCCGCGGAGCTGATAGACTCCCCGCGATGCGAGCCCGCTCCGCGCCGAGGCCCCCGACCAAACTGCCCGGATCGTTTGGTGCCCACGGTCTGCTCGGCCTGCCTGGCCTGCTCGGGCTTTCGGGTCTGCTCGGCCTCGTCGGCACGCTCGCCTGCAAGCCGGCGCCCAAGGCTTGCAAGGATCCCGTCGACTGCGAGCAGACCTGCTCGAGCGAGCGGCCCGAGGCCTGCTTCGCCGCGGGGCTGGCCTTCGCGATCGGGCTCGACGGCCGCCGTCAGCCCCAGCGCGCCGTCTCGATGTTCGAGCGCGCTTGCTCGGCCGGGCTCCCCGACGCCTGCACCTACTTGGGCTCGAGCTACGAGTTTGGCGTCGGCGTCGAGGCCAATTCCGAGCGGGCGAACCGGCTCTACGCCAGCGCGTGCAACTCCGAAGAGGGCCGAGCCTGCGTCGCGCTGGCCCAGCTGCTCGGCACGAGCCAGCCCGCGCTCACGTCGGTCTTGATCGATCGGGGCGTCACCCAGCTGCGCTCGGAGTGCGGCAACGAGCCCGAGATCCAGCGTGCCGGCTCGGCCTGCGCCGCGCTCGGGCTGCTCACCATCCAGGGCGTCGGCGTCAGCCAAGACTTCGACGCGGGCGTCCGCTATTACGTCCAGGCCTGTGACGATCACGATGTCGAGGCCTGCGGCACCCTCGGCGATCTCCTGCGCGAGGGCGACCCGACTCGCGCCAGCGAGTTCTACTCGCGTGGCTGCGAAGGCGGCTACCTCTACGCCTGCGTGCAGCAGGGCATCGACGCCTTGCTCGGCAACCGCGTGCCGCTCGACCCGGATCTCGGCGAGCTGCGCCTGCGCAAAGCCTGCGAGGCCGGAGAGCCCCGCGGCTGCGCCACGCTCGCGACCGCCTTCGCCTCGGGCATCGGCGTCGGCCACGATGTCGATCAAGCCTTCGCCCTCTACCAGCGCGGCTGCGATGCCGGCGATGCGCGAGCCTGCGGCAGCCTCGGCCTCATGCACTCGCTCGGCGAGGGAGCCGAGCGCGACCTCGTCCACGCCGGCGAGCTCTTCGCCCGCGCCTGCGAGGGCGGCGACGCGGCGGCCTGCGGCAACCTCGGTTGGATGGTCTCCAAGGGCCTGGGCCTGAGCCGCGACACTGAACGCGGCACTCGCTTGCTCGAGAACGCCTGCGACGACGGCGACGGCCGCAGCTGCTATCGGCTCGGCTTGCAGATCGAAGGCCAGGACGCCCGAGTCGCCGCGCTCTGGCAGCGCGGCTGCGAGCTCGGTGACGCCGACGCGTGCACTGGCCTCTCCGTCGCCTTCATCGACGGCGAGCGCAGCGAAGATCAACAGCTCGCCGTCGAGCTCGCCCGCTACTCCTGCCAAGCAGGCAGCGCCAGCGGCTGCACCCTCGCCGGAGAGATCTTCGCCCTCGGCTGGAACGTCGAGCGCGACCGCGAGACCGCCGAAGCCTACTTCGGCTACGCCTGCGACCTCGGCGACGTCCACGGCTGCGAAGTCCTCGCAACCTGGCTCGGCGACGTCGAGCGCGGCAACGCAGCCTGGGCCAAGGGCCGCAGCCAACGCGCCCGCGCCTGCGAATCCGGCCAATTCGACGACTGCGTCATCCTCGGCGCCTACTACGTGCGAGGCCTCGGCGTCGCCAAAGACTTTCCCCGCGCCGTCGAACTCTACGACCAAGCCTGCGAAGGCGGAGCCATCGTCGGCTGCACCCACGAAGCCCAAATCCTCATCACCGGCACCGGCGTCACGCCAGACCACGACCGCGCCTTCACCCTGCTCGAGCGCGCCTGCGAATCCCACGACGCCCTCGCCTGCGCCTGGCTCGGCCTCGCCTACCACCGCGGCCGCGGCTGCGACCCCGACCCCCGCCGCGCCGCCGAATACTATGGGCAGGGCTGCGATCAGGGCATCGCGTTTGGCTGCATCGGCATGGGGAAACTGCACGAACAAGGCGCTGGCGTGCGCAAGAGCAAGCGCGACGCCGCCAAGTATTTCCGGCGCGCCTGCGAGCTCGGGGCCGACGATTATTGCTGATCGATCGCTCGAATCATTGATTTACCGATCAATCAATCGATCACCCGCGATCGCCGACTCTCCAATTCTCCAATTCTCCAATTCCGATTGGATGTGACAATGCCCCGGTCCCTGTCCGAGGCGGCACAAACAATCGAGTTCGAAGGCGCGCGGGGGGAAAGAGGGTCGGTCCGAGGCGAGTCGAGCCCCTGTCTTCGACGCCCCAGCCCCCGCGTACGAAACCTCCCAATCACCGCCCGAGCCCTCGAAATTCGAAGGGCGACGTGTTTGAGCCCGAGTGGCCGACCCTCTTTCCCACCGTGAAGCCCGGCTGTCGGGAGCCCAAACATCCGCGAAGGATCCGTCTCCCAAACACCCGCGAACCAGATTTGTACACACCCTCCAAAACCCCTAACCTCCAAAAATGCGCCTCCTGCTCACCGCAGCCCTGGCCCTCCTCCCCATCGCCTGCACACCAACCCCAACCACCCCCACCGAACACCCAATCCCCACCTCCACCCAGGTCACCCTGACCCCGATCGCGGAAGGCCTCTGGCTCCACACCTCGATCCGCGAGCTCGAGAGCGGCCCCTTCCCCTCCCACGGTCTCGTCGTCGAGTCGACGAAGGGCCTCCTGCTGATCGACAGCGCCTGGGGAGCCGAAGCCACGAGCGACCTGCTCGGTCAGATCGAAGCCCAGCTCGGACGCCGCCCCACCGCCGCGATCCTGACCGACTTCCACGACGATCGCTCGGGCGGCAGCGCCGTGCTCGAAGCCGCTGGCGTCGAGGTCTTCACCTCCGCCCGCATCATCGCCAAGCTCCAAGCCGCCTCCCAACCTGCGCCTCGGCGAACGCTCGAGCTCCCCTTCGTCGGCGAGCTCGCCGGCACCAAGGTCGAGCTGCTCTTCCCCGGCCCCGGTCACTCGCCCGAGAACCTGGTCGTCTGGCTGCCCGAGCAGCAGGTCCTCTTCGGCGGCTGCCTGATCCGAGCGCTCGACAACGCGAGCCTCGGCAACCTCGCCGACGCCCAGCTCGAGGCCTGGGGCCCGAGCGTGCGCGCGCTTCGAAGCCGCTTCGGCCACGTCCGCACCCTCGTGCCCAGCCACGGCGCGCCAGGTGACGCCGCGCTCTTGAACCACACGCTCGCGCTCGTCGACATCGCCCTCGACGCGCAGGCCCAGGCTGCTGGCTCAGCCCCGCGTCCGACTCGGATGGCGATCACGGTCGACGATCTGCCCAGCCATGGCCCGCTGCCGCCCGGCAAGACCCGCGCGCAGGTCCACGCCGAGCTGCTCGCCGCGTTCGAGCGGCACGGCTTGCCCGAGGTTCGCGGCTTCGTGATCGGCGAGCGAGCGCAGGCCAGCGACGACGAGCGCGAGGCCCTGCGCCTGTGGACGGCAGCGGGCCAGCCGCTCGGCAACCACACCTGGTCGCACCCCAACATGGAGGTCGTCGGCGTCGACGCCTACCTCGACGACATCGATCGCAACGAGGCCTCGTTGGCCGAGCTGACCGGCGACAGCAGCGGCGAGAGTTGGCGAAGCTTTCGCTATCCCTATCTGCGCCAGGGCTTCGATCAGGACTCGTCGACGCGGGTCCGTGCGCACCTGGCCGAGCGCGGCTACCAGATCGCCGAGGTCACGATCGACTTTTGGGACTGGGACTATCAGGCGCCCTATGTCCGCTGCCTCGCGGCCGCGCAGGACATCGGCGTGGCCGCGCTGCGCCGCACCTACCTCGAGCGCGCGCTCGAGCTGCTCGACTGGCACCGCGCGGCCGCCCTCGACGCGTTCGGGCGGCCGATCTCGCACGTGCTCCTGCTCCACGCCGGCGTGTTCACGGCCGAGATGATCGACGAGCTGCTCGACGCCTACGAGGCTCGCGGGGTGGTCTGGATCAGCCTCGAGGAGGCGCTCGCCGATCCCGTCTACGCCGAGGTCCCGCTGCCGGCCAAGACCCACGGTGACGTGCTCGTCGAGCAGGCCATCACCACGCTCGGCGTCGACCATCCACCGTGGACGCGCCATCCGGGCGCGCTGCTCGACGCGCTGTGTCGCTGAGCGTGTGTCGCCGAGCGTCGAGTCGCCGAGCGGAGAGCGTCAGGCTTCGGCTTCGGCCTCGGCTTGGGCCTCGAGCTTGTCGGCCTTGGCCTCGCTCTTGGTCTCGGCCTTGGCCTCGCTCTTGATGCCGGCCTCGGCCCCGGTCTCGGCCCCGCCCTCGATCTCGCCGCCGACCCGCTCGGCCATGAAGCAGTGACCCTCGGTCGGCTTGCGGCCGGCGAAGCCGACGTCGAGCTCGTGGTAGTGGTCGATCACGGTCTCGCCGAGCTTCCAGCAGAGCACGACCTCTTCGCTGCCGTCGCGCCAGCTCGGGAAGTCGACCAGGCCCTCCATGACGCCTTTGACCTCGGCCCCGAGCGCCTCGATCTCGGTCACCGACTCGCGCAGCGCTTGGTAGATCATGCGCGCGCGCTCGAGCTGCTCGCGCTCGTCGGCGTCGACCTCGTCGTCGAACTCGGCCTCGCCACGCAGCAGCGACCAGCTGACCTCGTGACCCGCCTCGCCGAGCTTCGCGACGTTGCGACGCAGGTGGCCGTGAAGTTGAAGCGCTCGACCCATCAGCGCCCGCACTCGCGGAACCAGCGCCTGAGCTTCATCGAGTGTGAAGTAGCGAGTCGCCACGCCGGTTCACTAGTCCGGTCCGAGGGCGCGCGTCAAGGCGAGTCGGCACACGCGAGCACGGCGTCAGTAGCTGAGAACCTGGCCGTGGATCTGCTTGAACGAGCCGTCGGTGGCGGACCACACGACCACCAGACGGTGGTTGGCGTTGGCCAGCGCGGGCGAGGTCGGGTCGGTCGTCGTCGGCCAAGGGGCTTCGTCGCCGACGTCCATCAGCTTGGGCACGTCGTTTCCGATGTAGCGGCGCAGATGCACGCGATCTTGGTTCGGGTCGGCCCAGACGTAGGCGAAGCTGCCGTCGTCGAGCGCCGCGACGTCGGTCTCGACCTCGAAAGGCAGGTCGTTCTGCAGCAGCCAAGGCTCGCCCTCGGGCGTGAGGTCGGCGCCGAGGATCCGTGCGAAGGCTCGCGAGACGCCCAGATCGACCAGGCTCCACGAGAGCGCGACGCGACCTTGGTCGTCGACGGCCACGTGTGGGGCGGTCAGGTAGTTGGACGGAGCCGTCGAGACCTCGACTGGAGCCGACTCGATCCAGTCGCCGTCGAAGCGGCGGACCACGATCGCGCAAGGCGTGCCCGCCTTGGCGCAGCGGCTCCAGGCCAGGACCAAGGTGCCGTCGGGAGCGACCGCGAGATCGGGCTGCTCGCCGTCGAACTGGGCCGGGTCGCTCTCGGCCGGGATCGGGCCGATGTCGATCCACTCGCCGTTCGCGACCGAGAAGTCGCGACGGCGCAGAAGAATCTGCTTGTCTTGCCGCCAGACCAGCGCGGCGCGGGTCGACACGCTGGCGATGGCGCCCTGCACGACCACGGGCGAGCCTTGAAAGACCGTGCGGGTCGGGCCCTCGCCGCCGGCGAGCGCGTGCTCGACCATGAACATGTCCGTGCTGCTGCTCATCGCGTCGACGCCCGCGACCAGGGCGAGCGCGCTCGCTTCGGCCAGGTCGTCGCGCAAGACGATCGGGACCGTGCGGCCGCCGACGAAGATCAGCATCTCGCCGATCTTGGCGCTCGAGGTCAGCGGTGCGCCCATCGCTTGGAACCAGCGCAGCCGCGGCTCGACCCCGATCGAGAAGTCGAGCGCGATCTCGCCGGCCTCGCTGATCGCCACGCTCGGGAACACGGCGTCGTCGGCGTCGACGTCGTCCCACGCGGGGATGAAGGCCGAGAGCTCGCAAAAGCTGCACGAACCACCACAATCGAGCTCCACCTCGTCGCCGTTGAAGACCTGATCGTCGCAGGCGGCGGGCTGACAGGTCTCGTCGCACACACCCGACTTGCAGTCGCTCGCATCCAGACAAGCCTCGCCGTCCTCGCAAGCCGGACAGTCACCGCCGCAGTCGATGGCCGTCTCGTTGCCGTCGAGCATGGCGTTGGTGCAGCTCCCTGGCCCGGTCGTCTCGCTGGTCGTCGTGTCGGGGTTGGTCGTGCTCTCGCTGTCGAGCGTGGTCGAGGCGTCGGTCGAGTCCGACGAGGCGCCGCTGGTGTCGACGTCGTCGTCGGCAGGGAGGTAGGGGTTGGGCCCGAGACAGCCAGTCATCAGCGCGAGCAGGGCTGCTTGGGGGGCGCGCGAAACCATGGCCGCGAGCTTAGCAGGCGGGGGCGGGCTTTCGCGAAGTGAGAGCATTGCCGCACGACTTCGCGCGCTAGTGCTCGTCGGACTCGTCGAGACGAGTGGGGGAGGCCCAGCCTCGCGGTGGGGTAGCGGGGAACGAACTCCATGGGCCGACCGACCTCGCGTAGATCGCTCGCGCGCGTCGACGCTCTGCGCTCGCTCGCGCGACCTCGAGCCGAGCCAGCGAAACCTCGCGCGACGATCGTGTCAGACACGGGATGCGCAGAGGGTCGTGATCGAAGTCGTGGTGTCGAGCTTCGAGCACGTCGTCGTTGGCGAGTACCGACCTCGATTGTCTCCCACCTCTCGTTCCGACCGCGGAGTTCCGATCGCGTAGTGCAGGCGCATCGCAATGTCGATGCGGCCGTCGTCGTCGAGTTGGTGGTCGACGTAATCGCGCTCGGCGCGAACATGTCTGGGTCGATGCGGTCTCCGGCCGGCTCGCGCAGACGGTTCATCTCGGGACACCAAGGACGAGGGCAGCCTCGCCATTCGGCGCGGCCTTGACGCTGAAATCGAGACGGTGTACCGAGACCTAGAGCATCGTCCATTGCCCTCTCTCCTCGTCCTCGCGTCCATTGCCTGTGCGCCTCCAATTGCCTATCAGCCCACCGCGACATCCGAAGTTTTCGCGGCCAAGGATTTCCCGGCTCTCGGGGGCGACGCCGAAGCCAAGATCAAGTCCGTCGTCGATCGAGCACC
>JAMHUH010000748.1:0-14085 GCA_035904925.1 Nannocystaceae bacterium
CAAGCTGCGTCTGTGCCGAGTCGACGATCGCCACACGGTCGGGCTGACGGGCGACGAAGACGGCGAGCGCTCGCACTTTCGTGCGCTGTGCAAGGACACGCTCTTCAGCATCAAGTCGAGCGAGGGCGCGGGCGGCAGCTACGGGCTCGGCAAGTCGGTGTTGTGGGCGTTCTCGGGCCTCGCCAGCGTCGTGTTCGCGTCGGAGCTGTCCGAGCACGCGCCGGGCCAACGCTCGCCCCGCTTGATCGGCCGCTCGGAGCTGCCCTTTCACGTGGTCGAGGGCCAGGGCTTCATGGGCCCGGGGTGGTTCGGCAAGCGGGTCGAGCTCGGCGAAGGTCGGGTGCGCGCGGAGTCGGTCTGGGCCGCGCGGGCGAGCCAGCTCGCGGCCAAGCTCGAGCTCGCGCGCGAGCCCAAGATCACCGGGACCAGCTTGTTGGTGCTGGGCTTTCGCGATCCGACCTGCGAGGCCGAAGCTTCGCTCGAGGAGCTGGCCGATCGGCTCCGTCGCGGCGCGATCGAGTGGTTCTGGCCGGCGATGCAGCCCGATCATCGCGGCCTGAGCCTGGTCGTCGATGGCCAGCCGATCGAGCTCGCCTCGCAGCCGAGCGTCGCCGCCTTCGTCGACGCCTGGCGGCGCCGCGCCGAGCCCCGCGAGCGCTTGCAAGTGCCCGGCGACGTGGTTCGCGTGGCGATCCCGATCGAGGTGCCCCGGACTCGCGCCGGCGGTCGCAAGCACGAGGGCGTGGTCGACTTGATCGTCCGGCTCGCCGACGAAGCCGACGAAGCGCCGCGTCGACTCGCGATGTTTCGCGGACCCGGCATGGTCGTCGCGCAACGCGAGTACGGGCGGCTCGCGGGACTTCGGCCCTTCCACGCCTTGCTCGCCTGCGGTGAGGGTCGCGTGCCCGACCAGCCGAGCGAGGCCGATCGGGCGATCGAACAATTCCTGCGCGCGAGCGAGCCGCCCGGACACGATCGCTGGGAGGTGACGCCGGCCCTGCGCGATGGTTGGCAGCGCGGCTACGCCAGCGTGATCCCGCAGCTTTGGGATCGCGTCGCGCGAGCGCTCCGCGAGCTGCTCGCGCCCGTCGCCGAGGTCGGTGCGCCCGGGCCCGAGCGGCTGCGCAAGCGCTTCGCGCTCGGTCGCAGCGGCGGGTCCAAGTCGAGCTCGAGCGGGCCCTTCAGCGTCCGCGAGCTGGCCGCGGAGCTGGTCGAGGGTCGCTGGAGTTTCTCGGGTCGGGTCCAGCCGCGTCGGCGCGCGCAGGCTTGGCAAGCGACGATCGAGCTCCACTCGTGCGGCGAAGATGGCAGCGCGGTCGAGCAGCTCGACATCGCCGAGCTCTGGCTCGAGCCCGTGGTCGAGTTCGAGCTGCTCGAAGGCCGCGCGTGCTTGCACGTGTCCGCCGACGTGCCCTTCGTCAATTTTCGCGGGGTCACGCGCGAGTTCGACAGCGCGATCACGGGTGAGCTCGGCCTGCGAGTCGTCGCGCAGGAGCAAGCATGAGCGCGGTGTTCGAGCAGCGCTTCTCGCCCTGGAGCTTCGAACGCGAGGGCCTGATCGTCCAGCTCGCCGCGGAGATCGTCGACGGTCAGACCCTGCGGATCGACGACGCCGACATGCGGGAGATCGAGCTGCCCTCGGGCTGGCGCGCGGCCTCGCTCGGCTTCGTCGCCCACTGTCCGATCGAGCGGCTCACGCGAGTCCTGCCCGAGGTCGAATTCGACGCGCCACCGGTCGCATGGTTGGTCACGCTGCGCTGCGACGCCACCCGCCTTCGTCGAAGCGTCGCGACGCTCGCGTGGGCGCCCCGGGTCGAGTTCAGCGTGGCGCTCGAGCGTGACGAGCTCGTCGGCGTGGTCGAGCTCGGGGTCCAGCTGATCCGCAGCGCGCCCGCGAGCTCGTCGCGACCGGGCCGCGCGGGCCGAGTCGGGGCCAAGCTGGCCAGCGCAACGACCAAGCTGATCCATGTCGACGGGCCGCCGAAGTCGGCTGGGACCGCGATCGAGACCACGTGGTGCTCCTTCGCCGACGACCCGAGGATCCCGACGCAGGGTCGAAAGGCGCTCTATCGGCTCTTGCTCGAGCGCGATCCTCCGACCTTGCTGCTCAACCTCGATCACGTCGAGCTGCGCAGCGTGCTCGACAACAAGGGCACGCGCGGGGTTCGAGCCCGCCTGCGCGACTTGGTGTTCGAGCGGATCGAGGCCGGCGTATGGACGCAGCTCTTGGTCCACACGGCCGGCTGTCTGGCGACCGACGACGAGCTGCCCTTTCGCTGGCAACGCGGCGTGCTCGAGCGTTGGCTGCCGATCCTCTACCCCGAGTCGAGCAAGGAGCTCGCCCGCGCCCAGCTCGCGCGCGATCACGATCAGCTGCCCCAGCTGCTGGCCGACATCGACGCGATGCTGCAAGCCCGCGGTCGCGTGGCCGAGCTGAGCCATGCCTTGTTGGTCGACGTCGGCGCGGCGGAGCCCGGCTGATGGCTCGACTCCAACGCCTCCTGCCTTCGGGCCGCCGCCTGCTCACCCGCGAGCTGGCCACGGGCGAGCTCCCGCGCGTGCCCGACATCCTCGCGGCCGAGCACGCGCGCCCCTTCGAGCGCGTGATCGAGCTCGAGCGCTTCGACGCGCTCGTGAGCGCGTTGATCGACTCGAGCGAGGCCCACTCGTCGACGCTCGATCGCCAGGCGGCGCCCGACCTGCATCGAAGCTTGCGCCTGACCCGACGCGAGGCCGCCGATCCCAACCTGTGGCGCTGGCTCGCGATCGTGCATCGACCCGAGTTCATCCGGCATCGCTGGGAGTTCCAGTCGTGGACGACCATGCGCGATCGCTTCTGGCGCTCGGGCACTCGCCACGACAGCAACAGCTTCTCGCGCTTGTGGTGGATCGCCGAGCTGACCCACGAGGGCGAGGACTACTCGCTGACCGAGCGAGCGCTGCGAACCCAGGCGCTCGCGATCGGCGTGTTCATCCGTCGCTTCGCCCACTATCCGCCAGCGCTGCGCGCCTGCGTGAGCGTGCTCGAGGACGCGCCGCAGCAGGTCGTCGAGCTGTGTCTGCGCCGCTTCAACGCCCGGCTCGCCTTGTATCCGCTCGAGGGTCGCAGCGAGGCCGAGCTGATCGAGGACCTGGCGGAGCTCGCCGACCTCGCTTGGGACGAGCAAGCGCTGACCTGACGATCAAAACTCGAAGCCGAGCCCGAGCGCACGGACCCGCACGCCGGTCGCCGACTTGCCCCGCTCACCGCGTCGAAGCTTGCGCTGGGCCTGGATCGCCGCGAGCCCGACCGAGAGCGTGGTCAGAGCCAGCGCCGCGCTCACGCCGATCGCGACGTTGGTCGCGAGCTGAGCCTCCGAAGCCCGCGCGATCCAGACCGAGCGGTCGGTCGGCCAGCCCTCGGGGCAGATCGGCTCGGGGCAGATCCGTGCTTCGTCGCGGCGGTGGTAGGTCGCCGTCAAACCACCCGCGACCCCGACCGCGACCAGACCCAAGCCCGTCAGACCCAGGCCCGTCCAGGTCGCGATCCGCAGCGCCTTGGCCTGCTTGACCCGCTTGGGATCGGGGCCGATCGGCTCGGGCTCCGGCTCCGGCTCGGGTTCGACGACGGGCGCGGGCCAGAGCGCGCGCAGGTCGAGCACCAAGGTCTCGCCCGCGGCCAACGAGTAGCGCTCGCGCCCGTGCACGCCCTCGCCATCGACGACCTCGACCTCGATCTCGCCGGGCGCGAGCGGCAGCGGAAACTCGTCGAGCTCGCGGCGCTCGCCGTTGATCCACAGCTCGACCGGCGCGCGCTCGGGGTCGAAGCGCAGGCCCTTGATCACCCCGACCTCGTCCAAGAGCGCGTCGATCGACGCCTGCGCGCGGGCTTGCTGCTCGGGGTCGGCCTTGGGCTCGGCGAGGTGGCGGCGGTAGGTCGCGATCGCCTCGAGCGGGCGGCCGCCGGTCTCGTAGGCGAGCGCGGCGTTGAAGAGCGCTTCGGGGGTCGGGCGCAGCGTGTAGCTGCGCAAGAACGCATCGGCGGCGCCGAGGTAGTCCTCGGCCTGGGCGAGCTCGATGCCGCGGGCGTACCACTCGACCGCGCTGCTCGGCTCGGGCGGGGGCTCGGGCGCCAACTCGGGCGCGGGCTCGGGCGGCGCGGCAAAGATTGGACCGGGCACGCAGGCCAGCGCCAGCACCCCGGCGATCACCCGAGCGCTGGCGCGTCGCTGACGAGCACGCTCGCCCAGTCCCTCGCCGCGCCTCGACACCTCGGCGACTCTATCAGCCGCCGCCCTCGTCGAGCAGGCTGTCGGGGACCGGGATGAACTTGCCCTTCGGATCCTGCTCGGGATCTTGCTTGGGCTCGGGCTGGCCGCTGGTCTTGCTGGTGCCCGGCTTGCGAACACGAACCCGGTCGCGCGTCGGGGCGTCGACCGGCAGCGGCGTCAGCCTCTCGGGGAAATTTTGGTTGGCGACCGGCGTGAGATCGAGGTGCAGCCGCTCGTAGCCCTCGAGCTCGAGCTCGACCGCGACCGGCTCTTCGCCCGCGGGCACCGTCACGCAGCTCGGCGTCGGCTTGGCTTGGACCACGCCCGCGACGCTGACCGAGGCGCCCGAGGGCGTGGTGTTGAAGCACCAGCTGACCTCGTCGAGCGCGACGCGACGCGGCGGAACTTGATACTCGGTCGCGGCCAACGAGGCCTTGCTCGGGGTCGCGGGAGCCGGCGGCTCGACCCGCTCGGGCTCGCCGGACTCGCGCTTGTCGTTGCCGCCGCGATCGAGCAGCAACATCGCCAGCATCGCGATCGCGGCCCCGAGCATCGGCAGCAAGAGCCACTGCAAGAGCCGGTTGCTCGCTGGGACCTGGACGACGACCGAGGGCGTCGAGCCGGTCGGGAGGCTCGGCGTATGCGTGGGCGTGGGCGTGGGCTCGACCACGATCGGGTTCGAGCCGGTCGGCGCACGCTCGACCTGCAAGGTCGGCTCGATGCCCCAGCGAGGATCGCTGGAGTCGCCGCTGGGCTCACCCCGATGATCGAGCGGAACACGGGAATCGCGATCATGGCGACCGAGCGCCTCGTACTCGCCGGTTCGCCGCAGCGCCATCCGGGCATAGTCGACGCGGGTCTGGAAGTAGCGGGTCATCAGCCCGCCGAGGTGCTTGCGCGGCTCTCGGGTGCCGCCTTCGAGATCGAAAGCCAGCCGGCGAAGCCGACGAACCTCGGCCAACATTTGGTTCGCGTCGGCGAAGCGATCGCTCGGCCGCGCCGCGAGGGCCTTGCCGAGCAGACCATCGAGGCCCGCGCGCAGCTCGGGCGCCTTGCCCAGCTCGGGCCGGCCGTGCTCGACCGGATCGATCGCCGGGACCTCGCAGGCGATCACCTTCTCGAGCGTCGCGGCCTCGGTCGTGCACGCGAACAAGCGCTGGCCGGTCAGCAGCTCCCAGCCGATCACGCCGACCGCGAAGAGATCGGTGCGATGATCGACATGGCCGCCGCGGGCCTGCTCCGGGGACATGTACGCCAGCTTGCCGCGCAGCTCGCCCGTCCTGGTGTTCGAGGCCTTGCCCGCGGCCTTCATGATCCCGAAGTCGCCGACCTTGGCCCAACCATCGAGGTTGATCAGGATGTTGTGGGGCGAGACGTCGCGGTGAACCAGCTGGTAGGGCCGACCTTGGAGGTCGCGTAGATCGTGGGCCGCGGCCAAGCCCTCGAGCGTGTCCGAGAGGATCTGCAAGATCACCGCGATCGGCAGCCGCCCTCGCTCGGGTGAGCTCGCCAGCGCTCGAACCAGCGCGGCGAGGTTCTCACCCTCGATGAACTCCATCACCATGTAGTAGCCGCCCTCGGCCTCGCCCTCGCTCCCGCCCGAACCACCGAGATCGAGGATCTCGACCACGTGCGGATGGTGGAGGTGCGCGGCGATCCGGGCCTCGTCGAGGAACATGCCGACGAACTCGGGCTCGGCCGCGAGGTGCGGATGGATCACCTTGACCGCGACGATCTTTTCGAAACCCGCCCTGCCCTTGGCGCGTCCGAGGTAGACCGTCGCCATGCCGCCGTGCGCGATCCGGTGGATGAGCTCGTAGCGACCGACCCAGCGACGCAGCGTCAGCGGGCCCGACTCCGGCGCTCGCCCTTCGTCTGCTCGTGGTGCAGCCAGAGCCGGCTCGGCGCGCTCGTCCGAAGCCGCCAGCACGCGAGCGCGGGCGGTCAGCGTCGGCTCGTCGGGCTCCCGGCGGGCTCCCGCCAGGACCCGGGTGTCCGCTTCGGTCTGCATGCGGCGATCGTGATCACGATACGCCAAAGCCATCTTGCGGTCACTGGATCGAGACCGGCCGCACGGCTGCCCCTCGGTCGGGCTTCGGGCGTTCGCGCACCTCGAAGATGCGCGTAATTCTCGCGATTTCGTGGTGGAAATTGCTTCGAGATCTCTCCACTCGGGGATCGAATCCAAAAATATACTGAATGAGTCTTGATAGAAAACGACTCATTCACAAAGCAGTGGGATCACCGCCATACTGAATTTCTGTAATGTTCTCGATCACTTCGATCAGTTTCTTCACAGGATGTAGTGTCAGCGTCCAATACGCACCACCACATCTTGTGGAATGGCCCTTGCGTGCCGGATCCGCTTCGCGTAGGAGACAAGTGAAGGGGCGACCGACACATGGCCAAGCGACAGACCCGCCGAAGCATCTCCGTCAAGGGCATCACGTACCAGCGTCTGAAAGACTTCTGCGACGCCACTGGCAAGAGCGTGAGCGGCTATCTCGAAGATATCATTGCCGAAAAGCTCGACGCGGCCGGCGCTCCGATCCCGACGGTCCTCAAGCCGCGGCCTCAGCGCGAAGACGAGGACGAGTCCGTCGTCGACGAGCCCGAAGAGATCGTTTCGCAGCACTTCACCTTCTGAGCCACGGGCTCAGCCGCCTGAGCCACGGGCTCAGCCGCTGCCTGAACCTGCTGCGGACTTCCGGCCCACGAAAGTGTGGAGCTCGGTGTGAGCGCGACCGACCGTCGCGCTCTTCGTTTTTGGTTCGCAGAACCGTCACCAAAGCTGGTCCAGGGGGGTGATAGCATCACCCCGCCGTGACCAAGAAATACATGGATTCGGTTCGCCGGGTGCTCTCGCGTCGACGCGCGTTGCAGGGCCTCGGTGCCTTGGTCGGCGCCTCGGTGTTCGGCTGCGCCAACGACCCGAGCGGCGAGGGCAACGACGAAGCGGGGACCGACGAGTCCGACACCAGCAGCGGTGGCAGTGACGAGATCGGTGGCGACACGACCGAGACCGGCGAGTCGACCAGCGAGTCGACCACGGACACCGGCACAGACACCACGGACACCGGCACCGACACCACCGACACCGGTGAGGGCGACGCCTGCACGACCGAGTCGGATCTCACGCTCCAGCAGCTGCTCGCCAACGTCGAGCACATCATCGTGCTGTGCATGGAGAACCGGTCCTTCGACCACTACTTCGGCGCGCGCAAGCTGATCGAGGGTCAGTCCGACGTCGATGGTTTGGTCGGTGGCGAGTTCAACCTCGACCAGCAGGGCAACGCGATCGAGACCTTCCACCTGACCAACTACACGCCCGACGATCCGCCGCATGGCTGGGACGCCGTGCACGCCCAGTGGAACGGCGGAGCCAACGACGGCTTCGTGATCGAGCACCAAAAGACCCACGGCGACGCGGTCAAACACGAGGTCATGGGCTACCACGTCCGCGAGGACCTCCCGGTCCACTACGCGCTGGCCGACGAGTACGCGCTCTGCGATCGCTGGTTCTGCTCGCTGCTCGGCCCGACCTGGCCCAACCGCTACTACCTCCACTGCGGGACCTCGGACGGCAAGACCACCAACACGCCGCCGCTGCTCGGGCCCAAGACCATCCAGGACGCCTGCAAGGACGCCGGCATCTCGAACAACAACTACTACGTCGACGTGCCCTGGAAGTGGGGCGCCTTCCCGCTGCTCGGCTTCGCCGGCACCGAGGGCCTCGACGGCTTCTTCGACCGACTCGACAATGGCTCGCTCGAGCAGGTCGTGATCATCGACCCTGGCTTCACCAGCAACGACGATCACCCCGACCACGACATCTCGCTCGGCCAGGCGTTGATCGCGACCCTCTACCAGGCGCTCGCGCAGTCGCAGTACTGGGAGAAGTCGCTCTTCATCATCACCTACGACGAGCACGGCGGCTTCTTCGACCACGTCGCGCCGCCGACCACCCCCGACGCCGACGGTCCCGACTACCAGCAACAAGGCTTCCGCGTGCCCTCGCTGGTGATCGGCCCGCACGTTCGCAAGGGCTGCGTCGTGCACGAGGTCTTCGATCACGCCTCGTTCGCCGCGACCGTCACGCGCAAGTTCAGCATGGCCGAGCTCAACGAGCGGACCGCCGGCGTCAACGACCTCGGCGCGTGCATCGACCCCAACAAGATCGATGATCCGCAGCCGCCCGCCCCGCTGCCGAAGATCACCATCGACGTGAAGAAGGTGATGGCCCGGGTCGGCGTGACGACCTCGCAAGAGGAGCTGTTCCGAGCGACCGGCAACTGGCCGATCACGCCCGAGTTCACCGCCCGCGAGCGCGAGAAGATGCTGCGCCTGCTCGAGCGCGGCGAACGACTCGGCGCGCTGAGCTTGCGCCGCTGAGCGATCTGCCAGGCGCTCGGCCGGCGCTCGCGTGGCCGTGACGGCTGCGTGGGCACGGGTTACCCTCCACGTCCCGGTGTCCTACCTCGCCCTCGCCCGCAAGTACCGTCCGCAGCGCTTCGCCGACATGATCGGCCAAGAGCACGTGACGCGCACGCTGGCCAACGCGATCACGACCGACCGCGTCCACCATGCCTATCTCTTTTGCGGCGTGCGTGGGTTGGGCAAGACCACCGCCGCGCGGATCTTGGCCAAGGCGCTGGTCTGCGAGCATGGGCCCACGCCCGAGCCCTGCAACGTGTGCGAGCAGTGCGTGGCCGTCAACGAGGGTCGCTCGGTCGACGTGATCGAGATCGACGGCG
The DNA here is from genome assembly GCA_035904925.1 of Nannocystaceae bacterium. Taxonomy (GTDB): domain Bacteria; phylum Myxococcota_A; class Polyangia; order Nannocystales; family Nannocystaceae; genus Plesiocystis. The sequence continues at coordinate 9,005 of JAMHUH010000748.1, forward strand.
CGTCGAACAACTCGGTCGACGACATCCGATCGCTGCGCGAGCAGGTCCACTACCTGCCGCAGTTCGCCCGGCGCAAGATCTACATCATCGACGAGGTCCACATGCTGACCCAGCAGGCCTTCAACGCCCTGCTGAAGACGCTCGAGGAGCCGCCGGCCCACGTCACCTTCATGTTCGCGACCACGGACCCGCACAAGGTCCTGCCGACGATCCTCTCGCGGGTCTCTCGGCTCGACTATCGCCGGGTCCGCGCGAGCACCTTGGTCCCCTACCTGCAAGAGATCCTCCGCAACGAGGGCTTCGTCGTCGACGAAGAGGGCCTCTACGTGATCGCCCGCTGCGGCGAGGGCTCGGTCCGCGACGCGCTCACGCTGCTCGACAAGGTCATCGCCTTCGCGGCCGATCCCCTGGCGATCACCTGCGCCGAGGTGCTCGAGGTGCTCGGCCAGGCCAGCCGCTTCACCGTCGCGGCCTTGGTCCAGGCGATCGTCGAGCGCGACGCCGCGGCTCTCCTGCAGCAATTCGAAACCGTCACGGAGAGCGGCTCGGACCTCAAGCAGCTCGCGCTGGCGATCCTCCAGCACCTGCGCGACCTGACCGTGGTCAAGCTGACCCGCAGCCGCGACGCGCTGCTCGACATGAGCGACGACCTCTACGAGCAGCTGGTCGCGCAGGCCGAGCAGGTCGAGGCCAGCGTGCTCGCGCAATGGTTCGATCGCTTCGCGCGGGTGTTCGACAACCTCGAGAACAGCCGCGTGCCCAAGCTGGTGATCGAGATGGCGCTGCTCGAGCTGGTCGAGAGCGAGCCCTTGCTGCCGCTCGGCGATCTGATCGCGCGGCTCGACGCGCTGGCCTCGGGTCGCGGCATGCCCAGCGGCGGCGGTCCGGCTCGCGGTGGCGCGCCGGGGCGTGGGCCTGCGCCGGGTCGCGGCGCCGGGTTTGGATCGCCGCCTTCGCGCTCGAGCGCGGCCGCTCCGGCACCGATGCCTGCGCAAGCGCAAGCGCAAGCCAGCGCTCCGACTCGCGCCGCGCCAACGCAAGTCGGGCCGAGCCCGAGCGAGCGCCCGACGCTGCGGGCCGTCCCGCCGACGCCAGCCTCCACGCCCGCGCCGATGCCAAGCCCAGTGCCCGCACGGCCGAGCGGACCCGCGGGCGAGGGCAGCTTTCAAGATCGCCTCTGGCAGATGGTTCGCGGCTCGCCGCCGCCCGACGATCTCGCCGCGTCCGAGCCCGCGCGTGCGTACGAGCCCGAGCCCATGCATACGCCCGAGCCCACGCGCGCGCCCGAGCCCACGCTCGCGCCCGAGCCCACGCTCGCGCCCGAGCCCACACTCGCGCCCGAGCCCACACTCGCGCCCGAGGCCGCCGCGATGTCGCGCCGCGAGTTCGAGCTGAGCAACGACGAGCTCTCGAGCGAACCACCCCGCGATCCCGAAGCTGGCTGCCCGAGCTCGCGCTGTGTCCCGCGCGAGGCGATCCCCTGGCAGACCATGCCCGCCTGGGACGCGTGGGAGATCTTCTTGCAGCGAGCGCTGGCCGAGGAGCCCTTGCTCGGCTCGCTGCTCTCGCGCGTCGGCCTGACCAAGATCGAGCTCGGGGTCATTCACGCGGCCGCGCCCGCGACCGGCTTCGCCCAGGTCCAGCTGCGCGAGAACCCCGAGCTCAAGCTGGTGTTCGAGCGCCTGACCGCCGAGTACTTCGGCGAGCCGATGCGGCTCGACATCGACGACGCCGCGCCTTCGCTGCCCGAGCTGCCCAGCCTCGAGCTGGTCGAACACGAGCGCGAGCGCCGTCATGTCGCCGCGATCGAGCACGACGCCCGAGCCCACCCGCGCATCCGTGCGCTCCTGCACGCCTTCGGTGGTCGGGTCGAGCGGATCGAGCCGCTCGTGGGCCCGCAGCTGCCACCGATCGGCCAGCGCGGCCTACCCGGCTGACGCGGGGCTGCTCGCTCGCATCCTTCCGGGGCTGCTCGCTCGCAGCCTTCCTTGATAGGATGCCGCCATGCCCGAGTTCGATCTCTCCGAGCTGATGCGTCAAGCCCAGCAGATGCGCGAGCAGATGGAGTACATGCAGCGCGGCTTGGCCACGCAGACCGTCGAAGGCTCTTCGGGCGGCGGCATGGTCAAGGTGATGATGACCGGCGCCCAGCAGGTCACCAAGATCCTGATCGACCCCGCCGTCATGAGCGAGGACGTCGACATGGTCCAAGACCTGCTCGTCGCCGCGGTCAACAACGCGATCGAGAAGTCCAAGGCGCTCGCCCAAGAGTCGCTGGGCTCGATGCTGCCGCCCGGGATGTTCCCCGGAGGCATTCCGAACCTGTGAGCGACGCTCGCCGCGACGGCGCCCAAGACGATCCGCTCCGGCGGCTCAGCGCCTTGCTCGCTCGCTTGCCCGGGATCGGCGAGAAGTCGGCGTTGCGGCTCGCGCTCGCGATCGTCCGCAGCGACGACGACTACGTGCGTGGTCTGGCCGACGCGATCGCCGAGGTCCACGCGACCATGCGCTCGTGCCAGATCTGCTGCGACCTCTCGCCGCGCGAGATCTGCTCGATCTGTCAGGATCCACGCCGCGATGGGCGGGTGATCTGCGTCGTCGCGCAGCCCCAAGATCGCATGGCGATCGAGCGCGCGGGCGCGTTTCAGGGCCGCTACCACGTGCTCCACGGCGTGCTCGATCCGCTCGCGGGCATCGGCCCAGCCGAGCTGCGGGTTGGCGCGCTGCTCGAGCGACTCCGCCGACCCCTCGACGCCGAGGGCCACGACCAAGCCGAGCCGATCGAGGAGGTCATCGTCGCGACCAGCCCCAACGTCGAGGGTGACGCCACGGCCCTCTACCTCGCGCGCCTGCTCGAGCCGCTCGGGGTCACCGTGAGCCGAATTGCTTCGGGCGTCGCGGTCGGTGGGGAGCTCGAGTACGCCGACATGACCACGCTCCACCGGGCCCTCGACGACCGTCGAAGGATCCGCTGACCCCCATCGCCGTCGCCTCACTCGTCTTTTTATGCGGACGCGCCCGTGGGCCAACTTGCCCGCTAGCGGCGTCCTGAGCCGCTTTCGAGCGACTTCTCCGGCCCTCGAGCATCCCCACGCAGGCCGATTTGCGCGCGAATGCGACCGACGAGCGCGAGGTGCATGGACTTGCCGGACGGAGTCTGTTAAGTTCGCAGCCTCCCGCCGCCAGTGATCAAGAGAGCCGTCTTGAACATGTCGCACCCGCAGTCCGTGATGTTCGAACAGGAGATGTCGGAGATCCAAGAGGTCACCGACAAACTGCACCAAGATTCTCGGGCTCGTACGATCCTGGTCGTCGACAAAAATGGTTCGCTGATCGCCGCCTCGGGGGTCGACGCCAACCTGGACACGACCTCGCTGAGCTCGCTCGTCGCCGGCAACGTGGCCGCGACGGGTGGCATCGCTCAGCTGATCAAGGAAGAAGAGTTCAGCGGGCAGTTCCACGAGGGCAAGGACATCTCGGTCCACATGACCATCGTGGCCCGCCGGATCATCCTCGTGGTCTTGTTCGACAAGAACACCACGCACGGCCTGGTCCGCTTGCGGGTCAAGAAGGCCAACGAGATCCTGACCGAGATCTTCGACCGCTTGGCCGAGAAGGCCAAGACCTCCCCCGAGCGCGACGTCTTCGGTGGCGAGATCACCGAAGAAGACATCGACAACCTGTTCAGCTGACGGCGCCGAAGATGTCGTTCATCAACTACAGCGCGCGCGAGATCAATTGCAAGCTGGTCTACTACGGCCCCGGCCTGTGCGGGAAGACGACCAACCTGCAGTTCATCTACAACAAGACCCGCCCCGAGGCGAAGGGCAAGATGATCTCGCTCGCGACCGAGACCGAGCGGACCTTGTTCTTCGACTTCTTGCCGCTCAGCCTCGGTGAGATCCGCGGGTTCAAGACTCGCTTCCATCTCTACACGGTGCCCGGCCAGGTGTTCTACGACGCCAGCCGCAAGTTGATCCTCAAGGGCGTCGACGGGGTCTGCTTCGTCGCCGACTCGCAGCTCGAGCGCATGGAGGCCAACATCGAGAGCCTCGACAACCTGCGCATCAACCTCGAGGAGCAGGGCTACAACCTGGACACGATCCCCTACGTGATCCAGTACAACAAGCGCGACTTGCCCAGCGCCGTGCCGGTCGAAGAGCTGAGCCAGCTGCTCAACACCCAGCGCGTGCCCGAGTTCGAAGCCCAAGCGGTGAGCGGTGAGGGCGTGTTCGACACGCTCAAGGCGCTCGCCAAGCAAGTGCTGACCGAGCTCCGTAAGGGCGGCTGAGGCAAGGGCGGCTGAGTCCGCGCTCGCGACTCGCCGCCTCTGCTACTCGTCTCGAAGTCGGGTGGGAACGCGACGCAGGTTGTGCGATGCGTGGCTGGTTCGAATCGAAGCTGTGCGCGCGGCGCTAGAACTCGCGCGCTATCGTTTTCACCGCTAGCTGATTTAAAACTTTTCTTCCTCTTCGGCCTGATAGTATCATCACCAACTTTTATCTTCTTTATAGAAGTGAACAGATACTCAGAAAGAATTCCTAGATATTAGTATACTTACTTTTAGATAAGCCATAGAGCTGCTTTTCAATAAAAAACAAGTAATTTTGAAGTTTGGAAATTTTCGTGCTTTTACCTTGTTGGCTTTATTCATCTAAAATCTTGATAATTGCATCAATGTTAAGGTTATAATTGGTAATATGACCTGCTATTTGCTCATTTACATCCTATTTATTTTGAGATGATATTCGATAAAATGCTTATATTTCACTTGGGCTTGCCAATAGTCTTATGTGTTCCAAGCTTTCCTTTATTTTTTATGTCGTTATTGTTTGAGGAACAATGCTTTCAGGCATTTAATAAAAGGATTATTGGAATTAAACATTTTCAAGAACATAAAATGTGTTAATTTCTTGAGAATTTTTCCTTGGATTGCTTTTCTTAGAATCAAGTTCTTATGTTTCCTGAGAAATATTCAATTTGATATCTTCTAGTTTGGAGCTTGCATTGGAAACACCATCATCGAAAGCATTAATAGTTGAATTAAGCTATGATGCATCATGATGCTTAATCTGTTTCAT
>JAMHUH010000749.1:0-12185 GCA_035904925.1 Nannocystaceae bacterium
TCGATCCGAGCTCGAGGTAGCGCTCGCTCGCCGGGGCTGCGATCGCGGCCGGGGCCGCGAAGAGCGGGACGCGATCGGCGATCAGCTCGGCCGCGCGCCAGTCGGAGCCGGCCGGGGTCGGCAGCGTGCCACCGCTCGGCCAGGGGTACTCGCGGGTTCCACCGGACTCGCCCGCCGCGGTCACGACCAGCGCGGTCGGGATCACGCCGTAGCTTTGGTGCAGGGGACCGCCGGGGATCGGTGCTGGCCGCTCGCTCCGCTCACCCGGCGCTGGAAAGCCGACGCCCGCTTCACCGAAGGCGTGGCGATCGATCCACTGCAGCGCGAGCTCGAGGTTGTCGACCCGTCCGACGAGCTCGCCCGGCGGCGGTCGACCACCGCGAGGCAGCGCCGCCTCGACCGAGGGATCGACCAGGGCCGCGGCCGCGTCGATCTGAGCGCCCCGCGGTCCGATCAACTCGACGCTCAACCAAAACCCCGTGGTCTCGTCGAGCAGCACGGGCAGCTCGTCCGGCTCGCTGGTCTCGCCCGTGTCGCTGGTCTCGCCCGGTTCGGGGATAGGCGGCGGCCCGGCGTGGGCCGACGTGAAGATCAAGCCGAGCAGCGCGACGCCGATCGCGATCGTGGGAGTCCGGGCAGCCACGGCGCTCAGGGGAGGTCTTCGCCGCTCGGATCGTCGATGCTGTCGTCCGACTCGCTGTCGGGCTCGGGCAGCGCTTCGTCCTCGGGCGAGTCGTCGGGAGCGGTCTGGGGATCGACGCCCTCGACCACCGCGATCGTGGCGGCCTCGGGCGCGCCGTGAGCTTCGGCAGGCGCTTGCTCGAGGTCGGCCTGGATGTCGGCGAGCACCTTCGCCGCGTGGCCAGCCGCCTGCCGGACCACGTACTTGCGCTCGACCTTGGCGTCGGGGCCGACGACGAAGGTGGTGCGGATCATCCCGACCACGGGCTTGCCATACATCTGCTTGCTGCCCCAGGCACCGTAGGCGCGCGAGCACTCGGCGTCGGGATCGGAGAGCAGGGCGATCTTCAAGCCCTGCTTGGCCCGGAATTTCACGTGCGAGGGCAGGCTGTCCGTGCTGACGCCGAACACCTGCACGCCGAGCTCCTCGAAGTTCGGCGCGAGCTCGCTGAACTCCTTGGCTTCGGTCGTGCAACCGGGCGTGTTGTCGCGCGGGTAGAAGTAGAGGACGAAGCGGCGACCCGCCATCGAGGCGAGCGCGCGTCGTTGGCCGTCGTCGGCCGCGAGATCGAAGTTCGGCGCGACCGTGCCGACCTCGATCACGCTCTCGCTGGGCGCGGGCTTGTTCGCGGCGGGCTTGTTCGCGGCGGGCTTGTTCGTGGCGGCAGGCTTCTTCGCGGCGGCGGGCTTGTTCGCGGCGGCGGGCTTCTTCGCGGCGGCGGGCTTGTTCGCGGCGGTGGCCTTCTTCGCGGCGGCGGACTTCTTCGCGGCGGCAGGCTTCTTCGCGGCGGCGGGCTTCTTCGCGGCGGCAGGCTTCTTGCTGGCCTTCTTCGCAGCGGGCTTCTTGCTGGCCTTCTTCGCGGCGGGCTTCTTGCTGGCCTTCTTCGCCGCAGGCTTCTTCGCAGCCGGCTTCTTGCTGACCTTCTTCTTCGCGCTCGCTTGGGTCTTGGGCTTGGCCATGTGCGGTTCCTCGATCGGCAGCGCGGAGTCTACCAGCAGGGCTCGCCATTGCGCTTTACAGCTTCGCCGTCGGCTCGCTAAAGTGATCGCAGCGCTTCGTTGCCCGCGGGCGGCGCGGTTCAACGACTGCAAGGATCCTCCGATGAAAGCTCGTCTGCTCAGCACCCGCACCCTGGTTTCTTCGAGCGCCCTGTGCTCCTTGATGATCGCCCTCGCGCTCCCGGCTTGTGGCGGCGGCGAGTCGGCTGCCGAGGCGATGAAGCGGGCCGACGAGGAGAAGGCTTCGACCAAGAAGACCGAGGGCGAGAAGAAGCCGATCCCGACCTCCGAGCTGCCCGGGCCCACGGCCGAGGAGCTGGCCGCGTGGGACCGCAAGGACCCCGAGGGCGAGAAGCACCTCTACAAGTGGGACAAGGCCAACGCCAAGAAGATGCAGGGCTACTGGAAGGACCTGCAGTGCTTCCGCGAGAAGATGAAGAAGGAAGGCGACTTGGCGCTCGGGACCGAGCCTGGCGGGCCGGAGCAGGTCCAGTGGGAGAACTTCAAGCTGGCCTTCATCCCGCACCTCGACGGCTGGCAGCAGCGCCTCTTCGCCGCCGAAGGCCAAGAGCTGCTGAGCAAGTCCAAGTACATCTCCAACGTGCTCGAGGCCCACGAGCTGGTGATGAACGGCTACCCGACCGCCTACAACGACGGCGACGAGAACGAGATCAAGCGCCAGGACGCGCTGTGGACGATCGTCAACAACAAGGTCGTCGACTACTCGAAGAAGATCGGCTCGCCCATGGATGATCCGCCCGACCTCGAAGATCCCAAGCAAAAAGAGAAGTGGGACAAGTACTGCACCGAGGCCCTCAAGCCGCCGGACCCCAAGAAAAAGAAGAAGAAGTAGGCGAGCTCAGGCTCGTCCGAGCTCAGGCTTCTTCGAGGTTGTCGAGCTCGTCCTCGAGACGATCGAGCTCCACGCGGCTGACCCCTTCGAGCGAGGGTGCAGCCGCGTCGCTCGTCTTGCCATCCGGGCCGACGGGGACGACGGGCTTGCGCAGCCAAGTCCGCGCGGCGAGGACGATCACCGCGAGCGCGACCATCGAGGCGAGGCCGATGCCGACCAACACGACCGGGGAGTGCGCTTGGCCCATGGTCTGCTTGCCGAAGCGCTCGACCAGGACCGACTCGATCTGCTCGCGGTCCATGCCCTGCTTGGCGAGCCCGAGGATGTCGTCCTCGAGCTCGCGCGCGGCCTGGCTGGGACAGCTGGCGATCGAGCGTCCGGGACAGTAGGGCGAGGGCATCTCGCCGGCGATGTCCTGGGCGAGTTGCTCGGCCTGCAGATCCTCCAACGTCGGATTGGCGGGGTTGGCCATTCGCCGCGAGGTTACCCGCACGGCTGGGCGAAGTCCTTGCCCTCGGGGCTTCTTGGCCAGCGCTCAACCCGCGACGTGTCCTTTGCGGCGACGAAGGCGCTTGAGCCCCGAACCCCGTCGCGGTAAGCCATGCCCCGTGCTCACCGTCGTGGTTCACGAAAAGGGTGGGAAGACCCAGCGCTTCCCCTTCGAGACCGACCAGTTCACGGTCGGTCGCGAAGAGGACAACGAGCTCGTGCTCGACCGCGCCAACATTTCGAAGCACCACCTGCGCTTTCGCAAGGTGACCGGTGCGGTCGAGGTGGTCGACCTCGACAGCACCAACGGGACCTACGTCAACGGGCGCAAGATCATGATCCCGCGCCGGATCCGTCGCTCGGATCGCGTCTACGTCGGCGACTTCATCTTGATGCTCGATGGCGACGAGCCTTCGATCGCGCCGCGCGACCGAGCCGAGCTGCCGGTGACGGGCAAGGACGGCAAGGTCCGGCGCACGACCGTCGGCCTCCCGCCCGAAGAGGGCGAGCGTGGCGAGCCGCTGCCGGGCCTCGAGCTGCCCGAGGGCAACGTGATGACCTCGGCCCGCAAGGTCGCGGCGCCCGGGGTCGAGAGCGCCTTCCTCGACAAGATCGCCAGCCGCATCATCCAGACCGCGCTGGTCAACGTGCGCGGGCTCGATCCGCTGAACGCCGCCAAGATCTCGGATGCCGACCGCGAGGCCGCGCTCCAGCTGATCGACGCGATGCTGGCCGACATGCGCCGCAACGGCGAGATCGAGGAGAACATCGAGATCGAGCCGCTCAAAGGCCGGATCGCCCGCGAGCTGCTCGAGCTCGGGCCGCTGACCGAGCTGATGCAGGACGACGAGGTCACCGAGATCCAGATCGTCGGTGGCGGACCGATCCGCTTGGTTCGTGACGGAGCCCGGACCGAGCTGGTCGAGCGCCGCTTCTCGAGCGAGCGCGCGGTGATGCTCGCCTGCCGCCGCTTGGCTCGCCAGTGGGGCTTCTTGGTCGAGGGCGCGCAGGTGCTCGAGGGCAAGGTCGCCGACGGCTTCTACATGTACGGCCTGCTGCCGCCGACCCAGGTCCGCACCCCGGTGCTCAACCTTCGTCGGACTCGGACCGACGCCAACAACCTCTCGGCCTTGGTCCAAGAGGGTGTGCTCAGCGAGGAGATCCGCGAGGTCTTGCGCGCGGCCGTCCGCGGCTGTCGGCGGATCCTGATCTGTGCCTCGGGCGGGGTGAACCTCGACCGCTTCATGCTCGCGCTCGCCGGCGAGGTGCCCGACGACCTGCGGGTCGTGTGCATCTCCGACACCGGCCGGCTCGGGGCCAACCGACGCTCGTGGATTCAGGTCCGCCGGATCGCCGACCCGGCCGATGGCGTCTCGCTCTCGGACTCGCTCGGCGTGCTCTTGCGCGGCGGCGTCGATCTCCTGGTCTCGCAGCGGACCCGGCACGAAGACGCCGCGGCGGTGATCGACGCGATGTCGGGCGCGACCGCGGGCGCCGTGATCTCGCTCTGGGGCATCGACTCGGCCCACGCGCTCTCGCGCCTCGCCGCGCTCAGCACCGTGGCCAGCGGCGCGATCCAAGCCTTGACGGTCGCGCTGGCCCGCTCGGTCGACCTGCTCGTGCGCGTCAGCGTCGGGGTCAACAACGAGGCCATGCAGATCATCGAGATCGTCGAGCCGCGGGTGAAGGAAGGCAACCAGATCGTCCACATGCCGATCTTCCGGGCCATGAAGGTGGCCGACGGCGCGACCGAGTTCTTGCCGACCGGCACGGTCCCGGCCTTCATCAACCAACTGCTCGAGCGCGGCATCACGGTGCCGATGAGCGTGTTCAAGCCGGCCAAGCAGCACGCCGGTCGCGTGCCGACGGCCGAGGAGAGCTGAGCTGGCCGGTCGTCGCCGAAACCCGGCCCTCGACGCGATGCTCGATCGCATCGAGGACCGCCTGATCGACGCCCCCGAGGGGCTGCATCGCCTGGGTGAGCCCGCGAGCGAGGTCGCGCTGGCCGAGGCCGGGCTGGCCGAGGAGTTCGCGGGTCTGTGGGAGCGCTGGGACGGGCTCGAGCTCGGCAACGGCGAGGCTCAGTTCTATCCCTTGGCCAAGCATGCGCAGGCGAGCGCCCAGGCGCGCGAGCAAGGGCTGCTTCACGACGGCGATCGGGTGATCGGCGAGCAGGGCTCGGCCTTGTTGGTGCTGCCGGCTGATCCCTGGGCCGAGGGCGGCGAGGTCGTCAGCGTCGAGGACGACGGCCAGCGAGCGCCGCTGGCCTCGACCTTGCTCAAGCTGACGATCGGCCTCGTCGCCGAGATGGCGCTGCTCTACGACGAAGAGGGCGAGTACCACGACGAGCTCTTCGCTTCGAACGGCGCGCTGCGACCCAAGGCCGAGCGCAAGCTGCTGCGACGTCGGCTCGACTTCGACGAGGACGCGCCGCTGCCTCGCTATCGACTCGCGCAGCTGCTGCGTCGCGCGGGTGAGGCCCGCGGAGCCAAGGGCGAGCTCGAGCGCGTGTTGATCTGCGCGCCCGAATTCACCTGGGCCTACTTCGAACTGGGTCGCACGCTGCTCGATCTCGGCGCGACCACGGAGGCCGCTCGCAACTTCGCGAGCGCGGCCGAGCGCGCCGACGACCCGGGCTTGCGGGCTTACTTCATGGCCTGGCAGGCGCGCGCGAGCGAGGGTGAGCCACGAGCCGCGCTCGCGGCCAAGCTGCTCGAGCTCGATCCAGGCTTCGTGGCCGCACAGGAGGCCGGGCTCCGCGAGGCGCTCGAGCACGGCGATCCCCAGGCGCGCGACCTGCTGGGCTTGGGCCTCGCGGTCGCGCCCACCCACGTCGGTCTGCTCTCGCTGCGATCGGTGGTCGCGGCTCTGCCCACGCCGATCGACGAGGACGGACCCGACGAATTCGATCTGCCCGACGAGGTCGATCGCGAGCTGACGCGCGAGCGCGAGCTGCAAGACGCGATGGATCCGGTCGCGGGTCGCAAGCCGGTCGCTGCCGTGGCCGCCGACTCCAGGCCTTGGGCCAAGCCGGGAACCGTGAAGCCGTCGGGCGCGAAGCCATCGGGCGCGAAGCGGCGTGGCAGCGCCAAGCCCAAGCCCGGGGGCAGGGGACGGCGTTGAAGCGCGGGCTCGGGCTCGCGCTCGGATGGGTCGCGCTGCTCGGCTGTCGGCCTGACCCGAACCCGACGCTCGAGTGTCCCGAGCCGAGCGCTCGTCGTTCGACCTCGCCGAACCCCGTGTCGGTGCCGACGAGCGAGGGTCCACCGCGAAGCGCGATCGAAGGCCCGATGCCGAGTGACGCCGGCGTGCCGCCGCGGGCCGGCGAGCTGCGCTTCGTCGACAGCAATCCGCATGTCGCCTTCTTCGCGCGCGACCCGGATCGCGGGCTGGTTCAACCAGCGAACGCCTGCTTGGACTGGGGCGTGATCGGCTCGCGCTGGTGGTCGCTCGACGCTTGGGGCCAGGTCGTCGGCGAATTCGAGCTGCGCGGCGGCGATGGCTATCCGGTCACCAACTGCTACGAGCTCGACTTCCAAGCGATCGCGGGCGAGCTCGGCACCGGCTTGCTGGTCACGGGTCCTTATCGTGCGCCCGAGCCCGCGCGCTGGCAGCCCGACGCCAATCAGCTCGCGCGACTCGAGGCTCGCGTCGCCTCGCTCGACGCGGTGTTTGCCGCCGCCGACCCGGCGCGGCCCTTGGCCGAGCGCACGCTCGCGTATCGGCGTGGCGGCATGTGGACGGACGACGGTGGGTCCGCGTCGTGGATCGCCGTGGGCGGTCGCTGGCTGGGGCTCTTCTCGTGGGAGTCGAGCGGCGACTGGCAGCTGCGCTACCTCGACGCGAGCCTGGCCACCGACGAGTTCCTGCCGCCGGACGCTCAGCAGCCGCTCGCGGCCTTCGATATCGACGGCGACGCCGACCCCGAGCTGATCGTCCACCAACACCAAGGGCCGAGCTGGAACGACGTGCTCTTGCGTCCAGACTGGAGCCGCGCCGAGCTCGTGTTCGAGAGCCCCGGCGGCGCGACGATCTGAGCCCGAGGCTCAGGGTCGGTCGTCGAGCGGGAAGGGCTCGATCAACGCGGGCTCGCCCTCGGCCGGCGCCTCCGTCGGGCTGGTCGGGTCGGCTGGGTTCGCGGGCGCTGGGCGGGTCGGATTGACCGAGCTGCACTTGGCACCGATCACGTGCTCGAGCACGATCGGCGGCCCGGGCTCGCGCGAGGCCAAGAGCACCAACACGACCCGCTCGCCTTGCTCGCGCTTGGCTGGATCGAGCTCGGGCAGCTCGACCTCGAGATCGGCGCCAGGCGTGAGCGCGAGCTTGCTGGTCTGCTTGCGATCGCCTCGATCGGACTCGACGTAGGCGATCAGCTCGCCGCCGGTCCAGGTCGCGGGGATCGTCAGGGTCGCGCGCTTGCCCGACACCCGCATGCTCGGCCACGCGGGCCAGAGCAGATCGAGCAGCGAGCGGGTCACGTCGACGCTCGCGGGCACGAGCGAGTTGGCTTGCTCGCGAAACACGGTCTCGTCGAGGTAGAGCCGGATCCGTCCGTCGAGGTCGGTGTCGTAGGCCGAGAGCGCGCGGCCGGTCGGGCTCAAGAGGTAGCCGCGATCGCTCGGCCAGGGCGAGAGGATGGCGCCCTCGACCTCGACCGGATCGATGGTTGGTTGGTCGCCGAGCAAGGCCTGGGCGGCAGCCTCGGGCGAGAGCACGAGCTCGAGGAAGCGGGGCGGCGGGAGGCTCGACTCGGAGAAGAAGCGGGTGCTCGCCAAGGTCGCGAGGCCCTCGTAGTTGGCGTCGCCGAGCACGTGGCCACGCAGGGTGTCGGTCAGCGGGACGCCGCTTGGGGCGGTGGTCGGGATGCCCCCCGCGACGCCGGGCAGATCGCGACGGCCGAATTCGAAGCGGACGAACTCCTGCAAGGGCAGGCCACGATCGCCGGGCGCGGGCGAGAGCGGCGAGAAAAAAGCGGTCGCGTCGCCGCGGGCGTGGGCAGGCACGCCGAGATCCTGGATGACGTGGATCAGCGCGCCGACGCCCATCAGCGCGAGCGCGAGGTGATGGTCGCGCTCGGCTCGGGTCGGCGCGGTGCTGGCCAGCTGCAGATGCGCGAAGGTCTGCGGGGGCGCGAGCGGGTCGCTGGTGTCGTCGAGCCAGGCGATCGCCGAGCTCGACTTGCCGGCGAAGTTGGTGCTGGTCAGCACGCCCGCGCTCGGCTCACCGTTGGACCGCGCCTGGCGTTGGCGCAAGGTCGCGGCCGGCAGCTCGGGGTCGGACCAGGTCGCGGACTCGGGGTGCTCGCGATCGAGGAAGTGATGGACCTGCCTCGCGACCGGCGTGACCTCGGCGACCATGCCCAAGCGCAGCCAACCGATCGCGGACTGCTGCCAGACGTCTTGGTCGATGCAAAAGAGCTGGGTGCTCGGCGGCGCGTCGGCGGAGGGGCACGAGCCCGGACCACCGAGCGGCCGCGCGCCGACGTCGGCGTGCGACTCGACCATCGTCAAGGCGAGCTCGCGCCGCTGCGTGGGATCGAGGCGATCGGGATCGATGCGAAGGTCGCTGAAGAGCCCGCGCTCGAGCTCGCTCGCGTCCATCCAGCGCAGGTGCAGCGCGCTGCGGGTCGCCCCGGCCTCGAGCATGCCCTGGTGGGTCGTCGAGGGGTCCCAGGCGCGCGCGGGCGCAGGCGCGAGGCCGAGCGAGACAGCGAGCCCGAGCAGCAGACCGAGCACGAGAGAAGAGCGACGCTTCGAGGACATGGTCATGGCTCGCTCGCGGGATCGGGCTCGCTCGCGGGATCGGGCTCGGGGGGGCTGGGGTTGGGGCCGGGCTCGGTGCCGGAGTCGGCGCTCGGCGCTTCGAACCAAGTCAGCGCGCCGAGTCGACCGTGGATGAACTTGGCCAAGATGATCGCCGTGTCGACGTCGATGCACTGCTCGGGCCCGCAGCTGACCAGCACGCCGGTCTGCTGGGCGCGATCGATGAAGGCGACGCCGCGGTACTCGGTGCCCGGCTCGACGTAGATCCAGGTCTCCTCGGTGACCTCGGCGCTCATCTCGACCGGGAGGTTGTCTTTGAAAATCTCGATCACGGGCTCGAGCCCGCCGGGCGGGCGATGCCAGACCCGGAACGAGAAGTCTTGGGTCTCGTCGCGATCGACCGCCCGGACCAGCACGCCGTGATAGAAGGCCGTGCGTGGGAAGTCGCTGAGGTCCTCGAGCGCGAACTCGCCGTCGTAGCCGGTTCGCATCGCGACCTCTTCGGGGGCGATCAGGCCCGAGGCGTCGAGCCACTCGCCCGCGTGCTCGTCGGGGGTGGTCGGCTCGCCTTCGCTGTCGCCGGTCTCGCTCGCGCCGGTGTCGTCCTCGATCGCCGCCGCGCCACCACCGAGCGCGCGGTAGAGATCGAGGTTGGCCTGGCTCTGCTCCCAGTCGGCGACGCGGGCGACCTCGCGGGGCGGCGCGAGGAAGAGCAGGTGTTCGGCGTGCGAGTCTCGCTCGCGCCACTTGGTCAGCTCGATCCGGTTGTGCCGGCCGGTGAAGTCGCGGCGCGAGCCGCCTTCGAAGAGCGTGTCGGAGCGGTAGCCCGTGTAGCCGCGCTTGTAGACGACCAGATGAAACGAGACCAAGCGGAGGCTGGGCCCGCGGCGGTGCAGGGGAGCCCGGGCGATCCGGTAGCGTCCGACGTCGTCGGTCTGCACGGAGATCGTCTCGGATCCACCGGGACCGACGAAGCCGTCGCCTTGATCGTAGGACCACACGCCGACCACGACCGCGTCCTGAACTGGTTCACCCGTCGTGGCGTCGACGATCTGCCCGTCGAAGGGCCCGAGCAGGCTGGTGTCGGTGACCTGGTTGCGCGCGCCTTCGAAGGGCGCGGGCCGGACAATCGGAGCGCAGGCGCACAGGAGCAGCGCGCCGAGCAGGCACGTGGGCCACGCGAACCGAGTCGACCCCTCGCGGAGTCCTTGGACAATTGTGCGGGCGGGTGGCAGTTGGTTCTCCAGACGCCGCCGCCGATTGACGACCCTCGGGGGGGTCGATACCCTCGGCAACCTGGTCACGCGGTCTATCGCAGCCCGCCTGGCCTTTCAAGTCGAGTCGGCCGTCACGGCCGAGCCTTGCGGACTCGATGCCCGACAAGATCCCATGCCCAGCCTGCGGGACCGACAACCCGCTCAACGCGCTGCAATGCCAGGTCTGTGACTACGACCTCGCCACTGCCATGCCTGCGGCTCCGACTGCGGGCCGGCAAGCGTCGAAGTGTCCACGCTGCGGGTCGCAGGTCAGCGGCGGCGCGGCCTTCTGTCCGGTCTGCGGCCAGTCGATGAACGACCGCCACCCGCGGCCGCCGACCGGAGCGCTCAACGTTCGCAAGCTCTTCGGTGAGCTCGGCGACGCACCGCAGCCGCGCGGGCACATCCGCGAGCGGACCGAGATGGCCCCGAGCGCTGCGGCCTATGGAAACCCCATGGCCGGCAACGCTGCTGCGCATGCGCACGCCCACGCGCCCAACCAGCCGGCCACGCGCGAGCCTTCGGACGCAGCGGCCCGGCGCCGGCGTCCGGCTCCGCGACCGCAGCCGCAGTACTCGGGCTTCGATCCGAGCGAGAGCGGCCGCGAGGCACGGCCCGCCACCGCTCGACCGGGCACCGCTCCGCCTGGGGCTCAGCAGGCCGCGCCCTTCATGCAGCAGCCCGCCGGGCCGATGACCATGTTCGCGGGTCCCTTTGGACCGCCGCCTGGACCGTCGCCCAAGTCCGATCCCGATCCCTCGGCGTCGACCTCCTCGGGCAACACCCCGCAGCCACGGATGCGCGCGCGAGCCCACGCCGAGCCGATCGCCCGGCGGACCGGCGCGCCCGGGGCCACCTCCACAGCCCCGCCGACCTCGCAGCAAGTCCCGACCTGGGGCTCGCCGCAGCCCTCGACCCACGCGGTCGCGCGCACCCGCTTGGTCTTGGTCGGTCGCGACGGTCAAGAAGGCGAGGTGTTCGCGGTCCCGCAGCACGGGATCGAGATCGGTCGCCAAGCGGATCTGCGCTTCCCCGCCGATCCCTTCATCTCGCCGCGCCACTGTCGAGTCACGCTGAGCGAAGGCGGCGGCGTCGGCCTCCAAGACCTCGACTCGCGCAACGGCGTGTACGTGCGCCTGCGCGAGGGCGTGGCGGTCTACCCGGGCGACTTCTTCTTGCTCGGCAACGAGCTGCTCCGCCTCGATCGCGCCGACTCCAAGCCCGAGCGTCCGGCCGAGCACGACGTGCGCGGGTTCGGGACCCCGGCCAAGCCGGCCTGGGCCATGCTCACTCGCGTCTGCGTCGGCGAGGTCGACGACGATCGCTATCATCTGCGTGGTAACGAGATGATCATCGGCCGCGAAGACGGCGACATCGTGTTCCCGCAAGACGGCTTCTTGAGCCGCCAGCACGCCCGCCTCCGCATGGACGTTCACGACAACAGCATGACCGTGGTGCTCGAGGACCTCGACTCGGCCAACGGCACCGACCTGCGGATCCGCAGGACCGCCAGCGTCGTCGCGGGCGGCATGTTCCGCGTCGGCGATCAGATCTTTCGCGTGAGGTCCGACTAGCGTGGCCCGCATCGAACTCTTTGCCCGGACGGAGATCGGCTGCGTCCGCGAGCGCAACGAAGACGCCTTCGTGGTCGCCAACATCTCGAGCGGCGAGCGAGGCCTGCGGCCCGGCACGACCCTGCAAGAGCTCGAGCGCGGCGTCACCTTGGTCGGTGTCTGCGACGGCATGGGTGGCGCGGCCGCGGGCGACGTCGCCTCGCGCCTCGCCGCCGAGACCATGTACGAGACCATCATGGTCGCCGCCCCGCTGCGCGACTCCTTGGCCGTGCAAGAGGCCTTGCTGATGGCGCTGCTGGCCGCCAACACGGCCATCGCCGACCACGCCCGCACCCACCCGGGCAAGCGCGGCATGGGCACGACGACCACCGCCGCGGTCGTCTACGGCTACGAGCTGCATATCGTCCACATCGGCGACTCGCGGGCCTACCTGCGCCGCGGTCGATCGCTGACCCAGCTGACCACCGATCACAGCGTCGTCGGCCAAATGGTCGCGACCGGTCAGCTGACCCCCGAACAAGCCCGCAGCTACGAGCATCGCAACGTGCTCTTGCAGGCGCTCGGCGTCCAG
>JAMHUH010000750.1:0-9023 GCA_035904925.1 Nannocystaceae bacterium
CGAGCTGCTCAACGAGGGGCCGGTCACCTTGCTGGTCTTCACCGAGGGCGGCGTGATCGTCTAAATGCGCGAGGGGCTCGAACGCTACGCGATCATGGAGCCGCTCGGCGCGGGCGCCCAAGGCAGCACCTATCGCGGCATCGATCGTGAGACCGACGAGGCGGTCGCGATCAAGGTGTTGCAGCTGAGCAAGCAGCTCGACTGGAAGGCCTTCGATCGCTTCGAACGCGAGGTCGAGGTCCTGCGCGGGCTCGAGCACCCCGGCATCCCCCGCTTTCGAGCCAGCTTCGCCAGCGAGGCCAGCGGCGACTACTTCTTGGTCATGGACCTGATCGAGGGTCCGACCCTGGCCGCGCTCATGCAAAAGCCCGGGGCCTTCGACGAGGCCCGACTCCGGACGATCACGCTCGGCCTGCTCGACGTGCTCGGCTATTTGCATGGTCGGACGCCCGCGGTCATCCATCGCGACATCAAGCCGGCCAACGTGCTGCTCGTCGGTGAGCGCGTGGTCCTGGTCGACTTCGGCGGCGTTCGAGTGGCCACGCTCGGGCGCGGGATCACTCGAGTCGGCACGGCGATCGGGACCTTCGGCTACATGGCGCCCGAGCAGCTGCACGGCGAGGCGACCGAGCGCAGCGATCTCTACGGAGTCGGGGCGACGATCGTCGCGCTCGCGACCGGGACCGAGGCCGACGCCCTCCCCCACGCCGGGCTCGCGATCGACTTCGACGCGATCACCGTGCCGGCCCGGCTGCGCCCGCTGCTCGAGGCGCTGCTCCGGCCCGATCCCCGCGAGCGCCCAGCCTCGGTCGCGCACGCGCGGGCGCTGCTCGAGGGCCACCCGCCCACGCAGCCGCCGAGTCGACCGGTCACCGGTGCCACGACCACCACGAGCGCCATGGTGGCGCCGGACGAGCCGATCCCCGGGATCATCCAAGAGCTCGCCGACACGCCCAAGCCGCTCTCGATCCTGGTTTGGTTGTTCGCGCTCTTCGGCGCCGGGGCGCTGGCGGTGATCGAATTCGCGATCTTGCCGATCCTCTACGTCATCCTGCGCGCCGCCGCCGAGGGCGATCGCAAGCGCGGCAAGCCGATCGACGAGCGCAAGGCCGGGCTCAGCTCGTTGCACGAGTTCCGCGAGCAGGCTGGTGTCCAGCGGCGCCTGGTTCAGCATGTCATCCAGGGCACCTCGCCCTTGCGCGACGATCGTCCCGCGCTGCCACCTGGTGGTGGGAAGGCTTGAGGATCCCTCGCGGAGGCTGACTCGTGGATCCTTCGCGGATGATCGTGTCCTCGACGACCAGGCTCTGCGGTGGACCCTTCTTCCCACCGCAGAGCCCGTCCATCGAGAACCCGATCCACCGCGAAGGATCCCTCGCTAAAGATCCTCAGCGATCACGCCGCTCGGGCAGCCGGATCGGCGAGTCCTCGAGATGCTCGCTCCGCTCGACCAGCATCTGCACGCTGGCAAGATGCCGCTCGACCAACGCTTCGACATAAGTCGAGTGCGAAGCGAACACGCTCGCCGCCTCGCCCGTCAGCACGCGCAGATCGTTGTCGAGGCAGGCCTCGAACTCCCACAGGTCCCAGCGCTCCTCGTGCGACACGTAGAGCCAGCCTCCGAGCTGAGTCGCGGCGTCGCGGATGCACTTGCTGCTCCAGACCAGCACCGACACCCGAATCCCAAACACGCGCGGGTCTTCGGAGCGCTCGGCCTGCAGCGCCCAGCGCAGCATCAGCAAGAGCATCTGCCCGCGGCGCAGCGCGTTGAGGGCGGTCTTCCAGCGCTCGACCTGCGTGGCCGCGGGGATCGACGCCGAGACCTCTTGCCAGCGCACGCCGACCAAGTCGCGCCCGCCCGCGAGTCCGCAGCGCTGACATTGCCAAGCCTGCAGACCTTCGGCGAGGTGCGCGAGCATGTCCGAGCCACAAGCTCGGCAGCATTGCCGGGTGATCCGCTGCACGACCCGTCCGAGTGTAGACCAGCCCGGGATGCCGCTGGCAAGCGAGCTTCAGAACCCGATTCGCCGCATCACGAAGCGCGGCAGCGAGCGGATCACCAGCATCACCCAGCGCCAGGGCCAGGGCGCGTAGACGACCGGGGTCCCGCGATCGATCGCCCGCAACACTCGCCGGGCCACGCCCTCGGGCTCGCCCGCGAAGGGCGGCGGCTTCAGCCCGGCGGTCATGCCGGTCTTCACGAAGCCTGGCTTGACGCAGACGGTCCGCAGGCCCTCGCTGCGATAGCGATGATCGAGCCCCTCGAGGTAGGCCGAGAGCCCAGCCTTGGCCGCACCATAGATGACCACGGGCTTGCGCGCGCGGTCGCCCGCGACCGAGCTGAACACACACAGCGTCCCGCCGGGGTGCTTCATCAAGCGCGTCCGGGCCTGCTCGCAAAACCCGAGGGTGTTGGCGAAGTCGAGGGTCACGAGCTCGAGCGCGTGGGCGGGATCGGTCTCGAGCGTGGCTTGAGTCGCGAACATGCCCGCGGTCACGACCACGCAGTCGAGCTTGCCCAACGCCTCTTCGGCCTGGTCGAGCGCGGGCGCGAAGGTCGAGGGATCGCCCAGGTCGCAGCGGGCAACCTCGACGCTGGCCGCGGGCGCGCGCGCCCGCAGGTCGGCAGCCGAGCGCTCGAGCTCGGCGAGGTCGCGGCCGAGCAGGACCAGGTCGTCACCGCGCGCCGCCATCTGCCGCGCGAGCGCTCGGCCCATGCCCTTGGTCGCACCGAGGAAAGCTACGTGCATGCGCCTTCCTACCCCGAAAGCGGGAGATCAGCCAGCATGGCTCAGGCCGGATCGCCCAGCACCCGGACCGACTGGGCGCTGCGCAGGCGCAGCTCGGGATCCCAGCGGCGGCGGATCGCCTGGAATTGCTCGATCCGCTCGCCATCCATGGCCCGAAAGTGGTCCGCGCGGGTGAAGGCGTCCTTGGTCAAATAGATCCGCCCGCCCTCGCGCAAGGTCGCCTCGTTGAGCCGATCGATCAGCGTCTGGGTGCCGGCCCGGACCGGAATGTCGAGCGCGATCGAGATGCCCGGCATCGGGAACGAGAGGGTCGCGCGGCTCTGCGGGCCGCAGTCCTTGATCACGCACAAGAACGAGGTCCCGCCCTTGCACGATTGCAAGGTCTCGAGGAAGCGTCGGGCCGCGCCCGGACCCGCGCTCCGGGGCAGGACACATTGATATTGCGTGAATCCGGCCTGGCCGTAGATGCGATTCCAATGATGAATCTTGTCGAGCGGATAAAAGAAGTTCTCCCAGTGGATCACGCCCTCGCTCCGCTTGGGCTGCTTGTGAAAGAGCAGCGCGTTGAAGGCCGCGACGGTCAGGCCATTGAGCGTCCAGCTCGGCAGCTGAATCGGCACCGACAAGCGGCGCAGCGGGCCCGCGAACTTGGCCGGCGCCTCGTCGCGGGTCGCCCAGCGGCCGGCATAGAGGACCCCGCGACCGAGCGCCTTGCCGGTCGAGACGCAGTCGATCCAGCCCACCGTCATCGGCCACTTCGCCGCGGCTTGCTCGAGCGCGTCGATGTACGCGTCGATGTTGGGTACGCGGATGGCCTCTTGCCAGAGCCAGGAGCTGGGGATCTTTTCGAGCTGAACCTCGACCTCGAGGATGTGCCCGGTCAGGCCCATGCCGCCGATCGTCGCCCAATAGAGATCCTCGTGCTCGCTGGGCGAGCACCACAGCACGCGGCCGTCGGCCACGCGCATCCGCAGCCGCCGAACATGCTCGCCAAAGCAGCCCGCGACATGATGATTCTTGCCGTGCACGTCGGACGCGACCGCGCCACCGAGCGTGACGAATTGGGTCCCGGGCGTGACCGGCGGAAACCAACCCTGGGGCAGCATCGCGCGATTGAGCGCGAACAAGCTCAGCCCCGCCTCGGCGCGCATCAGCCCGGTCTCGGGGTCGAAGGCGAGGATGCGATCGGCGAGCGGCGTGGTCGCGACCTCGAGCTCGCCGGGCGGCGGCAGGGCCGAGTCGCCGTAGGATCGACCCAGCCCGCGCGAGAGCACCCGGCCCGCGCTCAGTCGCTCGAGATCCTCGCTGAACACCTCGCGGCCCGGATGCCGCAGCCCGCCCCAGCCTGCGAGCGTGGGCTGGGCCCCCGGCGCCAGCGCGGGCGCGAGGATCAGCTTGGTCGCCGGATCGCGCAGCGGGACCAGCGATCCCGACTCGAGGTGGTGCTCGGGGCTGTCCTCGGAGGTGTGCTCGATCGGCGCGGCCATCGGTCGCCGAGTCTACCAGCCGTCGCCGCGCGACCGACTGGCTGCACGAAAAAGCCACGCGCGCACCGGCGGGCTGGATCCGATGGCGATCGCGGTTTACACCCGCGCAGCATGTCCGCCGCAGCGAAGATCCTGGTCGTCACGGGCTCGAGCCGGATCGATAGCCACCTCGTCCAGGTCACGGGCATCGCGGCCGCGGCCGCGCGCGCGGCGGGTGCCGAGGTCCGCGAGCTCTCGCTCGAGCGCACGCCGCTGCCCGTGATGATCTGGGGCGACGCCGACCAGCCCGCGCTCGCCGAGGTCCGACTGATCCGCGAGCTCGCGGCTTGGGCCGATGGCTTCGTGATCGGCACGCCCGAGTACCACGGCAGCATGAGCGGCGCGCTCAAGAACTGGTTCGACTTCCTCTATGGCGAGCTCGCGGGCAAGTTCGCGGGCGTCGTCGCGACCACGGGCGGTGGCACCGGCGACATGTCGATCACCGCGGTCAAGACCTGCTTTCAGTGGTGCCATGGGTTCGTGCTGCCTTTCCACGTCGCGGCCAACGACGCCGCGTTCACCGACGATCGACTCGGCGATCCTCGCGTCATCGATCGGATCGAGCGAGTCGGCCACGACGTGGTCCGCTACGCGAGCGTGCTGCGGCCAGCCTTCGAGCAAGCCCGCACGCTCTCGGGCAGCGCCGCGGGTGTCGCGGGCTTGCACTGAGCTGCGCCCGACTCCGCCGCGCCTGGTCAAGCGCGCGGGTTCGCGGTACTCACGAGTCGCCGCCTGCATGCCCTCCGAGCTCCGACTGATCGTCTGCACCGCCCCCGCCGAGCATGCGCCGAAGCTGGCCCGCGCGCTGCTCGAGGCCCGCTTGATCGGCTGCGCCAACCTGATCCCGGCGGTCCGCTCGCTCTACTGGTGGGAGGGCGCGATCCAAGACGAGGCCGAGGTCGTGATGCTGATGGAGACCCCCGCCGAGCGGGTCGCCGAGGCTGTCGCGGCGCTCGATCAGGCCCACCCCTACAGCGTCCCCAAGATCCTCGTGGTCGAGCCCGAGTCGGTCAACTCGGCCTATCTCGACTGGCTGCGCCGCGAAGTGGTGTAGGCTGCGGATCCAACGATGCACGACATCGTCGTCGTCAGCGACTTTCACCTCGGGCGGGGCAAGAACTCGGCGACCGGGCGCTTCTACGAGCTCGAGGCGTTCTTCTACGACGACGACTTTCGCAGCTTCTGCCAGTGGTTGATCGACGACGCGGCTCGGCGCAACGCCACGATCCGCTTGGTCCTCAACGGCGACACCTTCGATCTGCTGCGGATCGATCGCCCGCCGCAGTCGCCCGAGGCGACGCTGGTCGAGCGGCAATTCGGACCGATCCTCACCCCCGATCGGGCCGCCCGCGACATCGCCGACATCCTCGAGGGTCACCCCAATTTCATCGAGGGCCTCGCCCGGATCCTCGCCGCCGGCCACGAGCTCATCATGCTGCCGGGCAACCACGACCTCGAGATCCAGTGGGAGAGCGTCCGCTCGGTCATCCGCAGGGTCGTGCTCGAGCGCGTCCGCGAGCGGCTGACCAGCACCCGCGAGCTGCAAGAGTGTGGCGCGCGCATGCAGTTTCCTGCATGGTTCTGGCACGAGCCCGGCCGAATCTGGATCGAGCACGGCTGCCAGTACGACCCCGAGAACGCGTTCACCTACCTGCTGCGCGAGCGCCTGGCCGACGCGCCCCGGGCCGTGCACGAGTCGGAGTACGACATGCCGCTGGGCAACTTCTTCCAGCGCTACCTCTTCAACGGCTTCGGCGCGATCACCTTCATCGTCCCGAGCACTCGCGCGCATTTACGCTACTTCAAGTGGCTCATCGGCAATACGCCCCACTTGTTGTCGCGGGTGTTGTTCAGCCATGCGCGATTTTGGCCGCAGGTCATACGTCGAATTGCGCATAGCCAGCGCCAGGCCCGAGCCGTCTATCGCGAGGCGCACGAACGCGCGTTGGCCGAATTGGCCGCGTCCTCGGGGCTCGGCGCCAAGCTCGAGGAGATCGACGGTTTCAAGGAGCGGGGCGCCAGCGCGGTCGAAGCCATCACCACGCTGACCCGGCAGGGGCTCCGCGCCATCTTGATTGCGCTGTTGTTGGCAGCAGTGGTGTTTGGTCTATGGTTCGGTGGATTCCATGCGATCGCCCAGCTCAAAGGCGGTTTCATGATCAAGGCGCTCTTGTTCTTGATGCTCGATTTCGCGTTTTTGTTGATCCTGATCGCCGCAATTGGCTGGGCGCTCTTCCGCTCGCCGCCCGAGCCCAGCTCGCCGCTGCGCCGCGCCGCCCAGCGAATCGTCAACGTGCTCGACCTGCCGATCGTGACCTTCGGCCACATGCACGACGAGGTGTTGTGGCGACTCCAACGGCCAGGCGGCAACCCGGCCTGGTACTACAACACCGGCACCTGGCTGGCCGTGTTCACCCACGACGTGCTGATGCCGCGCGAGCGGGTGCAATTCACCTTCTTGTTCGTCCACGAGAAAGAGGCCGAATTGCTGCATTGGAGCCCGGGTCGGCAGAGCCCGGCGCCCGTGATCCTGCTCGACGAACGCCACCCGCTGGCCGAGCCGCGGCGACAATCGGGGCCCGAGCCGCACTGATCGTTCGTATACGGTCGTTTCGACCGCGTACGAACGACCGATGCC
Organism: Nannocystaceae bacterium; assembly: GCA_035904925.1. Lineage (GTDB taxonomy): Bacteria > Myxococcota_A > Polyangia > Nannocystales > Nannocystaceae > Plesiocystis. Next base: position 6,915 of record JAMHUH010000750.1, read on the forward strand.
GGATTCGACATGGATAGCCCATTGGCCAATTCATGACAGGAGCGAATATGATCATTGACGCATGAGTGTTTAAATTCGACATTGCGAATCCCCCCATGAAAACTCAAAAGACGTTTCTTCCCGGATTGGATCGGCGCGAGTTCTTGTTGGCGATTGGAGCGGGAATGCCCCTCCTCGCCCAAGGCTGCACGGACATCGAATCGGACGCGTTCCGAACAGGCGATTTCGACGCGCCCGATCTCGGACCCCAGGCGGACCCCTTCGATCCCGACCCCTTCTCCAACAACCTGGACATCTTGGCGCCGCTCGCGGAGTTCTCGACCGCCGTGCAGATCAAGGCCGCGCTCACGACCCAGAGCATCGTCCGCGACGAGCAAGGCTGCTCGGTCCCCAAATCGCTCGATGTCGGCGTCGGCGACCAAGTCCGCGTGAGCCGAAATTCGGACGAATACGCGCTCTACACCGTCGCCGAGAAGCGCAAGCAAGACAACCCCAACGGTGTCCGCATGGGCCTCGACGCGCGCTTGCGGATCGGCACCTCCGATCAATTTCCGGCCACGCTGGCCATCCCGGTGGTCGCCACCGACCTGACCGACGCCCAAGCCAAGGCCGCGGGCGAGTTGGTCGAGCGTCTGGTCGACGATGGCAGCAACACCGGCCTCGTCGTGATCGCGCCCCACGGCGGTGGGATCGAGACCAACACCGACGTGCAGGCCGAGACGCTGACGACCGCCTTGGCGTGCAGCTCGTGGATCTGCAAGGGCTGGCGGGTCGGCGGCGGCGCCTACGAGCGCTGGCACATCACCAGCACCAAGCTGAGCCCGAACAGCTTCCCAGCGCTCGGGCAGATCGCCAATCGCGGCTTCGCCTATTGCGTCGCGTTTCATGGCATGTCGAGCGGCGGCGTGCTGATCGGCGGCGGCGCCCCGCTCGAGCTCAAGCAGATGGTCCGATCGGCGATCGTCGCCGCGATCGGCGACTCGACGATCGCCGTCACGGTCGCCTCGCCGGTCGACCTCTACAACGCCGATTCGCCCGACAACGTGGTCAATTGGCTGAGCGCGGGCGGGGTCGGCGGGCTCCAGATCGAGCAGAACCTGACCGTTCGGCAAGTCTACTGGCAGGCGGTCGTCGACGCGGTCGCCGGCGTCTACGCCGACTTGCTCTGAGCGGGGCTCAATCGGCCTCGGGCCCGAGCCGCTCGCGCAACACCGCTTGGTGGCGCGGGATCAGCTCGACCATGGCCCTGTGGATCGGGTCGAGCTTCGCGCGGGCCTCGGCGACCCGCTCGGGCTCGGCCTCGACGATCGCGTTGGTTCGGGCGATGAGGATCGCCAGCCAGACCTGCGCCAACACACCGAGCCCGACGAGCAAGCCAGCCCAGCCACGCGCTCGATCGCGGCGCGTGGGCTGGCTCGATGTCGTTCGAAGCCCGACCAGCCCAGCGAGCCCGAGCGGCAGCGCCACCACGAGCATGACCACCAGCGGGATCTTCAGCGGCAGCGCCCGCTGACTCGCCGCGAGCGACCACGCCTGAGGATCGAAGGGCAGGCTCATCGCGATCAGCAGCCGCTCGCCGTCCATGACCTCGCTGGTGACATGCGGATCGATCCAGGCCGCGAAGTGCAGCGCCGTCGTCGGGACCAGGCTGGCCAGGGTCGCCACGCTCAAGCGGATCCGCCACTTGCTCCGCTCGGCCTCGGGCAGCTCGAGCAGCCACTCGTGCAACCAGATCAGCGCCGGCAGGCAAATCGGGACCACGTCGAGCAGCTTGCGCGGGCCAAACGAGGTCCCGCCCGTCCAGGTCCGGGTGCCCAAGACCGTGAAGGGCTCGATCTCGCGGGTCCCGGCGTCGAGCCCGATCTGCAGGGCGAGCAGGCCGAGCAGCAGGCCCGCGCCGGGTCGCTTGCGCGCGAGCCCGATCGCCAAGCCGAGCACGCCGAGCAGCAAGACCGGGCACCACACGAACGCGCCATGATGGGTCGAGAGCAAGAAGGCGCGCAGGTGGGTCGACACCTCGCCGGCGTAGTCGCCGAGCTCGCCGTACATCCATCGGTGGAGGCGCAGATCGAGGGCGGCCCAAGCCAGCCACGCGAGCGCGGCCACGAG
>JAMHUH010000751.1:0-1899 GCA_035904925.1 Nannocystaceae bacterium
GTCGAGGTCGAGCACGTAGCTCTCGAACCCGGTCTGGTTGCGCTCGGGCGAGGCGTTGCAGTGGAGGCTGACGAAGAGGTCCGCGTTGCAGGCGTTGGCGAAGGCCACCCGCGACGAGAGGTGCAGCGTCTCATCGTGATCGCGGGTCAGCAGGACCGTCGCGTTGGGCAGCAGCGTCACCACGCGGATCGCCAGCTGCTCGGCCAAGGCCAGCGTCACGTCCTTCTCCTGCGCCTGATCGTCGTGCGCGTGGCAGCCCTCGTTCTCCCCGCCGTGACCCGGGTCGAGGACCAGGCAGAAGTCCCGCTGGGTCACCGGTCGGGCCGCGGCGAGCACGCGAGACGAGCGAGCGAGCACGCTCGCGCCTGCGATCGCCGTGGTGAGCCCGAGAAGGAAGCCGCGTCGGTTCATGCCCCACATGTAGGACACCGTAGGCGACCCCGCAAAAAACCCGCGGAGGCGCCGAAGCGGCCTGATACACTCGGCCGCTCCGAGCCACGGGTGAGCGCAGAACCTCGACATCCCAGTCCCTGGGGGATCGCCTCGATCGCGCTGGTCGCCGGGCTCCTGCAGATCATCGCGAGCGTCGCGCTCGGCATGGCCAAGCTCGACGCCTTCACGGCCGCCTCGATCGAGCGGCCGCTGATGTACATGGCGCTGGCGGTGCTCGTCGCCGCCGCCGTCGGCTCGATCTGGCTGGTCCGCGAGCGCCAGAACATCGCCCTCGCGCTCGGCCTGATCTGGCCCGCCGGCTTGTGGTTCGGCCTTCGCGGCAAGCTCAGCGGCCTCGGCCTCGCCTACCACGGCGAGTTCATCCTGCATCACTTCAGCGCCGTGCTGGCGCTGGCGCTGGCCGGGATCGTCCCGCTGATCTGGGCCCGCGATCGCAGGCTCGGCCCCGCGCGCTGGCTGCCCGCCCTCTTCGCCTTGCCCGGCGCGCTCGCCCTCGGGCTCGCGCATGTCGGCAAACTCCCCGGCGCCCCCGCGGCCTGGGCTCTCCCGACCCTCGCGATCGTCGGCGGCGCGCTCTTGCTGATGGCCTGGCCGCTAAGCGTCGGCCTGTTTTGGACCCGCCTCGGTCCGCCCGAGCGAAGGCCGATCGCCGCGATCTTGCTGTTGCCCGTATTGGTGCGACTCGGATTCGTGGGTGCGCCCGGGATCGCGGGCGAACTCGTGCCTGATCATGCGATCCCCTGGCTCGGCGGCGCGATCGTTGTGACCTCCGTGCTCACCCTGCTGCTCCTGCGCCCGAGGCTCGAGCGTTGGGTGCTGGTCGTGGTTGGCACCATCTGCCTCATCGGCAGCATGTTCTTCTACTACCTCTACCAGCACGGCTTCGGCGAGCTCGAGGACGGCCTCTCCGGCCTCCTGCAGTCGCTCTTCGGGTTTCAGATCCCCTACCCCTCCTACGTCGACGAGGTCCGCTCGGCCGCGTTGATGATGGGGTTGTTCTTCGTGTTCGTGACCGTCTACGCCTCGCTCGTCAGCACCGAGGACCGGACCCGCGGGATCGCGCTCGGGCTGATGGTCATTGCTGGGCTGGGGTTCTCGAGCCCGCATCTGGTCCTGATGCTCGGGGCGGGGGCGCTGCTGTTCGTGGAGACGCTGCTGCCGGGGGCCGCGTTTCGGGAGCTGCGGGGGGCTGGCGGGGTCGAGGGGGCGCTCGCGGGGTTGGATGGGGCGGAACGCCCCGCCATCGAAGTCGCTAGCATGATCAAGCTGGCCGAGAGCCTCGCCGAGCGCCTGGTCGGACTCGAAGGAGCGGTGGTCGCAGAGTCCAAGCATGGGACGGCCATCGCCGTGCGCGGGTCGCTTGACGAAGTCCCGATCAAGCTCGTCATGCGAATCAGCCCGAAAGAAGCTCAGTTCGAACTGACGGCCGGAAGGGTAGGCACGCAG
>JAMHUH010000752.1:0-3089 GCA_035904925.1 Nannocystaceae bacterium
CCTCGGCGAAGCCGAGCTGACGCTCGAGCTTGTTGGTCGCGAGGTTCCAGATCTCGATCTGCATCGCGCCGCGCTCGGCCGCGACGAAGAGCGCGAGGCGGCCCCCGTCCGGGCTGAAGGCCGCGGTCCGATAGCGACGCTCGCCGCGGACCCGGCCTTGCAGCGGCTTGGCACCACCCGAGAGCTCGAAGCGATCACCCGCGAGCACGAGCTGGCGCTGCCCGTCGGGGTGGGTCGACGAGAGGCCCGTGGCGCCGTCGACCATGGTGATCGGCTCGAGCGGCTTCCAGCTCGCGCAGGGGCTCGCGGGCCCCTCGCTGGTCGCAGCGCCGAGATACTCGCCGCGACCGAGCTGCCACACGCCACACTCGCTCCCGAGCGCGGCGGCGACTCGACTCCCGCCAGGCTCGAAGCGCCAGCTCGCGGGCGCCTCGATGCGCAGCTGAGGAACGACCACGGCCTGACCGGCCGCGATCGCAGCGGGCTCGGGCCGAGTCGACTCGGGCAAGCTGCCTTCGGCCGCGGCGTCGAGGTCGGGCGGATCGCTGGGGCCGGGGTGGGTGCAAGCGAGCGCGAGCGAGCCGAGCGGGATCAGGGCGAGGGAGAGGCGGGTATCCATGATTCTGGGGTTCGGTCGAGTCAGCGAGGCAAGGTGACGTGCGGCCGTGGCAAGGGTCGGCCGGACAGGAAGTCGGCGATCAACCCGGGTCGGGCCAGTTGGGTGGCGAGCGCCTCGACCGAATGGACCGGGGCGGGTGAGCCGGGCCCGACGTGGAGGCGAGTGTCGGCGAAGAGCTTGGGGTCGCCTTCGAACCAACCGCTCTCGAGGATGCCGCTGTGGCTGTCGGAGCCGAGGATCAGCGCTTGGCCGTCGAGCGTGCGCAGGAGCGTGCCGTCGCGCTCGAGGGCCCAGCGCCAGCTCGGATCGAGCTTGGCCGCGGCGATCCGTTCGAAGGCGACACGATCGAGCTGGGCGGACGCGACCAGCTCGCCGGTCGTGGGATCGAGGGCGAGCTCGGGCAAGGGACGATCGCGGCCGACGTAGAGCACCGCGCCATCTTGGCGAAAGGCCAGGCCGGCGAGCGTGCCGGTCGACCAGCGGCCGAGGATCTTGCCTTCGCGGCACGAGAACACCGCCAGCTCGCCGCCGCCGGCGATCGCGATCCGATCGCCCTCGGGCGCGAACGCGGCGAACTCGACCTTGCCGGTCCACTCGAGCAAGGGCCCGAGCGTCGCGCGATCGAGCTCGGCCACGCGCAGACCCTCGCGCTGGCGGACCAGGGCGCGGTCGAGCTCCTCGTCGAGCAGCGCACGATGCAGCTCGTTGATCTTGGCCTCGGTCGCGCGCAGCTCGAGCTCGTCGTCGGCGTCGTAGCCGAACATGCGCAGGCCCTCGGCGAAGCTCCAGATCGCCAGACCGCGCGGACCCCAGACGACCCGCCGTGGCTCGCCCGTGCCGCGGGCCAGCTCGGTCGCGCCCTCGAGCTCGACGGCTTCGCCGAGCTCGGGCAGACCCGCGATCAGCCACCGATCAGCGCAGGCCAACAACAACGACTCGGCGGCCCAATCGGCGTCGACCAACACGCAGCCCTCGGGGGCGGTGCGGACGTGCGCGGACATGCCTTGCCAGTCTTCCGAGCCCTCTTCCTCGACCGGCTCGCCAGGCTTGGGATCGTCGACGACCGTCTCACCGGTCAGCTGGCCGCGGCCGACCATGGTCACGTCCCAAGGTTGAGCCGGGTTGAACTCGCCGAAGCCCGAGTCGATCGTCAGCTCGACCGAGCGATCGGGCATCGGCGTGATCGAGGTCGCCGACCAGGTCCAGCCGATCTCGTCCCAGTAGCAGCAGTCTTGGGCCGAGAGTTGCCACGACGACTCGCCGACCAGACCGCCCCACTCGCTCCCTGGGGAGCCGCGCCAGCCCCAGCTCGAGCCCAGAGAGGTCGGAAAGTCGTCGAGGTCGGCGAGCGCGAGGCCGCCGAACTCCTCGCCGATCCCACCGTCGTCGGGGATGATCCCGGTCATCTTGACGAAGAGCGCCCGGTGCTCGTGATCCATGTAGACCTGGACCACGTCGTCGCCGAACTCCGCGTCGGGATCGGGGAATTGCCGCTGCTCGGGGTTGTCTTCGAGGTCGGTCCAGGCGTGGGCCAACACCAGCTTGGCTTCGTCGCATTCGATCTCGACCACCGCGCGCAGGCTCTGGTCGTCCCAGGCGATCCAGAAGTTCAGGTGCTTCCAAGGCAGGCCCTCGCCCGAGCGCCCAACTGCGGATTCGAACCCGAGCGTGTCCTCGAGGCGCCCGCGATCGAGGTTCCAGATCTCGATGTCCGCCTCCTCGCTGTCCTGCGCGACGAGCAGCGCGAGCTTGCGGCCGTCCGGGCTGAACGCGGCGGCCCGATAGCGCGCGCTGCCGCGAGCTCGCCCCTTCAGCTTCATCCCGACGACCTCGAAGCGATCGTCGAGCGCCACCAGCTGGCGCTTGCCGTCGGGGTGATCGAGTTTGATCGCAGGCTCGGCCCAGGGCATCGGCTCGACCAAGGGCCAATCACGGCAAGGCGCGGCTTGGTCCCCGCCCTCGGCGAGCCCGAGGAAGGCCTGGTCCTCGACCTGCCAGACGCCGCAGCCCGCGGTGATCAACGCGGCGATCCGCTTGCCGCCAGGCTCGAAGCGCCAGGTGTCGATGTCGCCCGCGCCGAGCTGACGAACCACCTCGATCTCGTCGACCGCGAGCGCAGCGGGCTCGGGCCAGGTCGGGACCGGCAAGCGGCTCGGGACGACCTGGTTCGCGTCGCTCGGCTCGGCATCGGGCGCCTGGGTCGTGCGGGGCTGGCAGGCGAGCGCGAGCAGGCATGCCGTGAGTAGTGGGGTGTGCTTCATGATTGTCGACGCAGGAAGTTCATTCGCTGGCCAAGCTGCCTCGAGCGACCTCGGTCCGATCCCAGAGGTCGGCGCGACGCTCGGCCCCGCTCGACGCTTCCAGGGCCCGCTCGTACACGAGCATCCACTCGACCGGGCGATCGTGCAGCTCGGCGGGCAGGTCGAATTCGACGACGCGGGGACCACTGCCGATCCCGATCCGATCGTCC
>JAMHUH010000753.1:0-2999 GCA_035904925.1 Nannocystaceae bacterium
CGAAATAGTATAATTCGAGCAGATCCCGATGTTGGATGGGAAGCTGCTGAAGTGCATTCAAGAGCGTGCTCGACCTCACCTGTTCATCCATCGAGTCGTCGAGTGGCGGGGCTGGATCGACCAAATCATCGAAATCGAGTTCGTCGAACTCGGTGAGACGAGGATCGCTTCGTCGCCGCAGGGAATCGCTGTATACTCGGCGGACGATGCCCCAGAGAGCCGTCCGAAAAGAAGTCCGAGGAGACCGCTGCGCCTTGGATTCGAGCAATCGGGCAAATGTCTCCTGCACCAAATCCTCCGACTCGTGGGTGCGGCGCAGAAAATACATCCTGACCACGCCGAAATACCTTTTGATCAACGTCGACCCCGCCCGGCCATCACCTGCCCTCCAGCGGTCCAGCAAATCCCACTCATCGAGACCGTCATCCAGCCGCGGCTCAGGTTCCAGCGATGCGAGTACCGCGAGCGACCGAATCCTCTCGCGTTCCGCTTCGCGCCAAGGAGCGCCGCCCTTGTTCGCGAGTTGCTCCGCTCGCTCCACGAGCGCGAGAGAGCGGTTCAAGCCATTTGAAGCGCCTGCGCTCTCTCCCTGAAGTTGCTGAATCTCGGCCAAGCGTCGCTGCTGGGTCGCTGCGGCGAGAATCAGGTGCGGATCTCGACGTCGCTCGCCAAGACGCTCGTACGCATGGACGGCGACCTTCAACCACTTGTTGGCCTCATCGAGTCGTCCGACCCTCGCAAAGAGTTGGCCTGCACTCGCGGCGGCATCCGAGATCGTCGAGTCGTCGTGCGCCGACCCGGCGGCCCGGGCGAGGCTCTCTGCTTGCAACTGCATCTGCTCAGGATCGACCCCCGGGCTCGCTGTCATCCATTTCGGTCGACTCGGCGGCAGGACCTCGACGGTCGGGGCCCGCTCGCGCTCCCTGCGAAATTCAAAGCGAGTCAGCATGACGCTGATGAGGTCCCAGGCAATTCGAGCGAGCTGCGGATACCCCTCCTCGACAATCCAAAACACGATCCGCGCGTCGATGCGCAACGGCAACTCGTCTCGGCGCAAATTGACGTCGATGACTGCCCTCGTCGCTCGACTTTGCCCTCCGACGTCGGTGGCGACCGCGTCGAGCCCAACGACGAAGAGCACGTCACAGGCCTGACTCTCGCGGGCGAGGTGCGCGAGGACATCGTCACCGCCTTTGGTCAGGTCGACGGTGCAAACTCGCTGTCCAGCTGCGCTCGCCTGCGCACGCGCGACCTCCCGCACTTCCTCGGCGAGGCTCGGATCGGGATGCGTCGCCAGGGCCAGCCCAAAGCGATTCCCCTTGCGGGTCATGAACCGGACGAGGCGCTCGAGCTCCGCGGCGTCATGCTCGGCGATCGGCTCGGGCTCGTCCATCGTTCGCCTCAGCGCTCGCTCAATCGCGGATCGGAGCGCAGCAGCGGGTGGACATCCCACCACGGCTCTCCGTCATAGTTGAGCACGCACGAATGCAGGATCAGATGCGAATCTTCGGCGCGATTCTCGACCAGATTGGACTGGCTGATCTGGAGCGCACGCGGCCAATCTTCGGGGTGCATGAGCACGGTGCGCTCGCTCGCCAAGCGGCGCGCGGCCTTCTCGATCTGCGCTACGCCGACTTTGTTGGGCTCGGCGAGCTCGCCCGCCCACCTTGCGAGCGTGAGCAAGTCACGAACATGCCCACCCGAGAGTCGAGCGATCGTCTCGATACACGCGTCGACATCCTCGAATACGTTGCCGAGGATCATGCGGGCATCGAGTAGCATTTCGACCGCCCGTTTGGCCCCGGGCCGGACGAGCTGCGGCGCATCTCCGCGAAAGCGAACGGGCAACGCCGGCACGGTCACCAGCGAGAATGCCTGACCAGCCTGCACGGTGATCGGCGAGTAATGATCGGCGGGGCTGAAGAACAAGATCAGATGGCAGCGCAGCGATCGAAACTCTTCGGCGCGCCGCAAGACGGCTTTGTCGATCAACTCCCGATTCGGCACCTTCTCGAGGTTGTCGAAGATCACGCAGAGCTGTTGTTGTCGCTTGGCCAACGCCTCGTGAGCACCATCGAGCAAGAGATTGACGCGGCGAACGAGGTCCTGCGGATCACGCTCGGCTCGGCGGCGGATGACCTGCCGGTAGTCGTTGTCGGACTTGAGCGCGGCCGTGACCTTGGCCGAGAACGCGGCCAGCAACGCGAGTTTGTCATTGGCACCGACGCTGCCCTCGATCGTTTTGCTGATCCGCTGGCGGTGAACCTTTTCGAGCAGCTCTTCGGCGAACCAGCGCTGGACCTCCTCGATCAGCTCGGCGCGCAGCTCGATCTTCTGCTCGACCAGACAGCCGATCACCGATCGCGCGATGATCAGCATCAGGTCGGAGAAGGTGAAGCCGCCTTGGTCGATGGCGAGCTGGGCGTTGACCTGTACGGCCATCACGCCCTTGTCTCGCAGCTCGTTCATGGCCTTGCGAACTAGCGTGGTCTTGCCGGTTCCTTTGTGCCCGATGACGCCGATGTGCTGCCAGTTCGGTCGGGTTTGGATCTCACGAAAGTAGCGTTTGAGCTTGGCCGAGACGCCGTAGTGCTCGGCGGGCAAGAGCGGCTCGTAGTCGGCGAAGAAGGGGTCGGAAGGCCCGACCAACGCGAAGGGATCGAGCACACCGAAGGCCTCTTCGACGGTGGTCGCGCGGTCGAGGTGACTCATCGATCGCAGGTTACTTCATATGCCGCGACGTCGAGCCGAAAATCGAGCCGTCTGCGGTGCAGTCGGCGGCGAACTCGAAGCGCCAGGAGGCCCGCGATCACTCGACCATGAGCGCGGCCTGACGCTCGGCCAGCGCGGCGATCGTCATCGAGGGCGGCAGCCCCGGCGCGCGCGGGACCAACGAGCCATCCGCGACGTAGAGGCCCGGATGCCCGAAGACCTCGCCGCGATGATCGACGACGCCATCGCCCGGGTGCGAGCCGATCGCGGCGCCGCCGAGCGGATGC
>JAMHUH010000754.1:0-1997 GCA_035904925.1 Nannocystaceae bacterium
TTCGCTTTCGCTCGCTACTCATCTTTTGGGAGGGCGTTCCGCCGCCCTCCCCCCCGTTGGACGAAGTCCAACGGGGGCCCCCTCCTCGCAAGCGCTTCGCGCCGGTTCGCTTCGCCGTCGCTCGCTCATGACGGGTTTCGGCGGCCGTCTCGAGGTCGCTTCGCTTTTCGCTCGCGGTTTGTGAGGCCGGTCCGAGCTCGCTTCGCGCTCGGCCGTCAGCGGCGTTGGGTCAGGAAGGTGATGGTCTGGACGACCATCGTTGCTTGGTCTTCGGGCAGGTCCTCGACGCCCTCGAGCAGGAGCTCGGCGACTACTTCGCGGATCTCGGGCGAGGCATCGCGTGCGGCGGCCTCGAAGCGGAAGGCGCTGTCGTCGGGGTGGCTGCGGGTGTTGAGCAGGCGCATCAGGGCGGCGAAGGCCCACTCGGGGGCTTCTTCGGCCAGGCGCGGCATCGCCTCGAGCAGCGCTGCGAAGTAGTCGTCCTCGGGCATCCGCTCGAGCGCCACCAGCATGTGCGTGCGCAGCTGGAAGGGGTCGCCGTCCTGGTCGAAGAGCTCGAGCACGAGCGGAGCTGCTGCGCCGTTCTGGAGCCCTCGCAGCGAGCGACGCAGGTCGCGGGCGCGCGCTTGGGCGTCCTCGAAGATGCGGAGGGTCTCGCCGATCTCGTCGATCAGGGCGAGGTCGGCGGGCGTGAGCGGTTCGGGCTCGGGCTCCGGCTCGGGTTCGGGCTCCGGCTCGATGTCGATCTCGATGTCGGGCTCCGGCTCCGGCTCCGGCTCGGTCAGCGTCTTGCCCTTGCGCTCGGCCTCGACCTTGGCCCGACGCGCGGCAACTCGCTCGGCTTTGATCCGCGCCCGCTCGACCTTCTCTTCTTCGCTGAGGGTCTCGACTGGAGAGATCGGCGTGTCGTTCTCGACGGGCTCGCTCTCGACCGCCTCGACCTCGAGCGACTCGCTCGGCACGGACGCCTTCTTGCCGGCCTTCTTGCTGGCCTTCTTGGCGGACTTCTTCTCGGCCGCGGGCGCCTTCTTGTCGGCCTGCTCGACCGCGGGCCCGGGCGCCTGCTTGGCCGCCTTCTTCTTGCTCGCCTTCTTGCTCTTTGGCGGCGCAGCGATCCGCTCGGGCTCGATCGCCGGCGCTTCGATCGGCGTCGCTTGGACTCGCGCGATCGCAGCCTTCTTGCTGCTCGGCTTCTTGCTGCTCGGCTTGTTGGCGACGGGCGCGAGCGTGGCCTGGGCCTGGGCGATCGCGGCCTTCTTGCTGCTCGGCTTCTTGCTCGTCCCGACCACCGGCGCCACGACCTTGGTCGACTCGACGGGCGTCGCAACAGGCACCTTCTTGGCGAACTTCTTGCCGGTCTTCTTGCTGGTCCCGACCACCGGCGTCGCCGCATCCGGCAGGCCCGTAGACGACTTCTTGCTCCGGCCAATCGTCGCGTTTGCAGCCACGCGAACCTTCTACGCGATGCCGCGGGCGGCTTGCAAGTGCGACGGAGACCACGTTGTATGCTTGGCCATGGCGTCTCGGACCATCGTCGACTCGGTCCCCCGGGTCGCGGGCCCGCCCTCGAACGGCGAGGCCCTCGAAGAGCAGCTCGACGTGCTGCGCGATCGCTTTCCGGGCGCGATCTTCGAGCGCTACATCGACAAGATCCCGAAGATCGGCGCCTTCGTGCACGTGGCCACGGGTGCGGTCGTGGTCGGCAACGTCGAGCTGCGCGACGACGTGAGCATCTGGTACGGCTGCGTCCTGCGCGGAGACGTCAACCGCATCGAGGTGCACGAGCGCTCCAACATCCAAGATGGCAGCGTGATCCACCTGGGCGATCGCGACCCGACCATCATCGGTGAAGAGGTCGTCGTCGGGCATCGAGCGGTGCTGCATGGTTGTCGAATCGATGGCGGCTGTCTGATCGGGATCCAGGCGACCGTGTTGGACGGCGTCGAGGTCGGTCGTGGCAGCGTGATCGGCTCGGGGGCCCTGGTCCCGCCGGGCAG
>JAMHUH010000755.1:0-6992 GCA_035904925.1 Nannocystaceae bacterium
GACCACCACCTTCATGTCCGTCGTCACGCCCTTGCCCCGTTGGTTGCGCTCGGCCGCGACCTTGCAAGCGCCAAAGAAGCCGGCCCGACACGACTGCTCGAAGGCCAAGCTCGCCTTGCCGGCGTCGCTGGTCGGGAAGCTCTCGCAGGTCTTGGCCTCGGACACGCCGAAGCCTGGCGGCCGCCCGTCCTCGCACTGCGAGAGCCAGCCCGCCATGACCGAGCAGGCGCTGCCGTTGCCGCGCGAGCAGTCGTTCTCGACCACCGCGAGCGCCTGCTTGGGCTGCTTGCGCTCGGTCCACAAGAACCAGCCGAGGTCGGTGCAGCCGAACATCTCGGCCATGTTGCAGGCGCGCTCGAGCAGCTGCTCGCCGCGTCCGCTGTCCTTGCCGAGCTGGTCGCCACGCACGAGCGCGCGCCCGAGCACCCGACACGACATCTTGTCGTCGAGGTCGCAGGCTTTTTGCAGCAGCCCCGTCACCTTCTCGGACTCCTGCTTCCAGTCGAAGCGATAGGCGACCATCGAACAGCTCAGCCCGTTGCCGGCGTCGCAGGCCTTCAAGAAGAGCGCGGTCGACTTGTCGCGGTCGGCCGGTCCGCCCGCCTTGCCGCGATCGACCAAGAACGCGAGGTTGTGGCAGGACTCGCCGTTGCCGAGCTCGCACTGCGCCGCGCACTCGAGCGGATCTTCGGGGTCGCAGCGGTAGCCCTTCACGTTGCTCGGCTTGCCGCACTTGCTGCCATCGAACACGAAGCCCTCGGGACACACGGCCCCGAGCGCAGCGCCCTGCGGACCGCCATTCTGCGGTGGCTCGACCTTGACCTCGGCCAGCGCGACCAACTCGACCCGCAAGATCGCCTGGCACTGCGGCGGCGGGCTCGGGTCGTTGGGATTCGCGGCCTCGCAAGCCGCGAGGTCGCCGTCGCGGTTGAGCGATTGTTGCGTGCTGGTGCTCGACCCACCGATGTCGCCGACCTCGAACACCTCCGCGACCGAGCTGACATGGCCCCGCGTGCCCGTCCCGACCGCGAAGGCCCCGACCAGCGCCGAGCTGATGAAGTGCGACGCGCCCTCGCAGTCACCATGCAGATCCGGTCGAGCGACCTGCCAGGCCGAGGTCCGGTGCTTGCCGACCGTCACCAGCGCGACGTCGATCGTCGAGCCGCGATCGAGCGCCGCCGCGAAGTTGGCCTTGCCGATCGGGAAGTTGGCGTGGAGCTCGTCCTGCCCGACGATCTGGACCACGTCCTGCTTGCGACCGACGCCCGCGAAGCTGTAGCCGCCATCCGCATGGCAATTCTCGAGCACGCGAAACGAATTGCAGTCGTAGCTGGCGACCACGATGCCGTCGCGCATCGCCACCTCGAGGTCCGTGCGATCGTCCGACGACCAGTCGACGATCAGCGGCTCGGCCCGCTCCTGGCCCTCCGCGCAGCTCAGCTCACCCATCGCCTCGCCGACCGCCGGCTTGTCCGGCTCGACGAACTTGCCGACCGCGCCAGCCTTGCAGCCTGCGAGTGCGAAGAGCAGCGGGAGCAGAATCGTGAGCAGGGAGGGGGCGGGGGCTCGCATGCAGAGTGAGTTCAGCATGGGCGCGCGGTGGATCTCAAGCGCTTCGCGAGGGGGCGAGGAAGGCTGCGTTCTTCGTCGAATCGAGTCGAGTCGTCGACTGACGCGCACGAGCCCGCGCCGCGTGGCAAGTCGAGACTATCCGCCAAGGGGCGTGACCGGATCACGGTTCTCGACCGACCCCTCGTTGAAGGACCCCGGGCTCGAGGCGACCTCGCCGGCGGTGTAGCCCAATCCGAGGTGGACGGGCGTACCCTCGGGGCCGGGGTTGCCCTCGAGCGGGACGGTCATCGTCGGCAGCGAATAGCCGCATTCTTGCAGCAGCGCGCCCCAGGTCGGTCCGGCCGAGCGGTGCTGATAATGCCACCACTCGAGGTGCCCGCCGTCGGAGCCAGGCGGCAGGACCACATTGTCCTCGGGCAAGAAGGTGATCTTCGCGGCGTCTGGAACTTTGACGAAGATCGGCTGAATGACGACCGTCCAGTCGGTGACCAGCTTCTTGGCCTTGGCGGCGGCGGCCTGCTCGGCGGCCTTCTTTTCGGCGGCGATCTGGGCGCGGGTTTTGACCGGAGGTTTGGGCGGCGGCTCGGCGGCGTCGGCCTCGGCTTGCTTGCGGGCGGCCTCGTCGGCCTCTTGCTTGGCGTTGGCGGTCACCTGCGCGGTGAAATCGACGACCGCGGCGTCGAGCTTGTCGGCCAGCGCGCTGCCGGTGATCAGCGTCGCGACCGGAACGTCGACCTGGGCGAGCGAGCCCGCCCGGATGACCACGAAGCTGTGCTTGCCGAATTGCCCGCGCAAGATCGCGATTGCGGCGTTGATCTTGTCCTTGCCCTTGTCGGTGGCCGAGAGCACCAAGGCGATCTGGGCCCCACCCGCGTCGTCGGTGCCGACCTTCTTGCCGGCGCGAGGCCTCAGGCTGGCGTCGAGGCCGAGCGCGGCCTGCTTCCAGGCCCGAATGTGTGGACCGTCGAGATCGGCGGGCTTGTAGGTCGCGACCACCGCGCCGCCGCGCATGATGGGAATGTCGGTGGCGCGCTGCTTGAGTTGCGGAGCGTCGGCCTCGGACGCCGTGATGTCGCCGAGCATGAGCACGAAGTCGGAGTCTTCGTCGTTGGTCACGGTGAAAAAGCCGGACATCGCCCACGACTTGGACTGGGCCTTTTTGTGGTCCTTGCCGCGGACCCAGACCTGATCGCGAAAATCCATGGAGTGCGGGCCGATCCGCTCCATCTGGCAGGGATAGCCGAGCGCGGTCAGGTTGATCCACGACTTGGCCCAAGGGACCGTCGGATACTCGGCGTCACCTTGGTTGGGCAGGTACTTGCGCGACGAGGTGCCGCCGTCGCTCTCGTAGGGGTTGGGGATGAATTGGGTGACCTCCCTGCGAAAATAGTCGTTGATCAAGGCCTCGGGCGCGAGCGCGAGCAGCTGCTTGGCGTAATCGACGAAAGGCGCGAGCTTTTGATCGAGCCATGCTTCGATCTCGGGGCCCTCGACGCCGGCGAGCTTCTTTTGCTTGAAGGTGCTCCACAGCTTGCCGCGCGGCGGACCGGCGGGCGCGGTCGCGGGGGCGGCCAGGGGCGCGGGATCGGCCGCGGGCGCGCCCGGATCGGGCAGGCCGGCCCAGGCCGCGATCGCGGTCTTGAGCCGAGCAACCTCGCTGTCGCGCTTGCTGGCCGTGAACACGTCGAAGTCCGAGTGCCCGTAGACCCGCCATTTGATCGTCCAATAGAACTTGCTGTCGGCCTCGTCGCCCTTGACGCGGGCGACCTGGATCTCGGCCTTCTCGACCGCGTCGGTGGCCGCGGCGATGCCGGGCGCGTCGCTAGCCGCGACCTTCTTCTCGAGCGCGGCCCGAGCCTTGGTCAATGCCGCTTCGGCGCTGGCGATCTCGCGCTTGGCCTTGGCCTCGTTCTGGGCCCAATGGGCCTCGTAGCGAATCGGCCAGGTCTTGCTGGGATGACGATCGGCGCCGCCGGACATGTCGACGGCGAGCCCGGTCTTGTGGATCGAATTGTTGATCGCGCCGTCCCACGCGAACACCCGCAGGCTGCGGAGCGAGGAGCCGGGCTTGACCCCATATTGGCAGCCGAAGGTCTCGGCCAGGCTCGACCATGACGAGAGCGCCAGCTCGCCGCGCTCGAGCATCCAGATGCCATAGCCGAGCACCGAGGGCAGCAAGGTCTCGCCCGGCTTGCGCAGGCCGTGATTGATCCAATGCTCGATGCGGTCGCTGGTCTCGGCGTCGATGAAGCCGAGCATGAAGGTCGCGTGACGGAGCGCCGACCAGGCGCTGCCTGGGGCGGCGCTGGTCGGATCGAAGGGCTTGCCGAGCACGTAGGCCCAATCCTTGCCGCCTTGGGCGAGCGCCTTTTGGCTGAGCACGAAGGCCTTGCCCTCGTTGACGTTCTCCTGGAAGCGGGCCGCGGCGGCTTGGGCCTGGCGATCGAAGCCGCCCTCTTCTTTCTTTTCGGCGTCGGCGTTGGGCTTGAATTCGAGCGGGCTGTAGGGCGATCCCTGGCCGCCGATCGGGTAGCGAAGCAGGCCGAGATCGCGCTGGACCTGCTCGACATGCGGGGCGAGGGCCGAGCAATAGCGATGGGGCATCGCCCGATAGATCGTCCAATTGCCGTAGCGCGCACCGCCTCGCGGGACATAGTCGGCGGGGTCTTCGGAAAGCTCGAGCGCGACCTCGGAGCCGCTGCCGGCCGAGGCGGATTTGACGGTGACGACCCGGGTGAGCGTACCCCACGAGCCAAACCCGAATTTGATGTCGTCGGATTGGGGCTTCTTGTTGAGGTGCCGGGTCAGCGCTCGCGCGACCAGGGGGCTGGGGTGACGCAGCAGGCAGACTTCGTAGCGCTCGCCGACCAACAGCTTGTAGGCGTCGGGATCGCGGCCGGGCGTGGTCACGACGTCGTACCAGGGGTTGTAGGCGCCATGCACCGGGATCAGGTAGCCCTTGTGACTGACGATCCCCGCGACGAATTGATCGGCTGGATCGGGCGGGGTCTCCTTGTCGAGCGCGGCGTCGTGCAGGGCCTTGGCGTCGTCCCAGGCCTTTTTGGCCTTGTCGTAGGCGGCCTTGGCCGTGGCGTAGGTCGACTTGGCCTTGGGGTCGGCCGCCTTTTGCTCGGCGGTCGGTGGCTCGGGAGCGACCGGCGGGTCGCCGGGTTGCGGCGTCGCTTCGAGGATGCGGGCGAGGTCCTGGGTCTGGCCCTCGCCCTCGGGCGGAACCAGCTTGAAGATCACGAACAGACCGCTGAGCTTGTGGCCCGCGCTGCAGGCGACTTTGACGGTGAGCGCCGGTGGGACCAGCTTGGGCTTCTTGGTGGCCATGGGAAATTCGTCGCTATCGCCCGCACTCGGTCTTGGGTGTGGAGGGCAGCTCGCCCTCACCGGCGTCGTCCTCGGGCTCGGCCGCCGAGTCCTCGGGCTCGTCCTCGCCGAGCGGCGAGCCGCCCACGAATGCGCCGGCCTTGGTCACCACCAGGGCACGCACGAGCGGGACCCAGTCGGCGCCGACCCGGATCGAGGCCCGATAGACGCCGGGCGGGACCAGGCGAAAGCGATAGTAGAGGTAGCGCTTGTCGGTGTCGACCTCGACGTCGGGATCGCTGGCGAGCAGCACCTGATCGAAGTGGCCGTGCTCGGCCCGCAGCCGCACCGCGTCGTCTTGGAAGGGATCGTCGTCGAGGTCGAGCTCGACCGGGATCACGATGTCGAGGCCCGAGAGGACGAGCCTGTTGTGATCGTCCTCGCCGGGGTTGCCGAGCGCGACGTCGTAGGTCTCGAGGAGCAGGTAGTCGGGTTGCTCAGCAGCCATGGACCTCTTCGAGCTTGTCGAGCGTGGCGTCGTCGACTTCGCCGCTGACGTCGAGACCTTCGTCGGATTGAAAGATGGCCAGCGCGGCGCGGGTCCGGGGACCGTAGCTGCCGTCGGCCGGGCCGGGGTCGTAGCCGAGGTTCTTGAGCCGACCTTGCACGCCGGACATGTCACCATCCTTGGCTTCGGCGACCGGGTTGAGGTGACCGAGGCGAAGCTCCAGCACTCGATCGGCGATCGTGAGCGTGGCCGTGCGCAGCAGCCCGGGCACGAGCTCCTCGAGCTTGCCGGCGCCGTCGGTGCTGCCGCGACGCGGCTCGGGCTCACCGACCTCGAGCTCGTATTCGACGCCCGCGAGCGGCTCGCCGTCGTGACCGGCGAGCAGCAGCCGAAGCGCCTTGCGGCCCGACTTGACCTGAAGCGTGTGCTTCTTGCCCGAGGCGACGTCGAGCGTCTTGGTCGTGATGTCGGGCACCTCGATGCGATCGCCCGGGCGCAGGACGTTGGGATTGGGCCGCTTGGCCTTGAGCTCGGCGTTGGCCGGGTGGTCGTAGAGGACCTTGTAATCAACGAACCCGAATTGCTTGGCGATCCTCGCCCAGCAGTCGCCTTGCCGGACGATGTACGTCGTGGGCACGGATCGCAGCGTACACGAGTGGGCCGGTTTCGGCGTGGGGGAGGGCGCGAGCCGGCTGGCTCTCTTCGTCGAGCGGGTAACTCGCGGATCCGCGGTCCTGCCATGACCAGGCCGTGGCGCCCCCCTCCAGGCTGGCGACCGGCTGGACCTCGAGCTCGGCCGACCCCCGCGGACCCGCGTAGACTCCCGCAAACTCGCCCCGCCCCCAAACCCGGTCCTGCTGCCCGCCAGCCCCAGAAGAGCCGCGTTCGTCGTTGCTGAGAGACGTCCAGCCGGCGGGCCATCGGCCAACCCACGGGCCGCGCTCGCAACCTCGCGCTCGTCCAACCCCGCGAGAACACTCGACTCCGTCAACGGCCCGCCGCTTGCGAACGAGCGCGGTCATGTTGAGCTCCGAGCACCTCGGCATCGTCGATCTCCTCAGCCGCGATCTCGCGATCGTCGCCGAGCTTGTCGCCCACGCCCGCGGCCGCGAACCACCCGCGGACCTTCGCTACGAGCAGCGAGACGGCCGCATGATCGCGTACAGCTTCGAGGGCCCGCCGCGCGAGATCCAAGTCGATTTGTTGGTGGTCTGCTTCCCGGCAGATGTGCCGGGTGCCGACCCGCAAATCGTCCTGCCTTTCGAGTGCCAGCTCGGCCGGGATCCCGAGAAGCTCTACCGCTACGTCGAGTACATGGCGGCCGCGCGACGGGATCATCGCTGTCCTGGCCAGACTGTGGTGTTCAGCCCGGATCCAGGCGTGCGGGCGTACATCGAGCGGCTCTTCGCGGGCGAGTCGCATCTGTGCCCGGTCTTGGTCGGCAAGGATGCCGTACCCAAGGAGCTCACGCGGGCGCAGGCGATCGCGCGGCCCGAGCTGGCGACCTTCTGCGCTATCGTTCATGCGAGCCTCGAGCTTGCCCGCAAGGCGATGGTCGGCGCGCGAACCATCGCCGCCGAGCGCGGACAGGCCAACG
>JAMHUH010000756.1:0-9447 GCA_035904925.1 Nannocystaceae bacterium
GCGTCAGCGAGCGGTAGACGTGCGCGGCCAAGAAGAGGTCGTCGAGCATGCCGTAGGGCCCGAGCTCGGCCTCGGGCAGGACGTCTTCGGGGATCACGAAGTAGGCCAGGACCACGGCGACCATGCTGCGCGCCTCACCGGTGACGCGGGCGTCGACCATCAGCCGGGCGTAGAAGTCGAACACGTCGCCGCAGCGGGCGATCGCGTTCTCGTGCTCGCCCGAGTAGCCGGAGACGAAGCGGCGGATCTCGGCTCGATAGTCGGGCGCCACGAAGCTCATGCTTCGAGGGTAGTGCAGCGAGGCCATCGCCTCGGCGATGTTTCGGGACCGTCACCGAACGCCGCTCGGTGCGACTTACCATGCGCCATGCTCCAGCCCCGCCTCGCTGCCTGTGCTCTCGCGCTCGTGCTCGCCTGCCGCTCGGGCGGCGAGACCGACTCGCTGGCCGACGAGGTCGGCGACTCGACCGGCTCCGAATCGACCGGCTCCGACTCGAGCTCGACCGACTCGAGCTCGACCGACTCGAGCTCGACCGACTCGACCGACTCCGAATCGACATCGACCTCGACCGACTCCGAATCGACCACCTCCGAATCGACCACCTCCGACTCGACCACGGGCGACGAGTGGCTCGCCGCCTGTCCGAGCGTCGCGGAGCCGCAGGTCCAAGTGATGCTCGCGGTCCCCGAGATCGACGAGGCCTCGGGGATGGTCCACAGCCGCAGCCAAGACTTGCTGTGGGTCCACAACGACTCCGGCGACTCGGCCCGCCTCTTCGCGCTCGGGCCCGATGGCGAGCGCCGAACCACGCTGGTGCTCGAGGGCGTGCTCGCGCTCGACTGGGAGGACCTCGCGATCGGGCCGGGCCCGAGCCCCGGCGACTGGCTCTACGCGGGCGACATCGGCGACAACGGCAAAATTCGGCCCTGGATCACCCTCGTGCGCGTGCCCGAGCCGATCGTGCTCCCGCAGAGCGCCGACCCCTTCGTGATCAGCGATCCCGAGACGATCCAGCTGACCTACCCCGACGGCCCGCACGACGCCGAGACGCTCTTCGTCGATCCGATCACCGGCGACCTCTTCATCGTCAGCAAGGGCGCGCAGACCCAGCTCTTTCGCAAGCCCGCGCCGATCAGCTCGGGCGAGCTCGAGGAGCTGCCGATGCCGAGCTTCCCGAGCGCGTTCGCGACCGGCGGCGACATCTCGGCGCTCGGCGACTTCATCGCGGTCCGCGGCTACGGCGATGCGTTCGGCTGGCTGCGGGCGCCCGACCAGAGCGTCGGCGAGGCGATGCAGGGAGCGCCTTGTTCGCTGCCGCTCGCGAGCGAGATGCAAGGCGAGACCTTGGCCTTCCACGCCGCGGGCACCGGCTACTTCACGCTCAGCGAAGGCGCTGATCAGCCGCTGTGGTGGTACGCCTACGAGTGAGGCTACCCTCGGGGCGATGGCCGCCGACATGACCTTGCTGCCCGAGCCGCTCGCGGCCTATGTCCACGAGCACACCACGCCCGAGGCCGCGCCCTTCGTCGCGCTGCGAGCCGAGACCCACTCGACCTTGGCCGAGCCGCACATGCAGGTGGGTCGGGTCGAGGGCGCGTTCTTGAAGCTGATGGTCCAGCTGAGCGGCGCCCGACGGATCCTCGAGGTCGGGACCTTCAGCGGCTACTCGGCGATGGCGATGGCCTCGGGCTTGCCGGCCGAGGGCAAGCTGATCACCTGCGACATCGATCCGGTCGCGACGAGCATGGCCCGGCGCCACTGGGACGCGAGCCCCTGGGCGGACAAGATCGAGCTTCGCCTCGGCGACGCGCGCGAGACCCTGGCCGAGCTCGCGCGCGCGGGCGAGCGCTTCGACATGCTCTTCCTCGACGCCGACAAGGAGAGCTACGTCGACTACTGGGAGCTCGCCCTGCCGATGCTGCCGGTCGGCGGGTTGGTGCTGGCCGACAACACGCTGTGGAGCGGCCGCGTGCTCGCGCCCGAGCAGGCCTCGGATCACGCGATCGTCCGCTTCAACGCGCACGTCCGCGCCGATCCTCGGGTCGAGCAGGTCCTGCTCTCGATCCGCGACGGGATCATGATGGCGCGCAAGCTCGCTTGACCGCGATTTCGCGCGTCGCCGCGCACTTTCGCGGCTGGGCAATTGTCAGGGTGTCGAAGCGGGTGATCGCGATCGTGAAACTCTGACGATCGGGTCGACGAATGCCCGCGGGTGAGCTTGTTCGCTGAACGATCGGCATCGGACTGCTAGACTCGACGCCGAGCGTGGAACCTGCGATCGCGAACAACCAGAGCACTCCTGTGGACCTGCGCGCGCACGCGCCGACGCTCACGGCCATCCGCGAGTCGGTCGCGGCCAGCATCCGCGGCAAGGACTCGGTCATCGAGCTGTCGTTGATCGGCCTGATCGCGGGCGGCCACCTCTTGATCGAGGACATCCCGGGGGTCGGCAAGAGCACGCTCGCGCGGGCGCTCGCGGCCGCGGTCGGAGGCAGCTTCGCGCGCATCCAATTCACCAGCGACCTGCTCCCGGCCGACTTGCTCGGGGTCAACGTCTGGCTGGCTCGCGAGCAGCGCTTCGAGTTTCGACCGGGCCCGATGTTCGCCAACCTGGTCCTGGCCGACGAGGTCAACCGCGCGCCGCCGCGGACCCAGAGCGCGCTGCTCGAGGCGATGGCCGAGCGTCAGGTCAGCCTCGATGGTGTCAGCCACGGCCTGCCCTCGCCCTTCTCGGTCATCGCCACGCAGAACCCCGAAGAGCACCACGGCACCTATCCGCTGCCCGAGTCGCAGCGCGATCGCTTCATGCTGCGGATCTCGATGGGCTACGCGGCGGCCGAGATCGAGGCGGCGCTGCTCCAGACCGGCGGCGTCGATCCCCAAGCCCGCGCGGCCAAGCAGGTCACCAACCCGGCCACGCTGACCGAGCTGCAGGACGCGGCCAAGCGAGTCCACCTCCACCCCGACCTCGCTGCTTATGCGCAGCGCATGGTCCAGTCGACCCGCGACTCGGCGGCGATCCGGCTCGGCGTCAGCACCCGCGGCGCGCTGGCTTGGGTCGCGGCCGCGCGGGCCCGAGCGCTGCTCGAGGGCCGCGCGCAGGTCGGCATCGACGATCTGCAAGAGCTGGCCGTGCCCGCGCTCGCCCACCGGATCATGCCGACCCAGGCGGGCACCGGCGACCAAGCGGCCTATGCCCAAGAGCTGATCCGCGAGCTGATCGCGTCTGTCCCGGTCCCCCTGTGAGCGCGGCCATGGCCACCTCTGCGAGCTCCATGCCCAGACGGCCCATGCCTGGACGGCCCAAGAAGATCCCGCTGATCCGACGGATGCTGACGGCGCGCGGCCGCAGCCTCGAGATCACCAAGGCCGGCTGGCTCTTCATCGTGCTCACGCTCGCGGTCGGGTTCGCGGCGATCAACTCGGGCGCCAACCTGCTGCACGTGCTCTTCGGCTGCCAGATCGGGCTGATCCTGGCCAGCGGCGTCCTGTCCGAGAACATGGTCCAGCGCGCTCGGGTCTCGCGGCGCGCGACCTCGGCCTTGCACGCGGGCAGCCGCGGCGCGCTCTCGATCGAGCTGCGCAACCATAGCCCGCGCGGCGACATGATCTCGGTCAGCGTCGAGGACGACGATCGGGTCGAGATCGACGATCACTGCGATCCGGTCTTCGCCGTGGCCGTCCCCGGCGGCGCGGCGACGACCCTGCACACGACCGTGACCATGCAGCGACGCGGGCTCCAGCCCTTGCCCAAGGCCGTGGTCGCGACCCGCTTTCCCTTCGGCCTCTTCGTCAAGCGCATGGACCTGCGCGGCGACGAGCAGGTGCTCGTCTACCCGCGCGTGTTTCCGATCGATCCGGCCAACTTGCCGGTCGCGCGGACTGGCGAGGGCGAGGCGCTCGGGGCCCGCTCGCGCGCGGGCGAGTTTCATGGCCTGGCCGAGTTCCGCGAGGGCGAAGAGCTGCGAAGGATCCACTGGCCCGCGACCGCTCGGCTCGGCCGCCCGGTCGTGACCGAGTACGAGGCCCGCGGCGAGGCCGAGCTGGTGCTCGAGCTGGCCGCGGGTCGCAGCGGCGACGAGCCCTTCGAACGCGCGGTCGAGCAGGTCGCCTCGGAGGCGCTGGCCTTGCTGCGCGCCGGCCAAGTCGCGATCGGCCTTCGCCACGCCGGCGAGCTGGCGATCGAGCCCGGCGTCGGCCAAGCCCACGAGCGGCGGCTGCTCGAGTACTTGGCCCTGGTCGGCGAGCCGGAGGCGCACGCATGAGCGCGAGCCCAGCTCGACCGGGTCTGCTCGCTCGACTCGCGCGCGCAGGTGCGAGCGGAAGCCTGACCCGGCTGCGCGACTGGTTGAGCGTATTGCAGGTCTCGCTGGCGGTCGCCGCCGTCGGGCTCTCGGGCAGCGCGAGCGCCTGGGCGCTCTTGCTGACGATCGGCTTGGGCACCTGGGCGATGGTTCGGCGCTTGCCCGAGCAGACCTCGCCGAGCGCGAGCCGGCTGTGGACCGCGGGCATCGTGCTGGCGCTGCTCGCCAGCGCGAGCCGGGCCTTCGTCTTTGGCGGCGATCTGCTGGTCGCGGGCGTCGACTTCCTGCTCTTGATGATCATCCAGCGGCTCTTCAACCGCCAGCGCAGCCGCGAGCACATGCAGCTGCTGATGCTCGGCGCGGTCATGATGGTCATCGCCGCGGTCGTCGACGCCGAGCTGCGCTTTCCGGTCCTGCTGACCTTGTTCTTGCCGACCGCCACGCTCGCGCTGCTGGTCAACCATCTGCTCGGCGAGGGCGAGCGGCTCGGCAAGCGGATCGAATTCGAGGTCGAGCGCTACGGCACCCGCGAGCTGCCGCGCCTCGCTCGGGCCTCGCTGCAGGTCGCGCTGATCGCCGCGGTCACGGGTTTGGTCACCTTCTTGATCTTCCCGCGCTTCGGCCCGGGCGTGTTCTTGCGCGGCACCTTCGACGAAGACGAGACGGTCGGCTTCTCCGATCAGGTCCGGCTCGGTGGCTTCGGCACGATCAAAAACGACGCGACCGTGATCATGCACCTGGTCGCGCTCGACCTGCCCGACGACGTCGCGCCCGACCAGCCGCGCTTGACCTGGCACCTGCGTGGCAGCGCCTTCGATCGCTACGAGAATGGCAGCTGGGACCATTCGAACAACGCCCAGCCCGGCCTGATTCGGCAGTCCCGCGGCTATTGGGTGCTCGGCGATCCGGTCGCGCCCGACCAGCCCGGGCTCGCGGTCGCGGAGGTGTTGAAGCCGCCCTATTGGTCCTCGCACATGCCTCAGCGTGGGCTGCCCAGGGCCCAGGGTGAGCTCGACGAAGGCCCGAAGCTGCGGCCTGGCCAGACCCTCGTGCCGCGGACCATCCCCGGCTTCGTCGAGGCCGATCAGACCGCGCGCATGCTGGTGACCATGGAGGACATCGGCACCGACCTGCTCTTCGCGGCGGGTCGACCGATGGCCTTCGCGGTCGCGCCTCGCGGCCCGCTCGACTCGCGCAAGGCCCTGGCGATCGACGTCGACGAGCAGGTTCGGATCCTCGATCGCTCGGGTGGACCGCTGCAATACGAATTCGTCGGTCGGGTCGGCGAGCCGAGCCGGGCCGAGCTGGCCGCGGTCGGCGATCCGCCGGTGCCACCCGAGCTGAGCGCCTATCTGCAGCTCGAGGACGATCGCTCGCCCGAGCTGCGGGCGCTGGCCGAGCGGATCACCGCGGGCGCCACGACCCGGCTCGACAAGGTCGCCGCGGTCCAGGACTTCTTGCTCGGCGAGTACGAGTACAGCCTCGACCAACCACTCTCGGAGCGCGTGCGCTCGGGCGAGCTCGATCCGATCGAGGGCTTCTTGCTCGACACCAAGGCCGGCCACTGCGAGTACTTCGCGACCGCGATGGCGCTGCTGCTGCGCGAGGTCGGGGTCCCGACCCGCAACGTCAACGGCTTCTACGGCGGTCACTACAACCGGCTCGGCGAGTTCTGGGCGGTCCGCCAAGCCGACGCCCACTCGTGGGTCGAGGTCCAATTCGGCGAGCTCGGCTGGATCACCTTCGACCCGACCCCGCCCGACGGCCGGACCGCGGGCGACGACGCGCCCTGGTTCCCGCGCCTCGCCCAAGCGATCGACGCCCTGCGCGACGCCTACCTCGAGTACGTGATCGACTTCGACCTCGGCAAGCAGATGGCGATGCTCGAGCAGCTCGGCGTGCAGCGAGAGGGGCACTCGGTCCAGATCGACTGGAACAAGCTCGCGCCCTGGCTGGCCGGGCTCGCGGGCCTCGGGCTCTTGGGTCTCGGCCTGCGTCGCTTCATGCGGCGCAGCAAGCGGGTCGAGCCCGAAGAGGTGCTGATCTATCGCAAGCTGCTCACGACCATGGCCAAGCGCGGTCGAGCGCGGCGCGAGCACGAGTCGGCCCGCGCTTGGGCGCAGCGCCTCGCCGAGGCGGGCGCCGAGGAGGCCGAGCCGCTGATCGCCTTCGCCCGCCGCTATGACGGGCTGCGCTTCGCCGCGGCCGAGCTCGAGCAGGACGAGCTCGACGAGCTGCGTCGCCTCGCCGCCGCGGTGCTCGAGCGGCGCAAGGTTTGATCCGAATCAGACCTCGCGTGGCTCGAGCCGTGTCCGTCCGCGAGCGCTGGTCACGAGCAGCCCCGCCGCGAGCAACCCCGCCGCGAGCAAGAGACCCAGCTGCGTCCACGCCTCGCTCTTGGTCGGCAAGTCGAAGGTGTCGAGCATCCGCGCCCGGCCCTCGACGCTGGTCCCGTCTTGCGTGGTGAAGAGCGACTCGACCAGCGCGGGCGCGACCTCGACCAGCTTGCCGCGCAGGGTCTGAAGCCCGCCGCGCTCGGCCAGCTCCGGGCTGACCCGCGCGACCAGGACCAAGCCCGCGCCCGCGTCGACCTGCTCGCCCTGCGTGCCCAGCAAGGGCACCAACACGGCCTTGGCCGGCGCGTTCTGATCGGGTCGCTGGCCGCGGTTGACCCGGTACTCGTCGAGCGTCCACTCGTTGCGCAGGTAGCCGCGCACGACGATCCACTCGCCTGGCTCGGCGTCGATCGGGACCTCGCGCAGATCGTGGACCTCCATCCGGTCGAGCTCGCCGGTCGCTCGAAACATGCTCGGGACCTCGGGGCTGATCAGCCCGGCGAAACCGGCCAGCGCGGCCCCGAGCAGCGCTTGGCTGCGGTGCTCGACGAAGCGAAACACGATCGGCAGCGCGCACCCGCCCGCGAGCGCGGCTCCGAGCCAGGGCCCCGGCAGGGCCCGCGCGATCACGTCGATCATCAGCACGCCGGGGATCACGAGCGCCGCAAACACAGCCAAAGCACGCCAGAACACTGCGGCCAGGATAACACTGCGTTATCGTGTCGGCAGTGGTGCGCCTCGTCTTGCCGCTGATCCTCGCGTTCGCGCTCGCTGGCTGCGGCGTCGGCAAGGGCGCCCCGCAGTGGATCGGCAGCGACGCCGCGCTGGTCCGCTGCACGATCGCCGGCCGCAACCTCAGGCTCCCGCGCCTGCTCGACACGATCCCGACCCCGCAGCCGCCCTCGGGCCTCTACGCGCAGACCCTCGATCCGATCGCGCTCGACGAGCTCGGCTTCGAACGTGACCGGGTCGTCTGCGCGAGCTTGCAGGCGCCCGACGACGCGACGATCGAGGCGGCCCGGGCGGCGATCGTCGAGTTCGACCGGGTCCGCGCGACCGTCAGCCGCGCCGCGCTCGAGCTCGGCGGCGCCTGCCTGTGCAGCCAGGCCGATCGACTCGACGCCAGCGGCTTGCTGCCGCGCTGCCTGACCCAAGCGACCTCGCGCAGCTGCTCACCCAGCGCCGAGCAGCTCGAGGACCTCGCGACCACGCTCGCGCCCTTGCGCGAGCAGCTGGCATCGACCTTGGTCCCGCGGGTTCACTGGCGCCTGTTTGGTCGGACCGATCGCATCGGTCGCTTCGTCGCGCGCCATCGCGACGTGGTCGGACGCCACCCAGGCGGCTCCGAAGTGTTCGTGCACGGCACCCCCTTGCCGCCGCGCCCGGGCATGGAGCTGATCGCCGCGCTGCTCGGGCTCGAGGGCGTGGTCGCGGTCGTCCGCCAAGACAGCGGTCGCGCGGTCTTGGTCGTGCGCGAGCTCGACGACGTGCTGGTCCTCGATCACTTCGACCACGGCGAGCCGGTCGGGCTCGAGCCCGCTCGAGCTCGCGATCTCCACGCCCTGCTCGGCTACCTCGACGACGCCCAGATCGCCTGGTATCGAGCCGCCCTGGCCCCGCCGAGCTCGATCCGCGCGCTCCAGCTCGACCCCCGCGACGGCTACCTGATCGAGCTCGATCACGCCGGGCTCGAGCGGGTCGATCGCGCGATGCTGGTCATGGCCTCGCTCGGCGGCGCCAGCTACGACGAGGCCGAAGAGCGGCGCGAGCTCCCGCCCCTGCTCGTCGATCGCCTGACCTTGCAGGTCCCCTTCGGCAGCGAGGGCACGCGCCTGTTGGCGCGGCTGCGGCTCGACGACGAGGGCCGCCGCTGGCTGCTCGGCAACGAGGACCTCGACCTGCGCGACGCGATCACGGGGCTCGGCGCGATCGAGCGCAGCCCCGAATTCGAACCCGCCACGCCCGGCTTCCCCTTCGTGCTGCGCGGCCAGCCGCTCGAACAGGTGCTCTTCGCCGGACCGAGCGCGGGGCCCAAGCTGCTGGCCGCGATCGAGGCCGAGCAGCCCGGCAGCGTCGAGGGCGAGATCGACGACTTCGTGATCGCGCTGCCCTCCGGGCCGCTCCCGGGCGGGTTCGAGAGCCGCGTCGGGACCGAGGAGCTGCGCGAGCGGCTCTCGCTCGCGCCCCATCGCCTGCGCGGCAAGGTGGTCGAAGGCGGGCGCGTGCTCGCGCTCGAACTCGAGCCCCGCTGAGCGAGCGAACTCGAGCCACGGAGCGCGGCATAGTTGTTAGCATCGGGCATGCGCGCTGCTCGATCTCTGTCCGCCCTCGTCTTCTTCTCGATCGTCGGCTCCATCGTCATGGTCGGCGGATGCGGCGAGGCGGACATCGAGCCCCGCGACGGGACCTGGAATTTCCACGGCAGCGACGCGATCGACGACACCTGCATGTTCGATCAGCTGAGCGTCGACAACCCCGGCACCTTCGCGCTCACCAACAACGGCGACGGGACCTTCACCGTCGACGACTCGCAGAACGTGTTCGACTGCACCCTCGATGGCGCCGACTTCAGCTGCCCGAGCCGGCTCTTCGGGGAGCAAGACGTCGGCACGCAATTCGGGCTCGACGCGATCGTCCACTACAACGTCACCGTCACCGGCAGCTTCTCGACCGCCAACGCGATGAGCGGTCGCCAGCAGATCGAGATCGAGTGTGTGGGCGCCGACTGCAACGGGCTCGCGGCCTTGGCCATGGTCACGCTGCCCTGCGGCTGGGCTCAAGACTTCTCCGCCAGCCACACCTGAGC
>JAMHUH010000757.1:0-3158 GCA_035904925.1 Nannocystaceae bacterium
GGCCGCCAAGGGCGACGACTCGGACCGCTCGCGCGAGGCCATCGAGCAGCTCGCCGCGATCGACGATCCGCGGACGCTTCCGCACTGGCTCGAGCGGGTCGTGATCCCCGACTACGAGCGGCGCTTCAAGGCGATCGTGCGGCTGGCGAAGTTCGACGATCCCCGCGCGCTGGCAGCCGTCATTCGCGCGAGCCAGACCAAGCCCGACGAGCTCCCTCGCGATCGCTACACGACCGAGGCGCTGAGGTTCGAGTCGGCCGGGCAGCTGCGCGTCACCGCGGCCTATGCTCTGGACGAGCGCGATGAGCCCGAGGCTCTCGCGGCGCTCCTGGCCCTCGAGAAGGATCCGCATGACTCGGTTCGGTTGATCGTCTGCCAGCGCGCCGGCAGGCTCGAGGGCGAGCGCGGGCTCGCGATCCTCGAGCGGATGGTGAAGGACTCGTCGGAGATGGTTCGGGGCGAGGCGCAGAGGTTCTCGAGCGAGCGTGGGACTGCACGCTGAGCTCGCGGATCGAGCTCCACTACCGCCCGCTCAGCCCGAGCTGCGCGCGCTCGATCGTCGCCCACAGCCCGGTGGCCGCGAGCGGCTCGAACACCCCTCGCGCCACGATCACGTCGGCGATGATCTCCGGCGCCGGATCGACCGCCAGCGCGCGATCCAATTCGTCCACGGCCGCTTCGCGTTGCTCGCGAGTCATCAACACGACGGCCAGCTCGAGATGGGCGATCGCGCGGACGCGGCGGAGCTCCTCGCTCTGTTCGCGGGTCAAGGACGAATGCCCGATCCAGCGCTGGCTGAGCTCGATCGCGCGGCGCAGGTCGGACTCGGCCGCGGAGCCGGCCTCCTGCATCAGCCAGCCGCGGGCGCGCGAGGTCAGGAGGCCGAGGGTAGCGAGGGCCTCGTCCAGGTCGCGAGGTTCGTAGCGATCGAGGTCGACGAGCAAAGTGGTGAGCGTGCGGTGGAGATCGAGCAGGTCTTTGTGTTGAAAGAGGCTGCCTTGGGTGACGGCCCAGGTGTCGGCCAAGAAGGCGGCGGGCGGGCAGAGCTGGCGCAGGGTCGGGCCGACGCGATCGGGCTGGAGCAGGATCGCGTGGCCGAAGCGGGCGAGCGCTTCGGGACCTCGGCAGTCGCCGAGCGCCTGGTCGAGGAAAGGCCGGGCGAGCGGCCAGCGGCCGAGCTGCTCGAGCGCGAGGGCGCGTAGCCAGGCGGCGTCGCGGGGGTCGAACTCGTGCGGCTCGGCGTGATCGAGCTGGTCGAGCGCGCGCTCGTGATCCCCGTTGGCGAGGTCTCGCAGGGCTCGCTGGCGCGGGCTGGGGGTCGGGGCGTCGGGGTCGTCGCGGGCCCCGAGCACGCGCAGGCGTTCGAGGCGGACGACGCCGCGCGCCCAGGGCTCGATGCCGCTGCGAATCTGCAGCTCGTAGCGACCGGGTCGAAGGCGGGTCGGGTCGGCGGCCTCGCGCATTTCGAACGCGGTGTCGCGTGGCCCCGTGCCGTCGAGCGTGGTGATCGTCGACCAGGTGTGGTCGCCCCCGGCCAGCAGATCGATGCGGAGGCGAAAGCGGTGCTGGCCTGCGGGCGGCAAGGCGCCACGCATGACCCGGGCGTCACCGACTCCGCCAGGCTCCATCGGCATGCCCCGGCTGGCGTCGAGCATGTAGTGATCGCCGCCGCCCCAGGCGTCGAGGGCTCGCTCGGCGATCGCGGCTCCGCGTGGCTGGCCGGACTCGTCGACCGGCACGAGCGTGACGAACAAGCCCGAGGCCCATTCGAAGCGGGCGATGTCGAGGTCGACCTCGATCTCGAGCCGCTCGCCCGTCCACTCGATCGCTCGCCGAGCGATGACGGAGTCCTCGGCGCCGATGCACTCGACTCGCAGCCCGCCGGGTTCGTGGCGCAGCAGCCCGGCGCGTTCGATCCGCCAGCTCGGATCGAGGGGCTGATCGAAGTCGAAGTCGAGCCGCTGCTCGGGCTCGGCGAGGCGGCCGAGCGCCTCGACGCGGGCCGACCCGCTCGGGTCGACGAGGGCGAGCTGGCGAGCGACGCGGAGGGCTTGGGCGAAGTGGTGGCTCTGCTCGTAGAGCTCGACCGCGCGCGCGAGCGAGTCGCGATCGCCGGCGCCTTCGTAGAGCTCGGCGGCGTCGCGATTGGTCGCGAGCTCGGCGGCGCGACGCAGCGCGAGCGTGGCTTCGTTCGGACTCGCGAGCCGGGCGAGGCCGACGAGCGCGGCCCGAGCCTGGTCGAAGAGCCCGATCAACGCGAGCGCCTCGGCCTGCCGCCAGATGCTGGCCAAGCCGTGATCGAGCTCGGCGGGGGGCTCGGCCGCGCGGGGCGAGTGGCGGTCGTGCAAGGGGATCCGCGCGTCGCCGCTGCCGAGCACGACCAAGCGACCCGCGTGCTCACCCTCGAGCTCGCTGACGATCAGCTCGTCGTCGCCGTCGCCGTCGAGGTCGACGATGGCGTGGTACCAGAGGCCATCGATCCAGAGCGCGGAGTAGCGATCGTCGCGGCCAGCATGGAGCACGGCGATGGCCGTCGGCATCTGGACGACGAGCTCGGCCCGACCGTCGTGATCGAGGTCGCCGCTGCCCGGCCGAAAGCTGATGGGCAGCGGCACATGATCGACGAGCTCGAGCGCTTGGCCCGGGCCCGACCAGGCCAAGATGTGTACGCCCGAGGGTTGGCCGGCGCGAGCCTCGTTCGGGAACACGCGCGGGCTCGGCAGCGAGTCGGGCAGGGTCAGGGCGATCCAGTTGGCCTGCCCGTTGGGGGCCGGGAACGCGATCAAGCCCTCGACCGAGCCGAGCTTGCGTCGGGCGGCGAGCTCGAACTCGCCGGGTCGCTCGCGTAGGGGGCTGAGCACGCGGACGTCGTAGGCCCACCAGGCACCGACGCCGACGATCAATTCGTCGAGCTCGTCGCCGTCGAGATCGGCGATCGCCACGCTCTGTACGACCGAGCGCAGCGCGGCGAGATCCGGCGAGGGCTCGAAGCGCTCGCGCCCGGCCGCGCGCAGACCGGTGAGGCGCCGTTCGAGCGAGTCGGCGCCGAGCGCCTCCCAGCCCGACCACCCAGGGCCCGCGAAGAGATCACCGGTCGCCCACTGGACCCCGACGAGCTCGACCGGCAGGGCCTTGGCTCGGACTTCGCCCGCCGCTTC
>JAMHUH010000758.1:0-2826 GCA_035904925.1 Nannocystaceae bacterium
GGAGGACCTGGCCTGCTGCAACACGACCGACCACATCCAAGAGGTCAACATCCCGCTCGACTATTGGGGCAAGACCTACGTCGGCGCGCACTCGCCTTTGCGTGGGACCGAGCAGCACTACTGGCGCGTGTTCGCGGGCGACGACGACGTGACGATCACGACCGACCCGCCGCAGCCCGGCACGCCGATCGCCCTGGCCAAGCGAGGCAACTACGCCGACCTGGTCGTACCCAACGGGGTCTCGGTCGTGTTCGAGGGCGACAAGCCCTTCATGCCGGTCCAGTACACGACCCTGCACATCTACGCCAACGACATGGGCGATCCGGCGATGGCCCAGGCGATCCCCGTCGAGCAGTTCCTCAGCCGCTACGCCTTCGTGACCGGGATCGGCTACGACGTTCACTACGTCCAGGTCATCCACGAGCTCGGCTCGGCGCCGGTCTACGTCGACGGCATCCCCGTCAGCGACTTCTACTCGGTCGGGGCCTACGAGGTCTCGGACACCGTGGTCGACGAGGGCTCGCACGAGATCCGCAGCGACGATCCCTTCGGCATCGTCCAGTGGGGCTACGACGGCAAGAAGGTCGGCGACAACGCGCCCTCGGCGTACGGCTATCCGGGCGGCATGAAGGTCGAGCAGATCTTCATTCCCTGACCCGCCAGCGAGCCTCGCTCGCCCAAGCCAATCAGCGTGGCTGGTTCGTCACCTCGTCGTGGCCACGAACCCGTAGACTCCCGGGCGATGACTCGCGCGGGTGTCTACGCTTCGTCGCTCCTGCTCTCGCTCGCGCTCGCAGGCTGCGACGGCCCGCCTTCGGTCGACCCCGAGACCAAGCGCGAGCCGGTCGTGGTCGCGAGCGAGGGCCCGGGCAGCGTCGCGCTCCACATGCACCAGCCCAGCGGTCGGCTCACGCCTTCGTCGAGCTGTGACATCGAGCTGTGCACCAGCGTGCTCGCGCTGATCGAGGGGGCCGAGCACACCATCGACTTCGCGATCTACGGCATGCGCAACCAGCCAGACATCCTCGCCGCGCTCGAGCGGGCCAAGGCGCGCGGCGTACAGATCCGCGGGGTCGTCGATCGTGACTCCAAGGGCAACAACTACTACTCGAGCACCGACGAGCTGGCCGCCGCGATCGGCAACGTCCACGACGACAGCAAGGTCGACCGCGAGCTCGAGCGCGAAGACCAAAAGCGGGCCCGCGGCGACAAGTTCAACACCGACAGCTGCAAGCGGCCGGACGGGTTCCAGGGCTTCTTGCAGTGCCTGGCCTATGATCTGGGCGATCGCTGCTTGCTGGCCACCCACGCCAGCCGCGAGCCCTTCGGGGTCGCGGTCGCGGGCGAGGACGGCGAGGAGCCCAAGGCCTACAACAAGATCATGCACGACAAGTTCTTCGTCGTGGACGGTCGCTGGCTCTGGACCGGCTCGACCAACGTCAGCGACACCTGCAGCGGGGGCTACAACGCCAACCTCGTCGTGGTCATCGACTCGCCGACGGTCGCGGCCTGGTACACGCAGGAATTCGACAACATGTGGGTCGAGGGCAACTACCACCAAAAGAAGCCCAAGTCGGCCGGCGCCCGCAAGACCAAGGTCGGCGAGACCGAGATCGAGGTGCTCTTCTCGCCCCAGGATCACGTGATCGAGCGCAGCGTTCGGCCGATTCTTCAGCGCGCGACCAAGCGAATCGACATCGCCGTGTTCTTCTTGACCCACAAGCTGATCACCAAGGACTTGATCGACGCCAAGCTGCGCGGCGTCGAGGTCCGCGTGATCATGGACGCGACCGGAGCCAGCAACGGCTACACCAAGCACGAGCTGCTGCGCGCGGTCGGGATCCCGGTCAAGATCGAGAACTGGGGCGGCAAGATGCACATGAAGTCGGCGCTGATCGACGGCGAGACCCTGATCGTCGGCTCGATGAACTGGACCTCGGCCGGCGAGTGGGACAACGACGAGAACACGCTGATCATCCGCGACGCCAAGCTGGCCAGTCAGTACGAGCGCTTCTTCGAGGGGCTGTGGACGACGCTGCCGGACAAGTGGCTGAGCGGCAACCCGGACCCGGAGTCGCGCGCCTCGGGCAGCGCCTGCAGCGACGGGGTCGACAATGACCACGACCACCTCGTCGACGACGAGGATCCCGGCTGCGGGCCCAACCCGCCGCCGATGGAGGCCCTGCCGCCGCACTGGATCATCGACAAGACCCAGGTCACCTGCCAGCACCCACCGATGTAGCCTCCTGGAGGCCAAGCGGGGCTCCGCCGATTGCCCTGCCGCCTGGGTTGCCGAGCCGACCTCGCTTGGACCATGCTCGGCTCGATGCCGCACTCGCGCGTGCTCGGGCCTGCGATCGTCAGCGCCACCTTGCTGCTGACGCGCACCGCCAACGCGGCGCCGCCTGCCGAGCCCGAAGCGAGCGAGCCCGGCAAGCTGCGCGCGCCACCGCGGATCTCGGGCACCTACCTGGGCATGGCGATCTGGCCGGCGATCACTTGGGTCTACAGCCCCAACCTCGACGTCGATCAACGCGCGCCGCTCGGCGGCGGCGGTGGAGCGATCCGGCTCGGCCAAGCGGTGTTTCCCTGGCTGACGATCGGCGTCGACGCGGGCGGGGCGTTCTTGTGGAACCGCGACCGCTTCTTCATGAAGGGCGGCCTGATGATCGACTTCGGCTTTTATCCGGTGCCGAAGTACCCCTTGTCGATCCACACCGGGTTCGGATTCGGGGCCGGGCTGGTCCTCGACGATCGCGTCACTCAAAAAGGTGGCGTCGGCGGCCCGCGCTTCTCGGGCGCCCTGCGCTACGAGTTCTTTCCGGG
>JAMHUH010000759.1:0-13919 GCA_035904925.1 Nannocystaceae bacterium
CCGACGTCACGGCGATCACGAAGGTCGCTCGATCGAGCGTGCCGAAGGTGGTCTCGACCCGGCCGACCACGCTGACCTTGGGCCCACCGCCGCTGATCGCCCCGGGCGCGTAGGCGTTCAGCCAGCCGCCCTTGCCCTCCAGCGAGTTGCCGCCGCCGACGATGGTGTAGACGACGTAGGCAAGGTCGCCGCCGTCCCAGGTCAGGCCGACCGCGCGGCCGTCGGGCGCCTCGGTCTCGTGGTGCTCGCAATAGACCTCGACGCCCGCGTCGAAGCGGGCGAAGACCGGGTTTTGATTCTGCCCGTCCTGCTCGAAGCCGACATAGATCGTGGTGTCGGCGACGCTCAGCGAGGGCGCCCCCGCGGCCATCATCTCGGCCTCGGTCTGGCCGCAGGTGATGCCCACCCCACCTTCGACGTAGGCCGACATCCACCCCTCGGCCGAGGGCCCTGGTGCTGGCGCGCCCGACTCGCCGGCCTCGTCGTCCGGGCCGCCGCTCGTGCCACAGGCGAGCGTCAGCCCGAGCAGCCCAGGTACGCCGATTCGTCGAATCATGGGCGCGATTCTGCTCTCGCGCCCCCGACCCTTGCAAGCGATTCAGGCCACATGTCTCAGGCCACATGTCTCAGGCCAATGTCTCGAGCTCGAGCGCGGCGGCGATCTCGTGCAGCACCTGCTTCTCCTCGGCCCCGACCTTGGTCCCGAACCAGAGCCACTCGCCCGAGGCCTCGGCCGCGTCGCGGCAGATCTCGAGCATGAAGCTCGTGTAACGCTCGTGCAGCGGCTCGGGCAGGCGCCTCACGATCGTCGCGAGCTCGGCGAGGCGGGTCTGGAAGCTAGGACCCGGAGCGCGGCAGTCGGGCTCGAGCAGCGCCGCGTACTCGCGCGCCGCGGCGGCCGAGAAGCGGAACGCGTCGCCGAGCGCGGCGGGGACCTTGAAGTTCATGGTCCAGTCGACCTCGATCCGCTCGAGCCGATCGAACTTGCCGTCGGCCCGAACGACCGCGCCGAGCAAGAGCACGACCGAGGCTTCGAAGCTCGCGCGCTCGGCATCGGACAACTCGGCGAGGAAGCCATCGAAGGCGTGGTTGGGCACGAAGGCCTCGATCTCGATCCGCTCCGGCTTGTCGGGCCGCTCTGGCTTGTCGGGCCGCTCTGGTTTGTCGATCCAGGGCAGCATCGCCAAGCCGGTCTCGGCGACGAAGCGCTCGATCACGTTCAGGTCGGCTCCGACGCCCTTCTCGACCGCCATCATGCGCAGCGCGGCCTCGACCAGGTTCTTGATCGGCTCGACCGACTCCGACGCGTCGCTGATGACGTACTCGACGTGGAGGCGAAAGTGCGGCTCGCCGCCGCGCTGCTCGGCCGCGTGCATGTAGAGGACCTCGGGGTCACGCCCGTTCGCGGCCATCCGGATGCCGCCGGTGTACCAATGCTCGGGCGAGGAGAGCGGCGTCGGCTTGTAGCCAGCGGGCTCTTCGATCACCGCCGCGAGGGTCGTGCCCAGATAGAGCGCCCCTGGTCGGCCCAGCGCGTCGCCAGGCTCGTAGATCACGAAGCTGGGCTCGCCCTCCTCGTGCTCGTAGCCGAAGTAGAGCGACATCGGTGCGAAGCGGATCGCCGACTCGCGCGGGGGCGTGAGCAGATCGATGCGCTCGAAGCTGCGCCCGATCCGGTCGCCGAAGCGCTCGCGGACCTCACGAACGCTGGCCAGCAAGTGGTCGTCGGGCAGGACCACGCCGAAGGGCGTCTCGATCGCCGCCGGCTGATCGCTCGGCAAGCGCACGCGGACCGCATGGTTCTCGCCGGTGAACACCGAGGTCACGGGCGTCCGCCGAGCGTGGGTGGCCCGCAAGGTGAAGAGCGAGTGCTCGTGCGGGTGCTCGCCCGGCCGCCTCCGGTCCTCGGGGTCTTCGGATTCGACCCGCGTCCGGACTCGCATCAAGCCGTCGACAAAGGCGTCGAGGGTGGCGGGATCGAGGTCTCGAGAGTGCGGAAAGGTCCGCGCCAACAGCTGCGCGAGCGCGTCGCGGGTCGTGGGGAGCATGGCGAGGGCAATCTACCGCGGGCGGGCAGCGAAGATCACTTTCCTGGCCAGCGCTGGTCAGCCACGCGCGAGTTTACCCCCGGCGCCGCGGGCTCGCGGTAAATTCGACCCGTGCACCGCCCGACGTCGAAGACCCTCACCCTCCTGTTCGCGCTGACGCTCGCCGCTTGCAAGACCGAAGACGGCGGCAGCTACGGGGCCGTCCCCAAGGACGAGGCGCCGAAGACCTACGCCGACCTCTACTGCGACCTGCTGCAGACCTGCGACTGCAACTTCCCGGTCACGCCCGAGCAGTGCGTCGATGGGGCCACGCAGGAGTTCGGGATGGCCTTCGCCGAGGCCGAGACCGCCGGGCTGATCTACGACGCCGAGTGCATGGGCGAGTACCTGAACTACTTCGAGCAGGTCGGCTGCAAGACGACCTCGGAGCTGATCGCCGACCCGGACTTCAGCGGCTTCACGTTCTCGAACTGCAAGGTGTTCTCGGGCAGCGCGGTCGAGGGCGAGGCCTGCACCAACTACTACGAGGTCTATGGCGACAGCTGCGTGCAGGGCCTCTATTGCGCCGGTGACACGTGCATGAAGCTCGCGGATTCGCCAACGACCAAGCAGATCGGCGAGACCTGCGACCCGCAGAGCGAAATCTGCGAAGAGGGCTCGCTCTGCCTCAATTCGGCCGATGCCCCAATGACCTATTCCTGCGTCGCGTTGCCCAAAGAGGGCGAGTCCTGCATGGACACCTATCTGTGCGCCCCGGGCATCTACTGCGACACCCTCGACTTCGTGTGCAAGGGTCCGGTCGGCGAGGGCGAGGCCTGCGACGGGTTCTCGATCACCTGTCAGGACGGGCTCTATTGCGACAACGCGGGCCAGACCTGCGTGCCGACGCTCGCCGAGGGCCAGCCTTGCGAGGGCGACGAGCAATGCGGCGAGGGCTTCGAATGCGACGATCCGATCGACGGAAACGGCAACGTCTGCATGCCCGAGGGCGCGCTGGTCTGCCCCTGACTCCGACCTGCGGCGCCGCGAGCACGACGCTCTCGAGGTCGGTGCCGTTGCCCTTGGCCTGCTTCACGACGGCGGCGGCACGACTGGCGGCGCGGGGCGATCACAGGCCAACGCGAGCGAGAACCGGAGCGAGGCGTGGCGCTCGGGGGCACGCTATCTCAGCGCTGCTTCGAAGTTCCCGGCCACGCGACGATCGTGACCGGCTGATCGACGGGCAGCGTCGGCGCGTCCTGATCCGGCGGCTCGGGCATCGGTCGATCGAGGTCGAGTCGGCGCAGGTCGACGGTGTAGGGCCCCTGCTCGCGCAGCGCCCCGCTGGTCAGCCAGGGGCTCTTGCCGAGCTGCTCCCAGTGGATCGGGTAGAGGCTCTGGTTGCCGCGCGTGAACCTCTGGCTGCGCCGCGCGGCGGCTTCGAAGCGGGTCAGCGGCGGGCTCTCGAACGAGCGGCCCTCGGGGTGCCAGACGTGGTAGGTGCAGGCGCCGAGCGAGCGCCGAGCCCAGCGATCGACGACGTCGAAGTGGAGCGGGTGGTGGATGCCGAGGTGGGCGTGGAGGCTGTGCGGCGGGGCCCAGGCCCGGAAGCGAACCCCGGCGACCCACAGGTCCTCGTGCTCGGTCGGGCGCAGGGTCAGGATCTGGCCGTTGACCAGCACGGCGTGGCGCTCGGGCACGAGCCCGCGCGCGCGCAGCTCGATGCGCTCGACCGAGGAGTCGACGTAGCGCGAGGTCCCGCCCCCGCTCGGCTCCTCGCCCAGCACGTTCCACGGCTCGATCGCGTTGCGCAATTCGAGCTCGACGTCGCGGGTTTGCAATTGCCCGACCAGCGGACAGCGCAATTCGACGAAGGGCCGAAAAAACTCGGCGTCCATGCCCAATTCATGGGCCTCGAGGAATGCCAACACGTCCTCGAAGTCCTGCCACATCCAATAGGGCAGCAGGAATTTGTCGTGGAGGCCCGCGCCCCAGCGAACCAAGCGCTCAGCGTAGGGCCGCTCGGCCAACGCCGTCAACAAGCTGCGCATCAGCAGCATCTGGGCGACGGCCATGCGCGGGTGCGGGGGCATCTCGATCGCCCGGAATTCGACCAGGCCCTGCCGGCCCACGGGCGTCCGCCAGTCGAACAATTTGTCGATCGACAATTCGGTTCGGTGACCGTTGCCGGTCACGTCGACCAGGAGATCGCGAAAGAGCATGTCGCCCAGCCAGGGCGCGCTGGCCTGCCCGGCCTGGCGAAACGCGTGGGCGAGGGCGATCTCGATCTCGTGCAATTGGTCGTGACGGGCTTCGTCGATCCGGGGCGCCTGCGAGGTCGGCCCGACGAAGAGGCCCGTGAACATGTAGCTGAGCGAGGGGTGATGCTGCAAAAAGGTGATCAGGCTGGCGAGCAGCTCGGGCCGGTTCACGAAGGGGCTCTCGAGCGCCGTGGGACCGCCGAAGGTCAGGTGATGACCGCCGCCCGAGCCGGCCTGGCGCCCGTCGAGCAGGTGCTTTTCGGTGTGCAGGCCCGCGTGCAGACCCGCGTCGTAGACGGTCTGCATCAGCTCGACGTAGCTCTCGCTGGTCTCGCTGGGCGGGATGTTGACCTCGAGCACGC
Source organism: Nannocystaceae bacterium (assembly GCA_035904925.1). Lineage (GTDB taxonomy): Bacteria > Myxococcota_A > Polyangia > Nannocystales > Nannocystaceae > Plesiocystis. Next base: position 4,651 of record JAMHUH010000759.1, read on the forward strand.
CGGGGTCGGGCGTGACGGTGATCTTGGCCAGCACGCGGCCCGACGCGGGCGGGTAGCCCTCGAGCACGATCGGCAGCTTCAGCTCGCTGCGCACGCGATCGAGGATCGCAACCAGATCGATGAAGTCGTGCTGGCGCTCGAGCGGGGGCAAGAACACGTAGAGCGCACCTTGGTCGTCGTGAAGGTGCGCGCGCCACTCGACGCAGAGCGCGGTGTGAGCCGTGTACTTGCGGCCCGACTCGGCCAGCTCGCCGACCCGACGCAGCTGCTTGCTGCCCGCGAGCGCTTCGTCTTCGGCGACCTCGCGGCGGGGATCCTTGGCCGCGAGCGCGGGCTCGGGCTGCGCGACCGGCAAGGCCACGCCCTGGATCGCGTCGAGCGGCAGGCGCAGACCGATCGGGCTGTCGCCGGGCAGCAAGAACAAGTGGTTGCGACGGAAGCTCCACGCGTTCGAAACCCAGCGCTCGCCCTCGCGGCGAAGCGGCAGGACCCAGCCGACGATGCTGCCGAGGCCTTGATCGAGCACCCGACTCAGCCGCGCTCGGGTCTCGCCGTCGGCGAGATCGAAGTCGAGCGGATCGAGGTCCTTGGGGATCCGAGCCTCCTCGCGCATGAAGTGCCAGGGGTCTTCGTAGGCCGGCTCGAGGTGCGCGGGCAGCCCGAGCGCCTTGGCCAGCGCCTTGGCCAGCCGCTCGGCGTCGGCTCGCTGCGGTCGAGCCCAGCGCTCGCTGCCTTCGCGGCTCTGCCAGATCGGCCGCTTGTCGACCCGACCGATCGCGTCGAGGGCCCAACGCGGCATGCTCTCGCCCGGGTAGTGCTTGCCCATCCGATGCAGGAGCACGCCGCCCGGATGCAGACGCTCGCGCAGCTGCGTGGCCAGAGCCAAGCCACGGGTCCACTTGTCGGGCCCGAGCGCGCTGGTGTTCCACTCGGGCAGCTCGGTGTTCTCGCGCGCGTTGAAGGTCGGCTCGCCGCCCATGGTCATGCGCACGCCGAGGGTCGCGAGCTTGGCGTCGGCGCGCCGACCCGACTCGCGCAAGCGAGCCCAGACCTCGTCGGTGTAGGGCGCCGTCGGGCGCGGCTCGTGACCGAGGCGCGCGACCGACATGCGAAAGTCGACCTGCTCGGCGGCCATCTCGGCGCTGCCGTAGAGCGGCGCGGCCAAGGTCGGCGTCGACGCGCAGGCGAGCGGGATGTGGCCCTCGGTCGCCATCAAGCCCGAGGTCGCGTCGAGGCCGATCCAGCCGGCACCCGGAACATAGGCCTCGGCCCAGGCGTGGAGATCGACGACGTCGTGATCGAGGCCCTTGGGCAGATCGGGCAGCATGCCTTCGTCGGTGACCTGGATCAGGTAGCCGCTGACGAAGCGGGCCGCGATCCCGCGTCGACGCAGGAGCGCGACCAAGAGCATGGCCGAGTCGCGACAGCTGCCGCGGCCCTGCGCGAGCGTCTCTTCGGGCGTCCACACGCCGGGCTCTTCGCGGATCACGTAGTCGATGCGCCGGTTGACCAGCGCGTTCATCTGGACGATCGCGTCGACCGTTCGGCCCTCGTCCGGCATCTCGGCCAAGAAGGTCTCGAACTGCTCGCCGCAGGCGAACGCGGGATCGTCGAGGCCCAAGAAGGGCGCGAGCTCGAGCGCGTACTCGGCCGGGTAGGTGAAGCCGAGCTCCTCGACCCGATGATCGACGAAGAAGTCGAAGGGGTTGACCGAGCGAACCTCGACGACCAGCTCGACCAGGATGTCGAGCTCGCGGAAGCGCTCGTCCCAGGGAAACGAGATCCGCGCGACCTTGTTGCCGTAGGGATCGATCGTCCATTGGATCCGCTCGGCCTGCTCGCAGCCGAGGTGATAGGTCTCGACATGCGCCTTGGCGTGGCTGGCCGGGTGAAGGCGCAGCGTGTGAGCCCCGAGCGACACCGGCTTGGGGTACACGTAGTGGCTTCGATGTTGAACGAGCAGGCGCACGCAGGGAGACTAACCCAGTTGATCGGCCCGCCGCGCCGCGTCGCGCGACGCTGCAACTGCGACCAACACGACCGGGTCCGACTTGCTAGGCTTCGCGCGTGACGAGTGCCGAGGACGAGCTCTCGATGGCCGAGGCCCTGCGGATCCACGCGCATGTCCGCGCGACCTGGCCCGAATCCGAGCGCCAGCAGCTCGCGCTCGCGCTGACCGAGGCCGACGCGGCCGCGCGCGCCGACGAAGACGCGCTGTTCTTGTCGCGGCGACCTTGCGTGTTTCTGAGCGCGGGTCGCTGCTCGATCTACGCCGTCCGTCCGCTCGCCTGCCGCGGTCACGCCTCGTTCTCGCGCTCGGCCTGCGCCGACGCCCACGCCGCCCCGGACGAGTTCGAACGCAGCGACGCGGTCCCGGTCGACGAAGCGCTGCGCCTGGCCAAGAACGAGATCAAGACCACGCTGGGCATCGTGATGCTCGAGGCGGGCCTGCACGCGATCGACTGCGAGCTCGGATCCCTGCTCCACCGACTCGACCAAGAGCCGGAGATCGAGCGGGCCTGGCTGGCTGGCGCCGACTTGCTGACCCACCTCGATTGTCACGCGCTCGCGTCGGCGCAGGCGAGCTTGGACGAGCTGATCGAGCTGGCCCAGGGGCCGCACTAATGCGTTACAATCCGCGGCGGTGGCCCAGTCGCAATCTCAGAGCCAGACGAGCGGAGGTGGGGGCGCGGACGCATTCGCCGGCTACCGACCGCTGCCCGACACCTACGACGAGCTCTATGTCCCGAGCGGACCCGACGGGCTCGGGCGGCCGCGGGCCAACATGAGCAAGCTGCTCGATCCGCTGATTCGCCTCGGCGCTGGCGAGCTCGCCCATCGGGCCGAGCTGGCTCACCTCGCGCTGCTCAACCAGGGCGTGACCTTCTCGGTCTACTCCGATTCGGCCGGGGTCGAGAAGGTGTTCCCGATGTGTCCGATCCCGCGGATCATCACCGCGAGCGAGTGGGACACGCTCGAGCGCGGTCTGATCCAGCGGACCCGCGCGCTCGAATTGTTCTTGGCCGACATCTACGGCGAGCAAGCGATCCTCGCCAACCCCAAGATCCCCACCGACATCATCCTCGGCTCCGACGCCTACCTGCCGCAGCTGCGCGGCATCGATCCGCCCGGGGGCGTTCGCGTGCACGTCGGTGGCATCGATCTGATCCGCGACGGCAAGGGCACCTTTCGCGTGCTCGAGGACAACCTGCGCTGCCCTTCGGGCGTGTCCTATGTGCTCGAGAATCGGATCGTGACCAAGCGAGTGTTCCCCGAGCTCGCGCGCCGCTGCCGGGTCCGCGGCGTGGACACCTACCCGACCCGGCTGGCCGACGCGCTGCGCTCGGTCGCGCCAGGCCCCGACCACGAGTGCCTGAGCGTGGTCCTGACGCCCGGCGTCTACAACTCGGCCTACTTCGAACACAGCTTCTTGGCCCGAATGATGGGCGTGATGCTGGTCGAGGCCGCCGACCTCTTCGTCGACGACGACAAGGTGTTCGCCAAGACCACGCAAGGGCCCAAGCGCGTCCACGCGATCTACCGCCGGACCGACGAGGCCTTCCTCGATCCCGAGGTCTTCCGACCCGACAGCATGCTCGGCATCCCCGGCATCATGCGGGCCTACGCCAAAGGCAACGTCGCGCTCGCCAACGCGCCCGGCAACGGGATCGCCGACGACAAGGCCATCTACCCCTTGGTGCCCGAGTTCATCCGCTACTACCTCGACGAAGAGCCGATCCTCGAGCAGGTCTCGACCTACCTGTGCGCGCGGCCGGACGACCTCGCCTACGTGCTCGACCACCTCGATCAGCTGGTCGTGAAGATGGTCGATCAGGCCGGCGGCTACGGCATGCTGATGGGCCCGCAGGCGAGCCAGGCCGAGCGTGACGAGTACGCGGTCCGGCTCCGCGCCGAGCCGCGCAAGTTCATCGCCCAGCCGCTGATCGAGCTCTCGACCACGCCCACGTGGATCCCCGAGCGCGGTCGCGTCGAGCCGCGCCGGATCGACCTGCGCCCCTACGTCGTCAGCTCGCCCGAGGGCCCCTGGGTGCTCTGCGGCGGGCTGACTCGGGTCGCCCTGGTCGAGGGCTCCTACGTGGTCAACTCCAGCCAGGGTGGCGGGTCGAAGGACACCTGGGTGCTCGAGGACGACGACCCCGACGAGCCCGAAGCCGGCGGCACGCTGATCGAGGAGATGATCGAATGCTGATCTCACGCGTCGCCGATCACTGCTTTTGGTTCGGTCGTTACGTCGAGCGGGCCGAGAGCACCGCGCGGACCTTGGGCTCGACCCGCGAGACCATGCTCGGGGCCGAGCGCGCGGCACCGATCAGCTGGCTGCCGATGATCATCGTCGCCGGCGAGCGCGAGCGCTTCGCCGAGCTGATCGGCGAGGCCCGAGCCGAGGACGGCGAGATCGTCCAGAACTACATGGTCTGGGACCTGCGCACGCTCAGCAGCTTGCACGCGACCATTCGAGCCGCCCGCGACAACGCCCGGGCGATCCGCGACCACCTCTCGATCGAGGCCTGGGAGCAGATCAACGGGGTCTATCTGTGGATGAAGAGCACCGACGCCAGCGCCGAGTGGGAGCGCGACCGGCATGGCTTCTACGGCCGAATCCGGCGCGGGATGCTGCTCTTGACCGGGATCATGCGCAGCACGATGTTGCGCGACGACGCGCTCGAGTTCGTCCGGCTCGGCTCGGTGCTCGAGCGCGCCAACCAGACCGCGCGGATCCTCGACGTTCACCACCACGCGATCACGCGCGAGCGCCCGCACGTGGTCCTCGACACCGCGATGTGGCTCGGGCTGCTGCGCGCGTGCGCGGGCTTCCAACCCTTCATGCGGCGCAATCGAGGTCGGGTCACCGGCGAGGGCGTGGCCGAATTCCTGGTGCTCGAGAGCCGCTTTCCCCGGTCGATCCGCTATTCGCTCGACTCCGCCCGCCAGCGGGTCGAGGGCATCCGCGCGCCCGATGGGCCCGGCGAGCGATCGCAGCAACACCTCGCCGCGCTGCGCGGCTGGCTGCTCGAACGCGGGCCCGAGCTGCTCGCCGAGGGCCAGATCCACGAGCTGATCACCCACGTCGTCGACGAGGTCCACGCCTGCGCCAGCGACATCTCGAGCGACTTCCTCGGTGGCTGACTCGGAGGCTGACATGACCGCTCGAATCTTGCTCACGGGCGCGACCGGCAACACCGGACAGGTCATCGCCCAACGTCTGCGCGCGCGCGGCATCCCCTTCGTCGCGCTCGCCCGCAGCGAGCAACGCCGACGCGAGCTCGAGCGCCGCGGCGACGAGGTGGTGATGGGCGACTTCGACGATCCACCCAGCCTGGTTCGGGCGCTCGCCGGCTTCGAGGTCGCGTACTTGGTCTGCACGCCCGACGAGCTGTTGATCCCGCGCGAGGTCGCGTTCATTCGCGCGGCCAAGCAGGCGGGCATCCAGCGGATCGTCAAGTGCTCGGCCTTCTACGCCGACCTGTGCGCGTCGACCCAGAACCTGCGTGCTCATGGCGCGATCGAGGCCGAGCTGATCCGCTCGGGGCTCGACTACACCATCGTTCGGCCGCACGGGTTCATGCAGAGCTTCACGCTCTTCAACTGGGCCATGATCGAGCAGGCCGGGGTCATGTCGATGCCCGCGGGCGAGGGCGGCATCGCGATGATCGACGTGCGCGACGTCGCCGAGGTCATGGTCCGCGCGCTGGTCGAGCCCGGCCATGTCGGCAAGACCTACGACCTGACTGGCCCCGAGGTGCTCGACCTCTACGAGCAAGCCGCGATCCTCGAGTCCGAGCTCGGTCGACCCGTCACCTATTTGCCGGGCGACGAACGCCACCTGCTCATGGTCATGCGCTTGCTCGGGGTCCCGGCGACCGCGACCGAGCACGTCGTGAAGATCTTTCGGATGCAGCGCGACCACCTGTTCGAGACCACCACCAACACGCTGCGCGAGCTCGGGATCACGCCGATCACCTATCGGCAATTCGTCCGTGACCTGCTCGCGGGTCGCACGGGCGGCGGCAATTCGTTCAAGCCGCCGCAGACGCCTCTGACTCGACTCATGGACACCTGCATGCCGCTCGCCATGCAGGCGTTCGTCCGCGTGCGCGGACGCGAGCGACGACCCGCCTGAAGGTCGGCCGAACTCGCTGCGCATGCTTCGAGGCGCTGGGGTATCCTCCGCCTGCGTGCCGAACCTGCTCGTGATGTCGTTCGAGGGCTTGCTCGCCCCACTCTTCACCCTCCATCACCAGATCGAGGACGCCGATCGACCCGATGGTTGGGGCGTCGGCTACTACGGCCACGGCAAGGAGATGGCGACGGTGTTCAAGGAGGCCGCGCCGCCCAAGGGCAAGCGCCAGCCGGCGCTCGTGCATGGCAGCGAGCAGCTGGCGTCGTCGCTCTTCTTGTTGCAGGTCCGACACGCGCGCTGGGGCAGCGAGGACAGCCTGGCCAACACCCAGCCCTTCACCCGCAGCTGGCGGGGCCGCGACTGGATGTTCGCCCACGGCGGCAGCCTCCGGCAGCGGCTCGAGGTCGCCCGCGAGCGCTTCTTCGAGCCGGTCGGCTCGACCGACAGCGAGCTGGTGTTCTGCGAATTGATGAACGACATCGCCGATCGCCGCTGGCGAAACCTCGGCTACGCCGACTTCAGCCTCCTGCATCAATGGTGCACGACCTTCGACGAATTCGGCACGATGAATTGCGCCCTGACCGACGGCCGCGATCTGGTCGTCTATGTCGATCAAGAGGCGCCGCTCTACATGTGGGAATTGCGACCGCCCTATGGTCCGCTGGTCCTGCGCGACGAGGTCATCGAGATCGACTTGGCCGCGCGCGGGGTCAAGGGGCACAAGGGCATCGTGGTCTCGTCGAGCCCGCTCGAGATCGCCGGTGGGCCCGACATCCCGATGGTCGAAGTCCCGCCCGGGACCCTGCTGGTCCTGCGTGAGGGCGCGATTCGGCAGCGCATCGAGCCCGGCAAGGTCGACCCCGATGCCCGGGCGGGCGCGCCCGCGTTGATCGTCCACCCGATGACGCGATCGCGGCCGCGCCAGGCCCCGGTCCGCACCTACGACGTCGTTCATCGCACGCTCTACGAGTACGACAAGCCGGTCGAGCACAGCACCCACATGCTGCGCCTGACCCCGACCCAAGATCGCTTGCAGCGGGTGCTCTCGCACGAGCTCAGCATCTCGGTCGATTGTCGCGAGCGCGAGTTCGACGATGTCTTCGGCAATCAAGTCCGCAAGCTGGTCGTCGAGGTCCCCTACACCGAGCTCGAGATCATCGCGCGCACCCGCGTCCGCGTGCTCGACACCGACCCCCTCTCCTATCGGCCGCTGCATGCCCGCACGACCATTCCCTTGGTCTGGATGCCCTGGCAGCGGCACATGCTGACGCCCTATCTGCTCCCGCCCGAGCTGCCCGAGACCCAGCTGCTCGAGCTCATCGACTACGCGCGCAGCTTCGTCAAGCGCAACGACTACGACCTGCTCGAGACCCTGCTCGACATCAACGCGACGATCTTCTCCGACTACGAGTACGTGCCCGGCTCGACCACCAACAGCACGACCGCGTGGGAGGTCTACGAGCGGCGGCGCGGCGTCTGTCAGGACTTCACCAACCTGTTCATCTGCATGGCTCGGCTGCTCGGCGTCCCGGCTCGCTACGCCTGCGGCTACATCTACACCGGGCCCAAGAACCCCAACCAGATCCAGTCCGAGGCCTCGCACGCGTGGATCCAGCTCTACCTGCCCGAGGTCGGCTGGAAGGGCTTCGACCCGACCAACGGAATCCTCGCCCAGACCGACCATGTCCGGGTCGCCGTCGGCCGCAATTACATCGACGCGACCCCGACCTCCGGCACCATCTACGTCGGCGGCGGGACCGAGCGCCTGCTCGCCGAGGTCCGGGTCGAGCCGGTCGAGGGCGAAGAGCGGGCCGAGGCCGAGGACGAGAAGAGCTGTCGAACCGCCGTGATCGTCGGCGCGGTCCTGCCGAACGCGACCCGTCAGGTGGCCGCCTACGCCGGTCTGGCCCAGGTCCAGACCCAAGGGCAAGCGCGCTCGCCCCAGGGCGAGGGCGAGCCGCCCTCGAGCAAGTAGGCTGCGCTCGACGAACGAGGCTGCGTTCGGCCCATTTGCGTTCGGCCCATTGATGAATTCCTGGCTGCTTGGATTCATGCCTTGGTTCCGATCATGGCCCGACGAAATCGATGGCGATCGGACGCGGGGCGGCATAGCGTCGGTCCATGCTCGCGCTTCGGCCCCCCGCCTCCGCTCCCTTGTTGCTCGCGTTCGGCCTCGTGCTCGGCTCCTCCGGCTGTAGCGACGATGGCGGGCGAGTCGGCGACGACGAGGCGCTGACCAACGAGAGCCTGAGCACCGGCGATGGCACCGACACGGCCGGCAGCGAGACCGCGAGCGACAGCGACTCGAGCAGCGCGAGCGAGACGGGGCCGGCGTGCAGCGGCGAGCAGATCGAGTGCGAGGGGGCTTGCTGCGAGGCCGATCAAGTCTGCTTCGAGGGCGTGTGTGGGAGCGACTGCGGCGGGGTCCCGGTCTGCGGCTCCGAGGGGGCCTGCTGCACGGACGCCGAGGTCTGCTACTTGGGCGCCTGCGTGGTCCCGGCCGGCAGCTGCAGCGAGTTCTCGTGCGCGACCAAGGAAGACACCTCGACCTGCGATCGTGGCTACACCTGCGACTCGGGGCTCGGGCTGTGCGTGCCGAGCATGGCCGATCCCAATTGCCAATACATCCCGCCGCCGGCCGAATTCCTGCCCCGGCCCGAGTTCACTTGGGGCACGCGCAAGCAGGTCGCGTGCGTGGACGAGAGCGTGTGCCAGACCGCCGAGGTGTGCGTGAACGGGTTCTGCACGCCTTCGTGGGTCCACGTGCCGGTGATCGATTCGCCCGAGCACACCCACGTCTCGTCGATCCCCGTGGTCGTCGATCTCGACGGCGACTGCGTGCCCGAGGTCGTGTTCAACAGCTACCGCGCAGGCACGCCCGGGTCCGATGGCATCATCCGCGCGCTGCGGGGCGACACCGGCGAGCAGGTCTGGTGGGTCGAGGACGCGGCCTATCGGACCGACGGCACGGCCAACCCTGCGGTCGGCGACATCGACATGGACGGGCTGCCCGAGATCGTGGTCGGCGGGCCGGGCAAGCACTTGGTCGCGATCGACAACGACGGCACGCCGCTGTGGAACTCGGCCGACTACGTGGGCGGCGACACCAGCGGGTCGACGGCGATCG